>CAMATI010000281.1 GCA_945861095.1 Asaia bogorensis | reverse complement strand
CGCAATCGTCTGGGACAGCTACGAGGCTATTGTCGATGCGTGTTGCAAGGCTTGGAACTTCCTCGTCTCCGATCCAGACCGGATCCGCTCCATTGGCGCCAAGGCCTCCCTTTGGGCATGTGTCAATGTTTAGGACGGTTGGTATAAGCCGCGGCTCCGGCCGGTTTGAACACGATCCAGCAATGCGTGGCGAAGATGCCGCGCCATCGCACCGTCTGAGCGGAAAAGATGCGGACGATCGCCCCCTGTTCGGGCGTCGGCGGTGGCAGCAACCCGGTGCTGGACCGATCGGCCGTCCACCAATTCGGGTCGCCGCCTCTTGCATGGTAAATCAGCGCCGACGTTGCCAGGGGCAACAGGAAGAACAGGCCGAATAGCGACAGGGCGGTCTTGAGCAACAACGGCATGGCATGACCAATATGGCGGGGGTGTGCGGATCCGCTTCGGCCTTGTCGAGGGGCCGTTCGGAGTGATCGTCGCCCACCCTACATCGGCACGTCGCCCTTCAGCATGATCCGATACAGATAGCGGATCTGACCCATATCGTAATCCCCATTGGCCTTGTGCAAGAGGCAGCGGTTGTCCCACATGACCAAATCGCCCGTCCGCCAGGTGTGCCGATACTGGTGGCGCGCCTCGGTCGCATGGGCCAGCAGATCGGCGAGCAGTGGCAATGCCTCCCGGTGATCGAGACCGAGTATCCCCTCGATCCGGATCGGATTGAGATAGAGCGCCTTGCGTCCGCTTTCGGGATGGGTGCGGACAATGGGGTGCAGCACCGCGTTGGGCACCCGTTCCTTCGCCGCATCCGGCAGGCTCATGAGTTTTCGCTGGCTGTGGCTGCTCTGATAGACGTGAATCGCCTGCAAATCCTGTAGCCGGTTGCGCATCGCCTCCGGCAGTGACGCATAGGCCGCCTGCATGTTGGCATATTGGGTGTCGCCGCCAGTATCCGGCAGCTTGACCGCGTGCAGCACCGTGGCCTTGGGCGGTCGCACATCGTTGGAATGGTCGGTGTGCCAGCCCTCGCCAGGGATGTAGCGGCGTCCATCCGGGAATTTGTCCTGGTTGGAGAGGTAATGGATCTCCGGGCAATCGGGCAGGGCGAAGCGGGTGTTGTGCTGGGGAAACACCTCCCCGAACAGCTTCACGGCGTCTAGCACCTGGTGGGGAGCCAACGACTGGTCGCGGATGACCAGCACGCTGTGATCCACGAATGCCTGGTTCAGCGCGCGTTTCGCGGCTTCGTCGACCGGACCGGTCAGGTCGATGCCGACCACTTCGGCGCCGGTATGGTCCGACAGTTTGGTGATTGTGTAGCGCATCCTGGCCCTCCCGCCATTTGATCGCCTTATGCGCGGCCTTGCCGGCGGAGCCTGGATGGTCTCCGTCCGTGGCCCGATCCGACCCGCGACACGGTCAGAGCGATTGCCATCGCGCCGCTGCCTCGTCGTCCGCTTCCCGAGCTTCCACCCAGGCGCCCCGACCGTCGACGGATTCCTCCCGTTTCCAGAATGGTGCCTTCGTTTTCAGCCAGTCGATCAGGAACGCGGTTGCGTCCAGTGCCGCCTGTCGATGCGACGATGCGGCGATGACCAGGACGATGTTCTCGCCGACACGCAAGGTGCCGACGCGATGAATGACCGTGCATCCCAGCAGGGGCCAGCGGGCCTCGGCGCTGGCGACGATCCGCTCTATGGCGCGCTCCGTCATGCCTGGATAGTGTTCGAGGGTCATTGCCACCACGGGGGCAACCCCAGGGGCCACCCCAGGGGCGAGCACACCGGCTAGCACACCGGCGTCCACCGGCGGAGACGCGGCGGCGTCCTTCGGGCCCGGCTGGGCGCGCACCGTGCCGATGAAGCAGCCGATGCCGCCGATATCGGTGCGTCCGGCGGTCAGGGCGGCAATTTCGGCGCCGGTATCGAAATCGTCGGTCTGCACGGAGATGCGCGCCATTGTCGCTGCCTAACCGCCGGTGACGGGGGGGAAGAAGGCGATCTCATCACCCGGGTGGATCGGCGCATCCGGGTCGGCGAATTCCTGGTTCACCGCGCACCGGACGGTGCGGCGGTTCTGGAAGGCCGTGGCGTAGCCGGGGTCACGATCCGCCAGGTGCGCCACCAGATCGGCAACCGTGCGGACACCAGCCGGCAGGTCCAGTTCTTCCTCCGACCGGCCGACCCGTTCCCGCAACCAGGCGAAGTACAGAATGGTGAGAGGCTTGCCCATGCCGATCTATATGGGACCATACGCGGCGATCGCACGCGCGGGGACATGCGCGGCATTCGCATGCCTGGAAATCAGGGCGGCGGGAGCGGACATCATCTTGGCGTCGGCACGGTTTCGATCCGCCCGTCGGAATGGATGATCGTGCTGGTGCCGTTGCCGTTCGGCACGACGATCGCCGATCCGCCACCCGGCGTGGTGGTGGTCTGATACCCCGGTCCGCCACCACTCGTGACCCCCGGACCGCTCGGTGCCTGGATGATCCGCCCGCTCGGATCTCTGGCCGGCGGCGGCGCCATCGGCGTCGAAGTCTGGGGGATTTGCGGTAGTTGCGGGGGCAGTTGGCCGGTGACGGGAGGCGAGGACCCGCGCGGCCGCGGGATCGTCTCCGACAGGTCCAAATTGGTATCTCGCTCGATATCCAACAGGCTCGGCGTCGGCGGCAAGGGGCCAGGCCAGATATTTCCGGGCTCTGGCAGCAGCGGGTCCGCGGCACTGCCGAACCCCATGACCCGGCGCATGTTCTCGCCGTCGCCAGGCGGCGTGTTCGGGCTGTAACCCCCGGTCAGCGGCGGGTTCCACCAGGTATTATGACCACAACCACTGAGCACCAGGGTCAGGCTGAGCAGGGCGATACGCCGCATGCAGAAAGGCTCCCGAGGGGTTGAGGCGGTTAAGGTCGAGGGATCTCCGGCAAGGGCCGGCGACCATCGCGCCGGAATGTGCCCGCGGATCGCGCCAAGCTCAAGCATTGTTGCCCCGGGTTGGTTCGGCGGCAAGGCGTACGGCATCAGGTTTGGAATTCGGCGCGCCCCTTGTGTCGTCCCCGGCGGCGTCCGCAATGTCGCCCGCTGTATCGCCCGCAATGTCGCCCGCTGTGTCGCTTCGGGCGCGCGCGGGCAGATCGAGGTGGACCCGCAACCAGGCGACCACCGCGGGTGGGTCGTTCAGCGGGAGTAAGCTTCGCCCGCCAACATCCAAAGCCTCGTCGGTCGCAACCGCGACGACGTCGGACTGGGTCAGCCAGATCGGGGGCTTGCCAAGAGAAGGCCGATGCACTTCCAGCTTCGGGAACGCATATGACTTATAGCCTTCGACCAGCACCAGATCGACGGGATCGAGGCGGCCGAGCAGTTCAGCCAGTCCGGGTTCGGGACCGACGGTTTCGTGCAACAACGCCCAGCGTGTGCCAGAGGTCACCAGGACTTCGTGCGCGCCGGCCTCCCGGTGGCGGAAACTGTCCTTGCCGGGCCGGTCCATGTCGAAGCCGTGATGGGCGTGCTTGATCGTGGACACCGACACGCCCTCGGCCCGCAACTGGATCAGCAGTTCGACCAGGAAGGTGGTCTTGCCGCTGCCGGACCAACCGATAATGCCCAGAACCTTCATGATCTGACGGGCGAACAGGCGGGTCGTTTGCCCTGGGCGGCGGGATGGGCGGGGTTGTCCGACAGGTTGGGAGAGCGACGCCGGGCCAGGGAGGTCGCTGATGAGCGCCGTGACGGGTCGATGCAAGCCGATGGGCGGTGGGACACTCAGGTGGGGTCCGGGACGCCGCGGGTGCGGGGTGGCGCCGAGGCATGGCGTAGGCCGGCAATCAGGTAATCCCATCCGGTCAGCAGGGTAAGACCGGCGGCGACCCACAACATCGCCTCTCCGATCAGGGAAACCGGCAGGAAGCCCAGATGAATGACCGGCGCGCCGGTGTCCCCGGCCAGCAAGGTGCCCAGGGCACCCATCTGGAAGCCCGTCTTCCATTTCGCCAGCTTGGTGACCGGCAGGCCGATGCGCAGTTCGGCCAGGTATTCGCGCAAGCCGCTGACCAGAATTTCCCGCAACATGATCACCACGGCGGGGTACAGGGCCGCGTCCGACAGGCGCCCGAGCCCCACAAGCATCATCAGCGCGGCTCCGACCAGGAGCTTGTCGGCGATTGGGTCGAGCATCCGCCCCAGATCGGATTGCTGCCGGCGGGAACGGGCGATCTTGCCATCGAAATAATCCGTGATCGCCGCCGCGCCGAATACCGCGCAGGCCGCCAGGTCTGTGACCGGCCCATGCCAGGCGACCAGCAAGACCATCAGCGGGATCGCGGCAATCCGCGACAAGGTCAAAAGATTGGGAAGGTCTGTCAGCATGCGAGCAGCATCCTAGAGCAGATCGCGATGCGGCGGAACGCCTGGAAACGTGAAATTGCCGCGTGCATCCCGCATGCATGCCTGATGTGGAACGCAGGCAGAGGAGGAGGTTCCCAGCGAGGGTCGCCGTGCGGTGGGACGCCCGCCGGAATGAACCCGCGCGTCACGTTCAACCCGCGGATCGCCAGTCGTGGCTTCGAGGCGAGAGTCGTGGAAATTGCCCAGGACCCTTTGTCTGTCCGGAAGGATTCCATTGGTTGGGGACGCCACGAACCGCGCGCCGCCGCGATGTTCACCACGACGACTCGAAGGCACGCAGCAGAGGCTGGTGGACCAGCGCCGCCGGTGGCTGCCTTTGGGCCTCGGGCTGAGGCCAGTCACTCAACAGGTAACCGCACAAAAGCCAACCAAGGGCCAGAGTGGTTTGCCGCCATCAGTCACGGTGAAACACCTCTGGCAGACAAAAAACCGGGCGGCCAGCCGGTTGGATGCCAAATCCCGGCCCGCTCCCCCCTTCCGTCGCTGCTGCTGTCGCATCATCATCCGCGCCTTCAATGTGCGAGGTGATCCCATGGACAAGCAACTCGTCGCGGCACTGGTCCGCGCCGCGGGCCTGGAGAAGGCGTTGGCGGAATTCCCCGACGATGTCATGGCCGCGGCCGAACAGTCGTTGAACAATGCGGGTGCGGTGAAGGTGCCGACCGATCCGGCCGCCGAACCCTGGCCGCCGATGCGCGCGGGGGTTGGCCTATGACCCAGGCACATTCGACCGAGGCACATTGGCTGACCGCCGTCGAGGCGTCGAAGGCATTTGCCGCCAAGACAATCTCGCCCGTCGAATTGATGACGGCGCTGCTGAAGCGGATCGAGGTGCTGGACCCGAAGCTGAACGCCTTCATTCGGCTGGACGCCGATGCCGCGATGGCGGCGGCCCGGACGGCCGAAACCGAGATCCAGGCCGGTCGGATTCGCGGTCCGCTGCACGGTGTGCCGGTCGGCATCAAGGACATCATCGACGTGGCGGGGCTGCCCACCACCGGACATTCGAAAATCCTGGTCGACAATATTGCGGCGGCTGACGCGGTCGTGGTGCAAAAGCTGCGTCAGGCCGGGGCGATCATGATCGGGAAGCTATCGACGCATGAGTTCGCGATTGGGGGACCGAGCTTCGACCTGCCGTTCCCGCCAGCGCGCAATCCGTGGAATCCGGACCATCACCCGGGCGGGTCGTCGTCCGGCTCGGGTTCGGGCGTTTGTGCTGGGCTGTTCCCGGTGGCGTTGGGGACGGATACCGGCGGTTCGGTGCGCAATCCGGCCAGCGCCTGCGGCATTGTCGGGTTGAAGCCGACCTATGGGCTGGTGTCTCGGCGCGGCGTGTTCCCGCTGTCCTTCACATTGGATCATGTCGGGCCGCTGACCCGAACGGTGGCGGACAATGCCATCATGCTGGACGCGATCGCCGGGCACGATCCGGAAGACCCGGGCAGCGTGCCGACTCAGTTCCGCCATTTCGGGCGCTTGCTGGATCGCGGCGTGCGCGGCATGCGGATCGGCTTCGTCCGTCATTTCCACGAAGTCGACATGCCGGCTCACCCCGAAGTGACGGCGCATCTGGAGGACGTTGCCCGCGTGCTTCAGGCGGAAGGGGCCGAAGTTCACACCGTGACCTTGCCCAGCCTGAACGAGTTCTCGGGCATCAACCGGGTGATCCTGTGCAGTGAGGCGTGGTCCATTCATGCGCCGTGGCTGCGGTCCCGGCCGGGTGATTACGGCCAGTTGGCGCGACGGCGCCTGCTGCCCGGTGCGTTTATGATGGCTGGGGACTATGTCGGTGCCCAGCGGCGGCGGCTGGAACTGATCGCGGCGGTGGAGGACGCGTTGCGCGACTACGACGTGCTGCTGTGCGCGAGTTCCATGGACCCGGCCAGCCGGCTGGACGATGAGGAGACGACGGCGCGGACCTATCCGCGTCAGGCGCGCACGCCGTTCAACGTGACCGGGCATCCGGCTCTGGCGATGATGGCCGGGTTGGCGAGCACCGGCCTGCCGGTATCGGTACAGTTCGTCGGCCGCTATTTCGACGACGCGACCGTCCTGCGCGTTGCGGCGGCGTATGAGCGTGCGGCGGGTTGGGTAAAGCGTCGGCCGCCGATCGGGTAGGGGAGGAAGGGGCGGGGCTCCGCCCTTCTCCCCCACCCAATCATCGCCCTACGCCCCACCCTCCATCCGCACGCCCGGGTGGAAATGCGCATACACCCGTCGCGCGGTTTCGCGGCTGATGCCGGGGGCGGCCTCCAGGTCCGGCAGACCGGCCATTTTTACCCCGCGGGCCGATCCGAAATGGTTCAGCAGCGCGCGCTTGCGAGCGGCGCCGATGCCGTCGATTTCATCCAGTTCGCTCTGTCGGATTGCCTTGGAGCGCCCGGCGCGGTGGGTGGTGATCGCAAACCGGTGCGCCTCGTCGCGCAGGCGTTGCAGGAAATACAGCACCGGGTCGCGTGGCGGCAGTTGGAATGCATCCATCCCATCCGTGTGCAGCCATTCACGCCCGGCATCGCGATCCGGCCCCTTGGCGATGGCGATCAGCTTCACATCGCTCACACCCAGTTCGTCCAGCACGCCGCGCGCGGCTGAAAGCTGCCCGATGCCACCGTCGATCAGCACGATATCGGGCCAGTCGGACTCCGGCGCGCCCTCGGCCTGTTCCTTCAGGGCACGCGCGAACCGGCGTTGCAGCACCTCCCGCATCATCGCGAAATCGTCACCCGGCGTGATTGCGCCGCGGATTCCGAATTTGCGGTAGGCGGCCTTGATGAACCCCTCGGCCCCCGCGACGATCATCACGCCATACGGGTTGGTGCCCATGATGTGGGAGTTGTCGTAGACCTCGATCCGTTCGGGGGTCGCGTCCAGCTTGAACAAGCCGGCGACTCCGTCCAGTAGCTTGGCCTGCCCGGCGGATTCGGCCAGCTTGCGCTCCAGAGCCTCCCGCGCGTTGATCTCGGCATGCTGCACGACCTGGTGCTTCTCGCCCCGCTGCGGCACCGCGATCTCGACCTTGCGGCCGGCCTTCAGGGTCAACGCTTCGGCCACCAGAGCCTGTTCCGCCAGTTCGTGGTTGATCAGCAGCAATGGCGGCGGCGGCTTGTCGTCGTAGAATTGAGCGATGAAGGCGCCGAGCACCTCGGGCGTTTCGTCGGCCTTGGCGTGAGTGGGGTAGAAGGCGCGGTTGCCGTTGTTACGCCCGCCGCGCACGAAGAACACCTGCACGCAGGTCTGGCCGGCGATCTGGTAGGCGGCGATCACGTCCGCATCGGCCAGACTGGCCGGGTTCACCACGTCGCTGCCCTGCACGAAGGTCAGGCCGCGGATACGGTCGCGCACCGCGGCGGCGCGCTCGAATTCCAGGGCTTCGGCGGCGCGCTCCATCTCCGCGGCCAATTCCTGCTGCACCGCGCCGGACTTGCCGGCCAGGAACGCCTTGGCCTGGGTGACCAGCTTGCCATACTCGGCGGCATCGATTCGCCCGACACAGGGGGCGGAGCAGCGCTTGATCTGGTGCAGCAGGCAGGGGCGGGATCGGTTGGAGAACACCGTGTCGGCGCAGGATCGCAGCAGGAACACGCGCTGCATCGCCGTCACCGTCTGGTTTACCGCCCAGGCCGAGGCGAAGGGCCCCCAGTAGCTGCCCTTCCGGGTCTGAGAGCCGCGGTGCTTGGCGATCTGCGGAAACGGATGGTCTTCCGTCATCATCAGCCAGGGATAGGACTTGTCGTCGCGCAGCACGATATTGAAGCGAGGCTTCAATCGCTTGATCAGATTGGCTTCCAGCAGCAGCGCCTCGGCCTCGGTATGGGTGGTGACGATCTCCATGGAGACCGTTTCCGACACCATCCGCCGCAAGCGCTCCGGCAGGCGGGCGATCTGGGCATACGACGTGACCCGCCGCTTCAGGCTGCGCGCCTTGCCGACATAAAGCGCGTCGCCCTTGGCATCGAGCATACGGTAGACGCCAGGATTGGCCGGCATGGTTTCCAGCGCCGCCTCGATCACCGCGACGCCCTTCACGATGGGGTGGGGCGGGGAGGCATCCTCCCCGTCCAGAGCTGCTTCGTCGCCGATGTTCATGTCGCCATCGTAGCCCATCTTTAGCGTTTTTTCCACCATATACCGTAACGACTACGGAAAACCCCTGATATACAGTCGACCGCCCCTGGAATCTTCAATGTAGTGCCATAATTATTCTATAACCCCTTGACGCCACGCGCCGCCACGCTCACCTTCCCC
>CAMATI010000280.1 GCA_945861095.1 Asaia bogorensis | reverse complement strand
GCGTCCGGGTAGGCCCCACCTGAAAACCACCAATGGTCCGGGTTCCAAGGGCCGTCGCCCTTGGCGGGGATCCAAGGGGCAGAGCCCCTTGGGCCGGGTCCGGGGCGGCAGCCCCGCCTGTCCACTCCCGAATTGCGAAGTCAGCCTCGTCTGCTAACCTACCCCCATGTTGGACATCCTGTTCTACCCGTTGATCGCCATCGGCCGCCTCGGCCTCGGGCTTCTCACGATCGCCGTCTTCGTGACCCTGTTCGCGGCGAGCGAATGCGCCTACCGCCTGGGGCGTCGAACCGCCGACCGACAGGAACCCACCGAGTCCACGCGTTCCTCCGTCGGCTTCATCACCGGCGGCATGCTCGGCCTGTTCGCCTTCCTGCTGGGGATTTCGTTCTCGCTGTCCGCCGCTCGATACGATCTCCGCCGCCAATCCGTCCTCGATGAGGCCAACGCCATCGGCACCGCCTGGCTGCGCGCCGGCATGGTCGGCGGGCAGGAAGGCGCGGACATTCAGCGAATCCTGCGCGACTACACGACCCTGCGGATCGCATTCGTGCAATCCGCCATCGATCCCGCGCGAGAACAGCAGATCATCAACCGAACCAACACCATGCAGACCGATATTTGGGCGCTGGCGGTGCGCGTTACCGAACGAGCCCCCACCGCCATAACCGCCACGTTCATCATTTCCCTCAACGATATGTTCGACCTTGCCACCACCGCCCGCCGGAATTTCGGACACGGCGTGCCGCCCTACGTGTTGCGGCTGGTGTTTGTCGTCGCGCTGATGTCGGTCGGCGCCATGGGCTATCAGTTCGGAATCAACCGCAACCGCCAACCGGTGGTCTCGGCCCTGCTGCTGATCACCTGGACGATGACCATGGTACTGGTCATCGACATCGACGCCCCCCGCACTGGCAGCGTCCGGGTCGATCCATCGCCGCTGATCTGGACCCTGGAAAGCTGGGGGCCGCCGAAATAGAGCGCGGTCAGCCATCCGCAATTCTCCCACCGCGGCCTTGCAACGCCGCGAACGCCGCATCCCGCCGAACGCCAGCCCGCGTCTGATGGTCGCGCGCGGCCGCCACCCAGTCCCGGTCCGCGCCCAACCGCCCCCGCTGATCAGCCAGCATCCGCGCCACTTCGGCCGGTTGCGGGCCACCCATGCCCTTGCTCGCCCGCACCATGCCCTGGGCGGACAAAGTCTGCCGGAATTCCGGCTCGGTCAGCGGCAGGGACAGAGGCAAGCCAAACCCGGCGACCGCCTGGGCATAGAGACGTTGAGCCTCCACAAACGGAATCTCCGCCGGGCGCAGCCGGTTTGCTCGGCCATACGTTACCAGGTCCGAGGCAAAATGGTGGCCGGCCCGGAATGGCACATCGGCATCGCGTTGCAGCACATCGGCGAGTTCGGTGGTGGTTGAGTACTCGGCGTTCACCTCATCCAGCGCCCGATCCGCATCGAAGCGGAAGTCCGGCAGCAACCCGGCCAGGTCCGCCAGCATCCGAGTCGCATCGGCCAGCATCGCATCTGGGCCATCCGGCTTGTAATCATGCATGCCGGATGGGACGTTGTGGGCCTGGAACGCGAAGACCGAGGCGCCGGCGGCCACCGTGCTGGCCAAACGCCGCAGATGCACCAGCCCCGACGGATTGCGCTTCTGCGGCATGATGGACGACACGCCCGTGCTCGCGCCCTGGTTCAGGATCAGCCACGGCCGGGTCTGCGCATATTGCTGCGTGATATCGGCCAGCAGCATCCCCACCGTCAGCGCGGTGGAGGACGCAATCCCGATCGCTTCCGCCCGCAGATCGGCTGGCGCGATCTGGGTGGCGTCCAGGGAGTTTTCCGCCACCCCGTCGAAGCCCAGCAAATCCGCCAGGCGCGGCCGGTCGACCGGGAAACTGGACGTGCCGAGGGCGGCCGAACCCAGCGGCGACAGATTGACCCTGGCATGGCATTGCCGCATCCGTTCCGCGGCACGCGCCAACGCGGCCCCGTAGGCACCCAGCCAATGGCCAAAACTGGTGGGCTGGGCCTGCACGCCCCAGGTATAGGCGGGAACGATGGCGTCGGGATCGCGTTCGGCGAGGCGTATCACCGCCTCGCGGGCCTGGTTCAGCGAATCGAGCAGCACCAACAGGTCGTCGCGCAGGAAAAGGCGGATGAAGGTGGCGCCGATATCCTGGCGGCTGCGGCCGGAATGGACGCGGGTGACGTCGGGCCCCCCGGCTTCGATCAACAGGGCTTCCAGAGCCAGGTAGTCAGCAGGCCGAGCGGCGGCGGGGCGAGCGCCGTTGGCGATGACGGTTGCGATGGCGGTGGCGATCGGGGCGGCAAGCTTCGGCGGGACGATGCCCTGTTCGACCACCATCACGGCGGATGCCTTGTTGATCTCGCCCAGCCAGTGAAAGGCGTCAGGTTGGTGGATGGCGGTCATTGTGTCGGCTCCCCTTGGCTGGGTTGAGTCGCGATTGGACGCCCCAATTTGAACGGGCGGGGCGTTATCCTGCAATGGCTCGCATACGGATGTCCGCGGCGCGACCGGGATTGGTGCGCATTCCGGGGCGGTGGCAAGGCCGCGGTGGGTCCGGCAGGACCTTCTTGCGGCGTGTCCCCCATCCGCGTTGCCCGGTTTTCGCATGTCGGCATTCGATCGCGGCCGAATTCGTTGCGAATCCGGTCATGGCGGCATGCCGGCCACCGATGTGCCCAGTCCGTGGCCCAGGGGGCGCGGCGTGGCAACCCGGCATCCGAGGGGAGGCCACATGGCGGGCCGGCCGTCCCCGCGTCCAATTCCAGAAAACTGTGTCTATTCAAAGGATTGATGCGCCAAACCGGGTGATCGCAGCGATATCGGGAGATCCAGCCGCGTCCCGCAAGGCCCAGGCAATCCCGCGCGTTCCAGCCGCCAGGGAGGCGGTCGTCGCGAAAGCCACCAAAGGGACGCCGGCGGGGCAGGTTCATTTTTTGTTCTAGACGAGCCGCCTCCGGATGGCAAGAAGATCGCCCGGTCATCTTGTCATCGGCAGGTCGGAATATCTCGTGACCCGTTGATTTCAGGTGGTTTGTACGCAGATTAGGCATGGGTTAACGCGACGGAGCATGCGTCGCTATTGGACACCGGCGCGATTTTTGCTGCGGTTCCGACAATGGGTCAGGAATCGTCTCTATCGTCCTGCGACCTCGCCAGATTGTCTCTTTTACCTGGTTCCGCGGGGACCGACCGCGCGACGAACATTCATTGCCGATCCATGCCGATAAGGGCGGTTTTTGTTACGAAACCATGCGGGAAACCCGGGGTTTCATTCCGGATAGGCGCGGTTAACCGTTCGGCAAATCCGCACACCATGTGTGCATGTCTGCCTGGTTTGGTGGCACATCCATTCCAGAGACCCGCAAAGTGTCGCAACCCTCCCCACGCGCCCGAACCACGCCGACCCGAACCCCAAACGGCATTGGGATAATGTCAGCGGGGCGGCAAACGCCGGGGTGGGATCGGCCAGCCCTATGCCTCGGCTTCAGGCTCCCGGAAATAGGCCTCGACCGAGCCGCTGGCCTTCATCGTCAGCGGCATGCCACGGCGATCGACGGTCTTGCCGACCGCCATGCGAACCCAGCCCTCGCTGATGCAGTATTCCTCGACATTGGTCTTCTCGACCCCCTTGAATCGGATGCCGATGCCACGGCGCAGCACCGCTTCGTCATAGAACGGGCTGGCGGGGTTGTTGGACAGGCGGTCGGGCGGGGTGTCGGTCATGGGTGTTCCTCGGTCAACGCAATCTTCGATCGCCTGATAACGGTCCGCGCGCCGCACGCCAAATGCCGTTCCACCAGTGGCCAATCCCGCCACCGCCTCTGGACGGCATCCTCGCAACCTTGCACGCTCCTTCCCCTCACGGGAGGAACCAAAATCATGCTGCTCGGCATTCACCTGCCCCATATCGGCCGCAAGGCCGGCCCCGCGTCCATCCGCCGGTCCGCCGTCCAGGCCGAGGAACTCGGTTTCGCCGATGTCTGGGTCAGCGAGCACATCATCGTGCCGAAAGACGGCGGCTATCCGCCATCGCCGAATTTCTGGGACCCGGTGCTTACGCTTACCTGGGCGGCCTCCGCCACGTCCCGCGTTCGCCTCGGCACATCCGTCCTGGTGCTGCCGATGCGCCATCCGCTGCCGCTGGCGAAGGAACTGGCGACCCTGCAGAATCTGTCGGAGGGACGGTTGATCCTGGGCGCCGGCGTCGGCTGGCTGGAAGCGGAATTCGACGCCCTGGGCGTGCCGTTCAAGGAACGTGGCCGGCGCATGGATGAAGGCATCGCCCTGATGCGCGCGGTCTGGAGCCAGGACCCCGTCACCTTCGAATGCAAATGGATCGACGCCAAGGTCGAGAACATGCGATCTCAGCCGCAGCCGATCGTGCCGATCCCGATCTGGATCGGTGGATCGTCGGATGCCGCGATCAGGCGTGCCTGCCGCCTGGATGGCTGGCATGGCAGCCGGGTGAAGCCGGAAAATGCCGCCGAGGTCGTCAAACGCTTCCGCGCCGAGCGGCCGGAGGAGAGCTTCACGATCTCTTTGCGGATTACCTGCAATGGGAACAATGTCGATGAAACCCGGGCCGCCCTGGCCGCCTACAAGGCAGCCGGCGTGCAGCACGTGCTGGCCGCGCCGGAAGATCGCGATATCGATACATACCTAAAGACGACAGAGCGGTTCTGGAAGGCGGGGCAGGGGTTGTAGTCAGGAAAGATCGTGACGAATGCAGGGACCGGCTCGCGGCGTTGACGCGAGCCGTCCCGCGATCCATGGGAGCACCGTCGGTGAGCCGACGGGCGGGGCGATTGGCATCATCGGTGGGTGGAACCTTGACGAATGCGTCGGATGCCTGACCAAGCCCCACCCATGATCGAGACCCTCGATCAGGGCTATGTCGCCCCTCTCCTCCATCTACGTCCAGGGCACAAGGATGCGCCAGGCGTGTTCGACGGAGGCGTCTACCGCAGCGATCGTTCGACATGTGCTCTCGGAATGCACGCCAAGCACGGGTTCCGGAACGTTCAGGAGCCGATTTCGGATTCGGGCGATGTCGCATTCGTTGCCGGAATGCATCTCTACGGCGGACTGCTTCAAAATGGCCATTTTGGTCACTTCTTGCTGGAGAGTCTTGGACGACTATGGGCAGCCCCCACCGTGCTCGGCGATCTGGCGAGCATCGTTTTCATCCCGCGCGGCCCCGGTCATTCCATCCCTGCCTTCATTCACGACACGTTGCGGCTTCTGGGTCTGAAAGCCAGTATCCGTTTGGTTGCCGAATTGAGGCAATTCGAGAAATTGCTGGTCCCAAGCCAGCTTCTGGTTCCGGGATAGACCATCGAGAGCCACCCGGTCTTCAGGGAATTTACCGGCGTGCTGCGACACGCGCCTCGGACCGTCGAAGCGCCGAAAGCCGATAGGCTGTATGTGTCGAGGTCGAAATTCGGACGGACCCTGGCCCATCTTCTGCTGGAAGACCGGATCGAGGCCAACCTGGCACGGGCGGGTTATGCGATCATCCATCCGGAATTGCTGACCGTCGCCGACCAGCTTTCGTACTACAACGCGGCGACTCAGCTACTGTTCGCGGAAGGATCCGCGCTGCTTCTCTATGCGATGGTGGCACGCCCGGACCAGCATGTCGGAATTATCAAACGGCGGCGGACGGCAAGAGAGAGATTGAAACTGCTGGTCGAGGCGCATGGTCAACATCCGATCGAGACGATCGACTGCATCGAGCGCATGTACGCCCGCGACAATGGGCGAGCAACCAATGCGCCGCTGCTGACCACTGTACACTTTCAGCGTCTCGGGGAAGAGTTACGCAGGAGCGGATTTATTACCGGCTCGGAGTGCTGGGAGGTACCCGCCGACGCGGAGGTCGAAACGGCTCTGGCGGCATATCTTTCCGCCGCGGGCTACAAATTCAGAGAAGTGCCGGCATAGCGTGTGCCTGAGCAGCTCAAGGACGATGCCAGGCCCGCCACGTCATTCAGTCCGTTGCCGGATTGGTCTCACACGGCATCCGCAACATGCATCCGCACATGCAGCCCGGCGACCGCCGACATGTTTACCAGTGTATCCAAACTGAACAGCTCGATCTTCCCTCGCATCAGATCCGATACACGCGGCTGCGTGATACCAAACAATCGGGCCGCCTCGCTTTGGTTCAGGCCCTCTCGCGCGATGCGCTCCTTCAGCGCCATCATCAGTTGAGACCGCAGGCGGAGATTCTCCGCCTGGGCGGGCTTGTCCTCGATCGCATCCCATATGCTGGCAAAACGCTCGCTACTCATCGATTGACGTCCTTCAACAGATCCCGGTAGCGCTTCGCCGCAAGATCGATATCGGCCTTGCGGGTTTGCTGGGTCTTCTTCTGAAAACAATGCAGCTTCTGAAAACAATGCAGCACGTAGTTGGCCTCCTCCAGCCTTGCGACGTAGATCACGCGGAACGCCCCGCTGTCGTCCCTGATGCGGATTTCCCGCACGCCTGGTCCGACGGCGGCCATTGGCTTCCAGTCATCCGGATCCAGCCCATGTTGGACCTGATCGATCTGATGCCCCGCCTCCCGCCGCACCAGCGGCGGGAAAGCACGGAGGTCGTCCAGCGCGGTCCCCAGAAATTCGACCGGTTTGGCTGGCTGATCCATCGCACAAATCATACAATTTTTTGTATAGAACCGCAAGCGTGGCGCCCGGACGGACGCCAACCCGGCCACGTTGCCCTGCCCGGACTCTTGGCGCACAGTCCCGCCCAAGCGGTGACAGAAACACCCCGGAACGGAGGAATACACGCCATGAAGATCGATGACGTTTCTCTGACCATATTCGCCTGGGACGGCATCCCGTCCACGATCTACCACCAGGGCTCGCTGGCATCGTCTTCCAGCAATCTGGGGTTGCTACGCATCCACACCGATGCCGGGTTGGAGGGCCATGCCTTCCTCGGGTCCGCATCCAATCCCGGATCCATGGACGGGGCGCAACTGATCCGGTCCTTGAAACCCATGCTGATGGGGCAGAACCCGCTGGAGCGCGAACGTATCCACGCCGCCATGCGTCTGGTCAGCCGCACTGTCAGCTATCGGACCGTCGGTGCCGTCGACACGGCGCTGTGGGACCTGGCGGGCAAGATCGCCGGGCTGCCGGTGCATGCGTTGATGGGCACTTGCCGGAATTCGATCCCGGCCTATGCCAGTTCGCAGGTGCTGCCCGACGCCGCCGCCTATGTCGACCAGGCGCAGGAGTTCAAGTCCAAGGGCTGGCAGGCCTACAAAATCCATCCGCCTCGGGACCCCGACCACGACATCAAGGTCTGTGTCGCGGTGCGCAAGGCGGTGGGCGACGATTACCGGATCATGCTCGATTCAACCTGGTCGTATGGCTACACCGACGCGCTGCGGGTCGGCCGAGCGATCGAGGAGATGAAGTATTATTGGTATGAAGATCCGCTGGCGGACGAGGACATCTACAACTACGTCAAGCTGCGGGAGAAACTGGATATTCCGATCATGGCCACGGAATACCCGGCCGGCGGTCTGGATACCTATCCGATCTGGCTGACCGAGAAAGCCACCGACTATCTCCGCGGCGACATCCCGAACAAGGGCGGCCTGACCACCATGCTGAAAACCGCGCATCTGGCCGAGGCGTTCGGGCTGCGCTACGAGGTGCACCACTCCGGCAATTCTTTGAATAACCTGGCGAACCTGCATCTGTGCATGGCGATCCGCAACACCACGATGTGGGAGGTTCTGCTGCCGGACGGGGCCCATAAATACGGGATGCTGAACGACCTGGAGATCGACAAGGACGGCATGATGCACGCGCCAACCGCGCCGGGCATCGGCGGCGAGATCGATTTCGAACTGATCAAGCGCAAGACGGAGGCTGTGTTGCGTTAGGTGGCTTGCAAAAATAAAGGCTCTCATACCCACTGACCTATGGGTGGAAGCTGTCATTGCGAGCACAGCGAAACAATCCAGGGGCTTGGCACGATCCTGTTGGTTGCCCTGGATTGCTTCGCCGCGCGCGCAATGACAGCTTCCGTTGTGCGATGGGTCACTGGATTGGCACAATAGCGCTACGTGTTGGAAGTGCGTGGCTTCGGTCTGCTTGGCGACCCCAATCACCGGTGGTGGTGTCGTGACCTCGTTTCTTCATGTCCTTCGTGGCTACCATGAAAGTAGACCGCCGGAATCCAAACAAACGGCGGAAATGACCCATCGGCGCCCAGCTTACCGTCATTGGCAGGCTTGACCCGGAAACCCGTCCCCTGCCGTTGAAGCCCGGTATCGACGATAAGGACGGGCCATCGGTCATTGTTTCGGACGGCTGGATCCCATGAAAAAGGCCGAAGCGCGAACGCTCCGGCCTGATCCGTCAAGGCAGCCCACTTCGGGAAGATCAGAACTTCAGCACGATGTCCGCGCCGATGGTGAAGGAATCCTTCGTCTGGCTGGCCGGATTGCCTCCCAGGGCTGTTGAATGCTCTATGCCTCGGTGCTGAAAGAGTGAGTCTGCGCCGCAACACAATGGGAAAATCGTATCGACGCGCGGGGCGGATGGCTTCCGGCGCGGCACAATGTCCGAATCTATGCACGGCAACCCAACCGCCCGGA
>CAMATI010000279.1 GCA_945861095.1 Asaia bogorensis | reverse complement strand
GATGGGTCGGCCGTGACGCCACCTCCGGGCCGATATGAAGCCAGTCAGGACGTGATCGGGGCGCCGCCGGCGGTCTGATGACCGCGCCGGCGCAGCCGAACAGCCGTCGTTATTGATCGAAAATCCCGAGTCCGACAGGCTGCTAGCGCGCTTGGCCCTGAAGATCGCCGAACGCCTGCGCGATCCCGACACGGCGGAACTGAACGGGCTGGATGCCGATGTCGTGCATCGGACGTTTGCGCGTTACCTGGACAATGCCGGCAATATCCGCCCCGACAAAGTGTTCGACCATGTCGTGGAGGTCAGCCGGGAACTGGACATGTATTGCCGGTTGGAAGATGCGACCGGCACACCGATCAGCCATGCCAGCCTGCGCGCCAATGCGGGGATGGGCGTGCAATGGGGCGGCAATGGTCGTTACGCACCCGATGGTTCCGCCGCGACGGCGTTTCCCGGGCTGCATGGTGGGCTAAAGGCGCAGGCGCGTCTTGTGTGCCCGCCGGACGCTTTCCTGGCTCGTCTGGACGCGAAGCTGCCGGACGGCACCCTGTCCCTGATTTCCGGACGCGGCCGGCCCGGACGACAGGCGCTGCGGGGGAGAGGCCGTTACAATTCCGGCATCAAGACCTTGCCGATCTACGGCCTGGATCCCGATGACCATTTCGTGGAACTGCATCCGGATCAGGCCGCCGAACTGGGCGTCAAGGAGGGCGATGCGGCAAAAATCGTCAGCGATCATGGCGCCGTCATCGCCGAGGTCGCCTGCAACGACCGCATCCCACGTGGAGCCGCCTTCATCGATTTCGTCCCCGGAGAGGTCAACCGCCTGACCGACTATGTGGAGGCGGACCAGTTCACCCACCAAAGCCTGATCAAGCGCACGCCGGTGCAGATCAAGGGCCTGCGCCCGTGGGAGGCCCGCCTGTGGGATGCCCCCGACAGCGCCGCGCTGATCCAGGCAACCGATATCCTGTTCGCCGATTGGCGGGCGATGTTCCCGACCGACACGGACTGGATCGATACGCAGCGCGACTCACCGGACCGGATCGATTGGCTGCCATCCGCCCAGTTGCGGAACCCACTGGACAGCGCCTCCGAACGGTTGAGCGAATCAGTCGGGGCGATGACTGCATTCTTCCAGCGTTATGGCGCCGATGCCGCCTACCGGCAGACCGCCGGGGCGATGCTGCGTGGACTGGATGCGGAACCACGCGATCGTTTCCTGCGCGTGCTGCTGCCGCTGATCCGACGGCTGGACTATCACAGCGTCCTGCACCGCATCCTGTCGGATTTCGTCGGCGGCGTGACCGTGATCGGCCAGGACGACAAGCCGGTCGAATTGAACCTGCTGTCCGCTCACAAAAGCGCGGTGCTGGAGTTCAAGGAGGAAATCGTTGCCATCCAGTTGTTCATCGCCGCCAAGCGCGGGCTGGACCATCTGTTCGGCCCCGGCGCGGTGGTCAAGCGCGACGACCTGGCCTTTGTCAGCGGGGTTGCCATTCCCTGCGCGGGCGACGTGCCGGCACATTTCCTGGGCATTTCCCCGGCCGATCTTGGCGCGACCCTGCTGGTGCATTCCCGCGCCATCGGCAACAGCGCCCTGATCGTGGTGGACCGCGCCACCAACCGCGCCGTGCGGGTCGACGTGGTGACCGGCGTGCTGCCCAAGGATCGCGAACTGACCCGCCTGCGTGGCGTGGTGATCAACCGCAAGCTGGCCGCGACCGGCAAGGAGCATCGGCGCTTCTTCGATCGGCTGGGCGAACTGATCGTCGATTAAGTCCGCACCGGGGACGAGAACTTCAAGATCGACGGCCCGGTGCCACTCGATTGGGCGGAGTATCAGGCGAAACTGTCGTTCTCCCCCGCCCATCCGCGCGCCTTCGTCAATCATCTGGTGCAACAGCGGATTTCCCCGGCACTGGCCGATGCATTGGTCGGGCTGACCGTGCTGGACGAAACCAAGGATGCCGAGGCGCTGACCGCGATCCGCACCGCCGATCCTTGTTCGGCCGCACCGATCGCGGCGTTCGACCGGGACGAACTCTACGCCGGGACGCTGACCGAACGGGTCGAGCGGGTGGTGGAACAGATCATCGCCCCCGTGCTGGCAAATGATGGCGGGCGGCTGGATATCCTGGGCCTCAATGAGAACATCGGCGAGCTGAGCGTGCGTTTCGTCGGCAGTTGCGCCAATTGTCCGTATTCGTTGCTGTCCATGGAACAGATCGTCAAGCCAACCCTGCTCGCGATTCCCGGCATCCAACGCGTCACCCACCGCGCCCGCGCCCGCGACCACGAGGTTGAGGCCGCTCGGCTGCGAGTCCCGGGTCAGACGGGCGCCAGGACGCCGGCGGTGGTGTAGAGCGACCGGACGGCGCCTCGCGACCCCGAGAGGGGATCAGGCGACACGCGGCTCCGGTCGCGCGTCACCAAACCGTTTCCGCCTTGCGAGGCGATAGATCGGCTCGCCCATACTTGGGGCTCGCCTTCGTGCAATTTTGTGCAGTTCGTCTCCAGGATGTCGTTCGGCGCATGATCGTCTGATCCGGCCTATGGCCTCCGTGGATCGCCGTGGTCCTCCCGTGAACGCCGTGGTTGATCTTGCGGACCGCGAAACCGGCACGAAGCTTCGATCCCAGTCAGACTCGTTGTTCGGCGACGGGGCCGTCCGACGGCAATCGGTTGGCTTGTGGTTCCGTAAGGTCGACCACGGAGATCACGGGAAGGCCACCGTGATCCACAGAGGTTCCTTTCGCTGGAACCGGGGCCTTGTAGGAACCGGTGACGCGATCGGACATACACCTGCATCGTCTGGCCGGTTCGCGTCACCGATGCAGGCAATGCCCTCGGTGCCCAGGCCGCCGTGACGGTCGCCGGCCGTCTGCAATTTGTGAAGCAGACCCAGGCCCAGGTCGAACAGGCGATCGCGGCCGCCGGGTAAGGCAAGCGCCGACACCACAATGCGGTTCGGCGGGTCATCGTTCACGGTCGGGTTCAGTGATTTGTCGCGGCTATGTCGCATAGCCCGGCATTCATGGTTCGGTATGCCGGACCGCCAACAACGCAGCCGAACGTGTGGCGTTCCCGGTTGGGGCTTGGCAGTGATGGAGGACAGGCGCGCAAACAGGTGCCGAGAGGCCATTCAGAAGCCGCGGAGGAAAAACGCCGCCGTCACCAGGCCGCTCAATACCAGGACAAACAGGCGGATCAGCTTTGGCGACAGGTACTGCGCGATCCGCGCCGCGCCGTACCCGCCCAGCACCGCCGAGATCAGCATCGCCAGCATCTCCGGCCATCGCACCGCATCGGCCACGATGAAACACAGCACCGCCGCCCCGTTGGCACCGCTGACCAGCAGCGTCCGCGCCGGTGCCAAGGTTTTCAATTCGGCCGTGTCCAGCAGGCTCCAGACCGCGAGCATCATCAGCCCGACCGCGCCTCCGAAATAACCGCCGTAGATCGAAAGTACGAACTGGCAGACGATCATCGTCGCGGTGCCGATCCGCAGACGGCGAGCCAGCGCCAAGCCCAGTTCGCGACCGCCGGCAAAGGTCAGGGTCGCCAGCAGCAACAGCCATGGGACCACGGTATCGAAGGTCGATTCCGGGGCGAGCAGCAACAAAAGCGCCCCGATCAGGCCGCCGACGATACTGATCGGCAGCAATATCTTCAGGCTGACCCCGGCAACCCCGGTCAGCCCGTCGCGATAGGCCCAGGTGCTTGCGAGCGTGCCCGGGAACAGGGCAACCGTGCTGGTCGCGTTGGCCGCGATGGATGGCAGGCCGAGCAGGATTAGGATTGGGAAGGTAACGAAGGAGCCTCCCCCGGCGATGGCGTTCATTGCGCCCGCGAGGAGGCCCGCGGCGACGAGGATGGGCACATGTTCCATTCGCCCTGCTTGCCGGAACGGTCCGTACGGCGCAAATCGGGACAGGTCGGTCGGGATCGAAGGAAACCTGCCAGCGTCCGCCGCCGCCTGGATCAACCGGCAAGCCGCTGGCGCGTTCCCGACACGGATTTTTTGGCGTAGAAGCGAGATCAGCCGTCGCCCGACCCGTCTCGCGCTCCCGTTGAAAGACCACCACCCGCATGCACGTTTCCACCGCCCCGGCCTTCAAGGCAAACGCCCACAAGGCCCTCGCCAACCCGGGCCTGCAAAAGGCGCTCGCCCGCAGCGGCCCCAGCTTCATCGCGCGCAGAGCCGCCGCGGTGGCCGGATTGCCGGAATTCGAGCAACTGCGGGATACCGCGCGCGACATCAAGAACCACACGCTGGCGCATCTGGATTTCTACCTGGAGGAATACGAGCGCAACGTCCTGGCCTCCGGCGGCAAGGTGCATTGGTGCGCCGATGCGGATGCCGCCCGCGCCGCGGTGCTGGAGATTTGCCAGAAGGCGGGTGCGCGCACCGTCACCAAGGGCAAATCGATGATCGGGGAGGAAATCTCGATCAACCACCATCTGGAAGCGCACGGCATCACGCCGGTCGAAACCGATCTCGGCGAATACATCATCCAGTTGCGCGACGAACTGCCCAGCCACATCATCGCCCCCGCGTTTCATCTGAACATGGAGGACTGGGAGGAAGCCTTCCGAAAATCCCACACCGATCTGCCCGCCGATCGCGTCCTCAACGAACGCCGCGATATCCTCACCGAAGCCCGCACCAAACTGCGTTCGGCGTTCCTGCAAGCCGATGTGGGCATTACCGGTGCCAATTTTCTGATCGCCGCCACCGGGTCCAGCGTAATCGTGACGAACGAGGGCAACGGCGACCTGACGCAGACGTTGCCGCGGGTGCACATCGTGCTGGCGAGCCTGGAAAAGATGGTCCCGACGATCGAGGACTGCACATCCCTGCTGCGGGTCCTCGCCCGATCCGCCACCGGGCAGGATTTTTCCGTCTACACCACGTTTTCCACCGGAGCGCGCCGTCCTGGCGATCTGGACGGGCCGGAGGAATACCATGTCGTGCTGATCGACAATGGCCGGTCCGCCATGATCGGGACGGAGTTCCAGGACATGCTGCGCTGCATCCGTTGCGCCGCCTGCATGAACCATTGCCCGGTCTATGGCGCGGTCGGCGGGCACGCCTATGGCTGGGTATATCCGGGGCCGATGGGCTCGGTCCTGACGCCGGGACTGCTGGGCGTGGACCAGGCCGGGCATCTGCCCAACGCGTCCACCTTCTGCGGCAAGTGCGAGAGCGTGTGTCCCGTCCGCATCCCCCTGCCCAAGCTGATGCGCCACTGGCGGGAACGGGAGTTCGAGCGGCATCTGACCCCGGCCACGATGCGCACCAACCTGGCGATCTGGGCCTGGTTCGCGCGCCGGCCACAGATGTATCGCATGGCGACGGGGATCGCCGCTCGGACATTGGGCTGGCTCGGTCGCAAGAAGCGCAGTTTCAAGTCGTTGCCCTTCGCCGGGGGCTGGACCGAGGGCCGCGACCTGCCGGCGCCGGAAGGAGAAACCTTCTTCGCCCGATACGCTCGCGAACAACGCCAGGGGCTGCACCGCCAGGGACACAACCAATGAGCCGCGATGCCATCCTGAACGCGGTGCGCCGAGGCCTGAAGCGCGGCCCCCTGCCCTCCGATCAGATCGCCATGCTGCGCGGGCGGATGGAGCTTCATCCGCGGCATTTGATCCCGGCTCGGTCCCGGCTGCCACATGCGGAGCAGGTCGATCTGTTCGTGCGCAATGTGGAAAAGGAGTTCGGGGTTGTTACCCGCGTGCCGGACCTCGATGCGGTGCCCCGGGTGGTGGCCGATTTCCTGGCGGCGCAGAACCTACCGACGTCGTTCGTCATGGCGCCGCATCCGGATTTGCGGGCGGTGCCATGGTCGAACCGCCCGTTGCTGGACATCCGTGAGGGGCGGGCGCAGGCGACGGATCTGGTCAGTGTGCAGCACGCCTTCGCCGGGATCGCGGAGACCGGAACGCTGATGCTGCCCAGCGCCCCGGAACGCCCCACCACGTTGAATCTGCTGGCGGATACCGAGATCGTGGTGTTGCGTGCGTCTCGCCTGGTTGGCGCCTATGAGGAAGCCTGGGACCTGCTGCGCGCCGATATGGGCGGCATGCCGCGCAATGTGATGCTGGTCACCGGCCCGTCTCGGTCCGCTGATATCGAGCAGACGTTGGAACTGGGCGCGCATGGGCCTCGGCAGTTGCATGTGGTGCTGGTGGAGGATGCGGGGTAGCGGCGGGCGGCGGGTCAGTCCTGCCGTCGCGTCGGCCACAACAAACACACCACCGCGGACAGCGCCAGAACCGCCACCGCGATGTAGCTGCTGCCATATCCGCCCAGCACGCCGACCGCGATGCCAAAGGCGGGCGGGATCAGCATGACCGAGGAAAACATCATCGCGGTGCCAAGACCGGTCGCCTCCGTCCGGCGCGCCCCGCCCAGGGCCGCGAATTCCGCATAGGCGACGCCGGTATAGGCGCAGGCGGTGCAGCCGGCGAACACCGCCACCGCGGCCAGCCCCGCTACCGGCCAGGCGGGGCCGAACTGCCCGACCACGATCGCGGCCACCGCCATTCCAACCCCATGTACCGCCAGCGTCCGCGTGGGTGTCAGGAACCGGTCCGCGACCCAGCCCCAGATCGGGCGGCTGACCGAGCCAGCCACCTGGTACACCGCCAGCAACCACCCCGCCGTCACCAGGTCCAGCCGCACCACGCTGGTCAGATGCACCGTCATGAAAGCAACGAATGTCAGTTGCAGTCCGGAATAGATGAACGACGCATAGGACAGCCGCCTGATGCGCCCATCCGCCAGCAGCAGGAACGGCTGCAACAAGGTGCGCCCGAAGGCGGGGCGAGCCGGCTCCCGGTCCTTGTCCCAACTTCGGCGAGGGATTTCCATCAGGGCGATCAGCGCCACCATGGGGATCAGTTCCAGCGCCAGGGCGCCTCGCCAGCCCAGCAACGGGACCAGGGGCGGTAAGATCAGGGCCGCGCAGACGCCGCCGAGCGGGACGCCGATCTGGCGGAGTGACATGACCATGTTGAAGATGGGACGTGGGGTGTGCGGCACCAGCAGATGCGCGCTGGCCGGGGCCGAGGCCCCGTAGGCCAGCCCCAGCACCAGGGCGGCGAAGGCCAGTTGCGCGACGCTGGACCCGGTGGCGGCGATCGCCACCATCCCCGTGGCCGCCAGCAGCACCGCCTGTGTCGCGCGGACGCCTCCATGCCGGCGGATCAACCCCGGCGAGATTAGTGCCGAAATCACCCCCACCCCATACGCGATCGCCACGAACCCGCCCGCCAGCGTGCCCGGCACATCCAGATCGGCCGCAACGGCGGGGGCGAGCGTCGGCAGCGAATACAGCGCCATCGTCGCCAAAGTCTGCACCGCCAGCGTCGCCGTCAGCGGCCAGACGGGGATGCGGTTTCCCGGGATGCGGTTGTCCGGGATGCGGTTATCCGGGTTCAAGCGCCGGGAGCCGGCCCCGTGGAAGTCGGCCTTGTGCCGCCATACAGCATCCAGCCGCGGATCGCCGCCCAGCCGCAATCGACCGGGATATTCACCCCCGTCACCGCCGAGGCACGGTCCGACAGCAGGAATTCGACGGTCTCGCCGACTTCCGGAGGCTCCACCGCGCGGCCCAGCGCCATCGAGTCACCCGGGTTGCCGCGATACCGCGCGCCGGCCTGCATCCGCGCCCGCACCCTGGGGACCAACGTCACCCCGGGCGAGACCGCGTTGACCCGCACCCCGGCGCGTCCCCACTCGCCGGCGAGGCACTCGGTCAGGTTGATCACCGCCGCCTTCGCCGGACCATAGGCGAACAGCGGCGATCCGCCCATGCCGCTGGTCGAGGCGATGTTGACGATGGCGCCCTGCTTGCGCTCCGCCATGCCCGACCCGAAGGCCTTGCAGGCATGGAAGACGCCGTCGAGGTTGACGCTGATCAGCCGTTCCCAGTCGTCGTGGGAGGCGTCGGCCGCCGGGATCGTCGAGTCCTGGAACGTGCCGGAGGACACCACAAGCGCGTAGGGCGGCGCATGGGTGGCCTCTATCTCTCGCGCCAATCCCGCCATCACCGCCCCATCCGTCACGTCCCCATGCCACGCTCGGCCGTTCAGTTCCGCCGCCATGGCCTGGGCGTTGTCCATATCCCGGTCGACGATCGCGAGTTTCCAGCCGCGTTCGGCCAGTATCCGAGCGGTGGCCGCGCCGATGCCGTTGCCCCCGCCGATGACGACCGCGAGCCGCCCCTTGCCGGTGTCGTTCATGGTTTTCTCCCTCGGTTTGGTGCTGCGGGGAGTCTGGCATTGGTGGGGGCGTTCGTCGATTGGTGGGGGTGGGGTGGGGTGGTTTCGCACCTGCTGACTGGTCGGTTGGCTCTCTGTCTCGCGATGCCATTGCCATGCCCTGGGCGCCGGGGTTGTGATCGGTTGCGAGGCGAGGCGGTTTTCGAGTCGAGCCTTGGGGCCATGATGGGCGCCTGAGCGAATTCCAGCGATGGACCCAGCAATCTTCCCAGCGAGGAATCTGGGAGTATCCGAATTTCTGTGTGTGAGGCTTGGTCAGTCTCACCCACCATTGGGCTAACGAATGTAAGCGACGGACGATCGTGACTGCAAGGCCACGGAGCGCCCGGTTGTTCCTTGGTTCGATCCAGACGCCTGTTCCTTCGTCCCG
>CAMATI010000278.1 GCA_945861095.1 Asaia bogorensis | reverse complement strand
CCGCCACCTGCAACGGGAAGCTGGCCCAACTGACCGGGTCATACCTCGAGTCACGTAACCCAGCCTGATACAAAAAGCGGTGTCCAGGAGAGTCGTGCCTGCTTGGGCATAGTAATGCAGGAGTCGAAAATGAGGGGAGTCATGAGGCTGGCGACCAGTCCTACCCGGCACCATTATAGCACGATCACGAAAACGTCCGACAACTGTCGCAGAATTGTCAACGATTGGTAACTACTGGTGGCGCGCGGACTGCTTTACGGAGACCTATGAACGACTTCCCTGCCACCGTGACAGAACCCGTCACGGCGCGCCCACCCAGCATCCTGGCGCACCGCGAGGCCCGGTTTCTTGCTATGCGCGAGGTGCCGCCGGACCTGGCGGCCGCTTTCGCCGAAGCGTTCGCGGCTGCCACTGGCAGCACGTCCCCTTCGCCAGACCAGCAAGCCTTGCGCCGAACCGGGGAAGCGCTGGTGGCGGCCATCCTGGTCGATCCCGGCCGGACGGCAAGTCTGCCGTACCATAACCTGCACCATTTCGCCGAAGCGACCCTGGCGATGGGTTGGTTGTGCGCGTCGGCCCGGGCGCTGGGCCTGATCTCGGCGACCGATGCCGCGCTGGGTGTTGTCGCGATGGTCGGTCACGACATGGGTCATGACGGCGTCAGTATCACGGGCGGTGTCCTCGAGGCTCAGGCCGCGGCTGACACCGTGCGCGTCGCCCGCGATGGGGGTCTCGACGAACAGGCATGTGCCAGGCTGTCCGATATCATCCAGGGAACCGACCCCACCCTGGTTGGCGCGAACGCGGAACGGTCCAGCCTCCGTCGCCCGCCTGGGCCGTTTGGCACCACGGGCGATCTGCTGCGGTCGCTCGCGAACGAAGCCGATGTCATGGCCAGCCTGCTACCCATGTTGGGGTTGCGGCTTGGCGAAGCGTTGGCCGAGGAACGGCGTCTGGCCGACGACCCGAACGCATCCGCTGTCGCCAGTCTCGCTCTCCATCTGGCATTCCTGCGTTGCTACGCTTGGTTTACGCCCGCGGCGGAGGCGATCGGTCTGGCGGAACTGGTTCGGCGGAAGATCGAGGCCTTCGCCCGCGCCGGGCAGCGCCTGGGTGCGGAAGCGACGCCAGAGGCCGGAGCCGCCGCGCTGGATCGATTGGATCGAAAGGAGGCAATCACGCTATTTCGCGCCGCGTTCGATCATGAAGACACGGTTCCAACGTTGCATCCGACCGATGTGGTTGTCCGGCGCGCGGAGCGTCCATTTCGTGTCAGCCTGACGGTGACTATCCTGACCGCGTTTACGCTGGTGTTCCTGACAGTGATGGGGTTCACCGCTTTCGCGACGTACCACGCGACCATGCGAAGCGCGATCGCCCTGGCCGAACGATCGATGGCCGATCTGACCTCGCGCACCGCGGCGCGAACGGCGGCGCTGGTGGAACCGCTCTATGCGACAGTCACGATGGCGCCCTTGCTGTCGTATGCGGGTTTGGGCTTCGATCCGACGAACGCCGCGACCGAAGCGACGCTGCGCGAGATTTTGGGGGTTCTGCCGCAAGCCAACGCAATCTCCCTGGCGGATCCCTCTGGAACCATGTTGCGGGTTGTCTCCCTGGCAGCCATGGCATCGGGTAGGCGAAGCGCCTTGGACCCACCGGCGAACACCCGCATGGTGGCGTTTCAGTCAGACCGAGCGGGCAATGACCGGCTGGGGTTCCTCGACCCGTCGGGCCGCCTGCTGGAACAGCGGGAGCGGTCGCGTGCCGGCGATCCGCTCGACGAGGTCTGGTATCACACCGCGCGCCACGCGGACGGTGTCGGGACAACCGTCTTACATATGTTGCCGGAACTGGGCGTACCCGGACTGAGTATTGTCCGTCGATTGTCCGCCGGCACCGCGATCGGCATCGACATCGTGCTCGATTCGCTGGGTGCGTTCCTGCGTGAACAACAGATCAGTCCGCACAGCGCGGCCTTCATCATCGACGACAATGGCATTCTGATCGCGCATTCGGACCAATCCGTCGCGATGGCGCGTGGGGGAAGCGGCAATACGGCGAACTGGATCACCATCGCGTCGTCCCCCGATCCGATCCTGCGCGCATTCTGGTATCGCTTTTCGGTCGGCACTCTGACGCCGGGCGCCACGGTTGAAGTGGAAATCGATGGTCAGGCCCATCTGGCGCGATTCCTTCCGCTGGATGGTGTCGGGTCCCCGCCGTTGCTGATCGCCGTGGTGGCGCCCCTGATCGACTTTACCGGGCCGATCCTGCGCGCGCGCAACTGGACGCTTGGGCTGTCGCTGTTTGCCTGTGTGGTCGGGCTGGTAATGATCGGGTTCGTCGCCCGTCGCGTCACTCGCCCGCTGGCCGACCTGACCAAGGAGGCAGAGTCGATCCGCCGCTTCGAACTCGACCAGCCGATGCGGGTAGCGTCCCACATCACAGAGGTCGCGCATCTGGCTTCCACGATGCACGCTATGAAATCGGCGCTGCACACGTTCAGCCTGTATGTGCCGAAGTATTTGGTGCGCGAGATCGTCAGCGGAGACGGCAAGGCCAAAATTGGCGGCGAACGCCGGATCGTTACCGTCATGTTCACCGACATCGTCGGATTCACGACGATCGCGGACGGCATGGACGCCGAACAGCTTACCCGGCTGACCTCGGAGTATTTTGAGGTAATGACAAAGTCCCTGATGGACGCCGGTGGGACGATCGACAAGTATATCGGCGATGGTATCATGGTGTTGTGGAACGCGCCCAATCCCTATGCGACGCATGCCGCGGGCGGATGCCGAGCGGCGCTGCGCGCGCGGGTGGTGTCAGAGCGGCTGGAGAGGGACTTTGCCCAGCGCGGATGGCCGGGATTGCTGACCCGTTTCGGGGTCAACACGGGGGAAGCCGTCGTCGGCAACGTCGGCTCCTCCGACCGGCTCTCCTACACCGCCATCGGCGCCACCGTGAATTTCTCCGCTCGGCTGGAAGGCCTCAATCGCCAATACGGAACACAGATCCTCGTAAGCGACGCGACACGGGCGGCGGCCGGGCCGGCATTCGTTTTCCGCCGGATCGATCGCGTGCTGGCGAAGGGACGACAACAGCCGGCCGACGTGCATGAATTGCTGGGCCTGCGGCACGCCGACGATCCGGCGGATGCGGCGCTGGTGCTGGCGAAGGCCGAGGTGGCGTGGGCCGCGACCTGGGACTGGATCGTGGCGGCGTATCTGGAACGTCGGTTCGCTGATGCCCGGGACGCCCTGGCCGGACTTATAACAAGCCGCAATGATCCGCTGAAACAACTGTTCAGCGAACGGCTCGACAAGTTCATTGCTAGACCGCCCCCCGACGACTGGGATGGCGTGACCGCGTATCAGGTAAAGTAGGGGACAACGGGTGTCGGAATCGCAAACAAGCGCCAATTCGGGACGGAAGCGGATCAAACTCGCATTGCAAGGCGGCGGCTCGCACGGCGCCTTCACCTGGGGCGTACTGGACCGGTTGCTGGAACACGGCGGCTTCGAGGTGGAAGCGATTGTCGGCGCCAGCGCCGGTGCAATGAACGCGGTTGTCACCGCTTATGGGCTGGCGATGGGTGGGCCAGAGGGTGGGCGCGAACGATTGTCCGCGTTCTGGCACGGGGCGGCGCAGATCAGCCGGTCCAGCCTGCTGCAGCCATCGCCGCTCGACAGGATGCTGAGCAAGGGGAACATGACGTATTCGCCGCTCTGGCGGATGCACGATGGCCTGTCCAAGATGTTCTCGCCCTATGAGTCTAACCCTACCAACATGAATCCGTTGCGCGACCTGGTTGCGAAGATCGTGGACTTCGAGCAACTGCGTGGCGCATCCACCGGTCCCGCGCTGTTCGTGTGCGCGACGAATGTCATGAACGGTCGATTGCGCGTGTTCCAGGGCAAGGAAGTTTCCGTGGAGGCGATCATGGCATCGGCCTGCCTGCCCTTGCTGTTTCAGGCTGTCGAAATCGACGGTCAGCACTATTGGGATGGTGGCTATTGCGGCAATCCGCCGATCTTTCCGCTGATCTATATGGGTGGCGGGCAGGACATACTGATCGTACAAATCAATCCGATCAACATCACCGAGGTACCGAAAACGGTCAGCGCGATCATCGATCACGCCGCGACACTGTCGTTCAACTCCAGCCTGATGCGGGAGATGCGCGCGATCAAGTTCCTGTCCGATCTGATTGACCGGGGAGAGCTGGATGGCAGCCGCCACACGCGCCTGTTCATCCACACGATCGACGCCGAAGCTGAAATGGCTGACTTCGACGTATCGTCGAAGTTCAATGCGGATATCGATTTCCTGCGGTACCTGTTCGGCCTGGGTCGCGCGAAGGCTGACATCTTCATCGAGAGGCACTACGAGGACATCGGGGCTCGGTCCACGACCGACATTGCCGCGAAGTTCATGTGATCGTGACCACAGAGACCATGGCCGAGTTCCTGAATGGGTTGGTCAACCCGAAGTTCAGCCCACAAGCGCGGGCGGAGGCAGTCAAAGAGGATGCCCTCGCCGAGTTGCGCGCGCTGGAACTGCAAACCAAAGCCGGCGTGCTTCTAGAACCGGAGCCGGCGGAGCGGCCGTTCTTCGATGTGGCGCGGTCGGAACGGGATCATGGGATGGACTTGCCGGCCCGGGATGGTCCCAGGTCGGCGGTGGGTCGCGTTACGGCGGGGTTGGTACGCGATTGGTTCGACCGAATCGGCGGACCGTGGCGAGCCACAGGCAGACGTTCGCCAGACGACCGACTGACACGCCCCGGCGCGTGTCCGGGTCCAGGAAGCTGCGCAAGCGACGCCCGGCCCCGCGCCCAGGGCGACCGAAACCAATCCGGCCGAACCAGTTCAGGCGCCGGCGACCGTGACGGCCCGATGGAGCTCCGCCATAGAAACGGGGCTTCGAGTTGTCCCGCCATGCCCCGCGACTTATTGAAAAAACTGGCGTCCCCGGCGGACGCCATTGTATTGAATCAGGGGGACCCAAGGGGACTCAATAGCGTTTTTGATAACCTCGATAACCACTAGATTTTTGCAGCATATTGTCCAGATTGACGCGCTATGAAGCGCATTGATTCGCCCTGACGTTGCGCGCATCGAATGTGGGAACTAATGTGGGGACTGAGAGTTATGTTTCCCCTCGCCCCACTGTTGGAACCGAACCGATGAAGCGATCCCACATCCAGAATTCTCGCGCGCACACGCACCGTTTCCATGCAGACATTGCCGTTTTCGTTGGAAACGGTGGCAACGGTGGCAACAACCGCAGAAATCCGCCACTTTTCGCGTTGCCGCCACCGTTTCCACTGGTGGCAACGGTGGCAACGCTCGTCCGCCGGGCAACGGTCGCGGTTCCGGTGGTGACCGGTGACGCATTGCGGGTCTCGAACCAATGAGGCGAACCCGCAACCTGGATGCCCGCACGGTCGAAGCCGCTCGGGCACGTCCTTCCACCTATCGCGTGTCCGATGGCGGCGGGTTGATGTTGGAAGTCCGACCTACTGGCGCCAAGATTTGGATTGTTCGTTACCAGGTGGCCGGCAAGCGGCGGGATATGGGGCTGGGTGGCTTTCCCGCCGTGAGCCTCAAGGAAGCGCGCGACAAGGCCGATACCGCCCGCCGGCAGGCAACCGAGGGCGCGGACCCTATCGAGGCGCGCGCGCGGAAAGCCGGTGAGGTCGAAGCGGCAGGCAAGGCCGAGGCCGAAGCAAAGGCACGGACGTTCCGCAATGTCGCGCTTGCCTGCGTCCAGGCCGAGGCGCCCGGATGGAAGTCGGGGCGGACGGCGCTCCTGTGGCAGAAGTCGCTAGAGCAATGGGCGTTCCCGACCCTGGGTGACATGCCCATTGCGGCGGTTGATCGCGCGGCGGTGCGGCAAGCTATCGACGTGGTCTGGACGACGCGGCCAGCCACAGGGAAAAAGGTGCTGCGGCGCATCGGTGCCGTGCTGCGCTATGCCGCCGCCCACGGCTGGCGACCCAACGACAACGTGGCGGACGTGCGGATGCTGCGCCATGCCGGCCTTCCGGCGCTCCCTGGCGGCCGCAAGCAGCCTTCCCTGCCTTGGGCACGCCTGCCGGCCTTCATGGCCACCCTGGATCAAATGCCGGGGCTTGGCGCGCTGGCGTTGCGACTGGCCGTCCTGACTGCTCTGCGCTCGGGAGAGGTGCGGGCGGCCCGGTGGTCCTGGCTGTCCTTCGATGGGACGCCGGTGCTCACGGTTCCGGGCGAGGTGATGAAATCGAAGAAGTCCAGCGACGTGACGCCCCATCGGGTTCCGCTATCCGATGCCGTCCTGGAAACGCTCGCACGGGCTTACGCCGAGGTGAACGGCACGACGCCGACGATTGCACAGCTTCCGAATTTTGCCGCGCTCGCTCGGGATACCCTGATTTTTCCGAGTGCCAGGCGAACAACGCCGCTTTCCGATATGGCTCTGAGTGCCGTCCTGCGGCGGCTGAACGCGGGCCGGCCGGAAGGCGTGCCGCCGCCCTGGCGCGATGCGGACGGACGGGAGGCAGTCCCGCACGGTTTCCGCGCATCTTTCTCGACCTGGGTTGATGATAAGCGGCCGGAGGAACGGGCGGCCGCAGAGAAAGCCCTTGCCCATGAGGTTGGGAACAAGGTTTCCGCTGCATACCGCCGCTCCGATCTGTTCGACCTTCGGATTGGCCTGATGCAGGACTGGGCCGCGCACTGCACGGCGGGTGCCAAAGCGCCGGGTCACCTATTGCTATCAACGGCTAACAACGCGCTGGCAGATGCCCAAAAGGCGGGGACGGCCTGAGTTTCACCGCGAAGCATGGCCCTTCAGAACAATGGGTAACAATGTGCTATCAGGAAATATCAGGCATCCGGACAATGTGCTAACAGGAAATATCAGGCATCCGGACAAGTGGCACCGGATGCGCGCGCTGCCAACTGGCTTGATTTGACTGGCAACGGTGGCAACGGTGATGCGCTTCGTGAAGCACTGGGCCGATTGTCCCCTCGCCCTGCGAATCGGTCCCGAAAGAAGGAATCCACTCCCCCTCGGTCAGGCGCTTTGCCAAATTCCGTCCGGTTGAAGGCACGTTTATCGCGAATTCAGCAAACAGGCGTTTCGCGCATCGTCTTAGAAACATCTCATATTGGCTTGATGTTGTAGGATTCACAATCCTCCAATAACGCGCGCTTCTCTTGGGGGCATCAAATAACGTTAGCCACGCTCAACGTGGGCTTCCCCCCGCTAATACAGCATAGGTATCATTTGCCAAGATGAGGGGATCGCCCCGAGATCGCTGACCAGCGCGCTCACGGGGCGATCCCCTCAAAACCCCGGCCCATCTGCCAGGATGGACCGGGGCGGATGCAGGCAAGTTTTCGCGTTCTTGTCTGTCGTATCAACCGGCTTGCACCGGCCGGGCGATGAAAGCACACCCGTTGAATGAGTCAACGGCACTGTGCCGACATCCCCCCCCGGACGGCGCGGGCACAGACTGTAAGGACACCCATGGCTAGGTCATGGATAAGCGTACCCGTCGCGGCACAAAAAGCCGAGGTAACATCTTCAACGATCATCTTGTGGTGCCAGCGATACGGCATCGGCCGGAAGGTCGCCGGGCGATACCGAATCGACCCTGACGCACTGGACAAGTTGCTGACCGGTGAAGCACAGGTGGCCGCATAATGGCGAGCGCTCCTGCCGAAAGGCCGCCGCCGCACCCCTATGCCCTGACCTACAGCCTGCCCGACGCCGCAATTATGTCCGGGCTGTCGGTCGCAACACTGCGTCGCCGAGAGGCGGAGGGCCTGTTGCGATTTGTCAGGGTGGGAAGTCGAACGCTCGTGCCAAGCGAAAGCCTTCGCACCATGCTTGGAATTTCCACCACAAAGTAAACCGCCGGCCGGGTGTTGCATGTCCGGTCCGGCGGCTGTGATGCTGCGGTATTGGGGAAACTGTCCTGGCGGGACAGCCTCAACCTACATCATTGCGTCCATCGTTCCAAGCATCGCGCACCCGCTTCCGTGAAGGAAACGGTTAAATGAAGCACGCTATGACACGCCTGCGGTTGCCCGAAGGTGGCGCCGCTCGGCTTTATCCCTTTTCACTTTTGCCAGACTTCCCTTGGGCCGTGTTCGTCGGATCGAACCCGGACATGGCTTGCCCTGACGCGGTCACACGGGGTCCCGGCATCAGCTTAGGGTTCGCGCTCCCATCCGGCACGGCGTGGCCCGCCTGGGAAGGTGAGCGACTGGCAGCCGAGGCATTGGCGCGCGGTTGCGTGCTGGTCCTGGTATTCGCCGATCTTGGCGACGCCCTGCGCTGCAAGGCCCGGCTGGACGAGGGTGCAACATGAGCGCGCATCGCAACTCATCTGACTCCGACCTCCCACCTGACGACGGGGCGGCGCCCCCACCCGAGCCTGAGGAAGGCGGCAAATGCGGCGATTTCCAGATAACAAACGCTGAATTCCTTGCGGAGGCAGTCGGGCGGTTGCCCGAAGGGGCCTTTGCCGCCGTCTGCACGAAAGCCGCAGACCCCGGCAAGAGTGGATGGCCCGCCCGGCGCGCCGATCAGAACGTCGGCGGCCTTACCTTCATGCGCAACAACTACCTCAACTGTTCGAGTTTCTATCCGGGCAAGGACGGATTATTTAAGGCGCGAAAGGACCGCTTTGCCGCCTGCCATTTCCTTATGCTGGACGACCTGGGCACCAAAGTC
>CAMATI010000277.1 GCA_945861095.1 Asaia bogorensis | reverse complement strand
GGGGCCTACCCGGACCTTGCGCGGTCCGGGTAGGCCCCTACCAACAAACAACAAAACGAATCGCATTCCAAAGGCCGTGCCTTTGGTGGGGGTTCAGGGGGCAAAGCCCCCTGATCGGGGTCCAGGGCGGAAGCCCCGCCTTCTACCCCCCGAAAGCCGAAATCCCGGTCTGAGCACGCCCCAGGATCAACGCATGCACGTCATGCGTCCCCTCATACGTGTTGACCGTCTCCAAATTCATCACATGCCGGATCACATGATACTCATCGGCAATCCCGTTGCCGCCGTGCATATCCCGCGCCATGCGCGCAATATCCAGCGACTTGCCGCAATTGTTGCGCTTCAGTAGGCTGATCATCTCCGGCGCCGCGTTGTGGTCGTCCATCAGCCGACCCAACTGCAACACCGCGTGCAACCCCAGCGTAATCTCGGTCTGCATGTCCGCCAGCTTCTTCTGGATCAACTGAGTCGCCGCCAGCGGCCGCCCGAACATCATCCGCTGCAACGTGTAATCCCGCGCCGCATGCCAGCAGAATTCCGCCGCCCCCAGCGAACCCCATGCAATCCCGTACCGTGCGTTGTTCAGGCAGGAGAACGGGCCGCGCAGCCCTTTTACATTCGGCAGCATGTTCTCGGCCGGAACGAACACGTCCTGCATCATGATCATGCCGGTGATGCTGGTCCGCAGCGAGAACTTGCCCTCGATCTTCGGCTGGACCAGCCCCGCCATGCCGCGTTCGAGAATGAACCCGCGGATATCCCCGGCATCGTCCTTCGCCCACACGACCAGCACATCGGCGATCGGGGCATTGGTGATCCAGGTCTTCGACCCGTTCAGCAGGAACCCGCCATCCACCGCCTTGGCCCGCGTCCGCATCGAAGCGGGGTCGGACCCGGCGTCCGGCTCGGTCAGGCCGAAGCAGCCGACATGTTCTCCAGTACGCAGCTTGGGGATGTATTTTTGCCGCTGAGCCTCGGACCCAAAGGCATGGATCGGGAACATAACCAGGGACGATTGCACGGAAAAGGCGGACCGATAGCCGGAATCGACCCGCTCGACCTCCCGGGAGATCAGGCCGTAGCTGACATAGTTTACGCCGGCGCAGCCGTAGCCTTCCAGGGTCGCGCCCAGGAAGCCCATCTCGCCCATTTCGGTCATGATCTCGCGGTCGAACTGCTCCAACCGGTTGGCCATCAGCACGCGCGGGAACAGTTTTTCCTGGCAATAGGCATTGGCGGCGTCGCGGATGGCGCGCTCATCCTCGGTCAGTTGGCCGTCCAGGCGCAACGCATCGTCCCATTGGAAGGGCGTGAAATGGCTGGCGGGGCGGGCGGGTGCGTCGTTCATGCCTCGGTCTCCCTGGTCTCCTGTGGCCGCGAACCGCGCGGGCGCAGCAGCATGAAGGCCGGCACGTCGTCGCCGAAGCCCAGCACCGCGGGGCCAAGATCGTCGTCGCGGCGAAACCGTTCGCGGCGGAAATCGTCCCGGCGAGGCTCGGTTCGGCGTGTATCGTCGTACCGGGGCTCATCGCGCCGGGAATCGTCACGTCTGGGTTCATCCCGCCGCGTATCATCCCGCCGCGTATCATCCCTTCTGGGATCCGCGCGTCGGGAATCGTCCCGTCTGGGTGCCCGATCGCGCGTCGCTTCCACACGCGGCGGCGCCGCATCCTGGGTCGCGGCGGCGGCCTCGGGGCGTGGCGTGCGGGTCCGCCGAGGCCGATCGACCTCGGCACCAGCGGCTTCCATCGCGGTTGGACGTTCGCGAGCCGGTGCCCGCGGCGCCCGCTCCGTGCTGGCCTTGCCGCGTTCGGCCTTGCGCGGTTCGGCGGCCTTCTTGGCACGACCGCGGCGTTTGCGGCCGTCGCCGGCCTCCCAATCGACCGGGTCCAGACCCTCGACCCGCATCGGCGGGATGGGATGGCCGATCAGTTTCTCGATCGCCTCGATCGCAAACCGGTCATCCGGCTTCGCAATCGTGAAGGCGTGGCCTTCCAGACCCGCGCGGCCGGTGCGGCCGATACGATGGACATAGTCTTCCGCGTGATGCGGCACGTCGAAGTTGAACACATGCGACAATCCGCCGATGTCCAGCCCTCGGGCCGCGACGTCGCTGCACACCAGCAGGCGCAACTCGTTGGCCTTGAACTTCTCCAACGTCGTGAACCGCACCGTCTGCGCCATGTCGCCATGCAGCGCGCCCACGTCGAACTGGTGCTTGGTCAGCGACTTGTAGAGGATATCGACATCGACCTTGCGGTTGCAGAAAATCAATGCGTTCTGCACGTTCTGCGTCCGGATCAGGCGACGCAGCGCTTCCCGCTTGTCGTGTTCGGCGACCAGGGCCAGGCCCTCGGTGATCGTCGTCGCGACCGAGGCCGGACGGGACACCGTGATCTCCTTCGGCTCCCGCAGGAACGCATCGGCCAGGCGACGGATTTCCGGGCCCATGGTGGCCGAGAAGAACAAGGTCTGCCGATTGGCCGGCAGCAGCGACACGATCCGTTCCACGTCCGGGATGAAGCCCATGTCCAACATGCGGTCGGCTTCGTCGATGACCAGCAATTTGGCGTCGGACAGCAGGATCGACCCGCGGTCGAACATGTCGATCAGGCGGCCTGGCGTCGCGATCAGCACGTCCACCCCGCGCATCAGCACGTCCTTTTGATCGGACATGCTTTCGCCGCCGATGATCAGCGCGTGGGTCAGCTTCAGGTATTTGCCGTACTGGACGAAATTCTCGGCGACCTGCAACGCGAGTTCGCGGGTCGGTTCCAGGATCAGGCTGCGCGGCATCCGGGCGCGGGCGCGCGAGCCCGTCAGGATGTCCAGCATCGGCAGGGTGAAGCTGGCGGTCTTGCCGGTGCCGGTCTGCGCCACCCCCATTACGTCCCGATTCATCAGGATCGAGGGGATGGCCTGTTCCTGAATGGGTGTCGGGTGGCGATAGCCCATGTCGTCGATCGCGCGCAGGACCGCTTCCGAAAGTCCCAGATCGGCGAAGATCGTCCGCGCCGGTTGGGCCGGAACCGATGACGTTTCATCCGAGGCGATATAGTCGTCGTAGTCGCTGTTTTCCGGCACGTATTCGTCGGGCGCCATCTCGGCTGCGGATGATTCCGCTTCGGGCGTCCGATCGTCCGACTCTGCCTCGATCGCCACCGGTTCCGGGTCAGCCGGGGCCACCGGTTCGCCAGTTAGCGGCTCGGCCGCCGTTGCGGTCGGCGTGTCCGGATGGGCCGCTTCCGGTGCTGGATCAGGCGAATCGCCTGGGGGACCATCAGGCGAATCGCCTGAGGGACCATCAGGCGATTCGCCTGGGGAACTATCGGAAGAACCGTCTCGTGCATCGACCGGGGCCGGCACCTCCTCGGGCACAATCGCGACCGGAGGCGACAGAACGCCCAATGTCAGGCCAACGGAAAACAGATCCGCCTCGGGCTGCGAAGGGGGCACGGGTGCCGCCGCAACCGGCACCGGGACACGCACGGGCCCCGTCTCACCGTCAACCTGTGATGGCTTGGCTTCAGCGTGGCCCGTCGGTTCCGCCGGGGCGGCTGTGGTGTCAGTCAAATTGGGTCCAGTCGAGTTCATTGCCGTGGCCTGTGCCACAACGGCCGCGTCCAGAAGTTGCCTGACATAGGTGCCGAGCCTCGCTCGCGCGGTGCAGGGCGGATATCACGAGAAAGCGGTTGAAAGTCAAGGTTGACGAACGGCGCCTGGCACCGGGTTTGCGCGCGGTTGACGATCGGGTCTGGATGGTGGCCCGATCGTCACGCCGCGTCGTGAAAGATCAACCCCAGGGTCTGGCGGATGCCGGTGCGGATGCGGCTGACCCCGTGGCGCATGGTCAGTCGGTACATGCCGCGAGTGCCGCGTGCCGGGCGATGGTGCACCGGGAAAATCGCCGCCTCACCTTGCGCCAGGGGCACCACCTCGGCCCGCGACTGGGCGCGGGGACGTTGCTCAACCAGGATGAATTCGCCGCCGGTGAAATCCACCCCAGGCTCGCTCAACAGGATCACCACCTGCAGCGGGAACACCATATCCCCGTAAAGATCCTGATGCATGCAGTTGAAGCCCCCTGCCTCATAGCGCAACAGCAACGGGGTGGGGCGCATTTGCCCGGCGGCATGGCATTGGGCCAGATAGGCGGGCAAGGATGGCGGGAACGATTCCGCTTCCCCCAATGACCGCCGCCATTGGTTGGCAACCGCTGCGAGCGGCGGATACAGCGCGGCGCGCAACGCGGCGATGGTGTCGGGCAGGGGATAGGCGAGGTATTTGTATTCGCCTTGTCCATAGGCGTGATGTTCCATGATCACGCGCTTGCGAAACAACGCGTCCTCGCCATAAAGCTCGGCCAGCGCGCGACAGGCTTCCGCGGTCAGCAAAGGCCGCGTGGCATAGCCGCGGGACGAAATGTCTTCGGCGATCGCATCGGATGTCAGGTCGGGGTCGGTCATGCCGGCGATCATAGCGCGGCCAGTGTCGATGCGATGCCCCGGATCGTGCGCTGGCTATGGGCCACGTGATCGACGGCTACCGGTATTCCGCTCGCAGGCGATGCACCAGCGGATTATGTTCATCCGGCCTCATGATATGTGCAAACGCTCGGCTTGGACGCCCCAGATGTGTCCGCCGATACGAAACGGCGTCAAAATCCGCGGACGGATTCAGATCGCGGATGATGCCGGCTTGCAGATAATGCGCGAAGGGATCGCGGTTGATGCCCAGTTCCTCCCGGTTCTGTGCCGCATACCAGGCGACATCGAACAGCGGGGTCGGGCTGACGGTCTGGGACCGACGGTGCTTCAGGAAATGCGCCAGGCAGGTCTGGTTCGCCGGAACGGCGTAGGTCGCGCGGTACCAGTCGGGGTCGAAATACACGACGGGACGGCGATTGAGCGGTTCCCCTACCAGGATGTAGTGCACCAGGGGGTTGATGTTCAGCCGGACCAGATCCGGGTTGGTCTGGCGATACCAGCCGATTTCGAAATAGATGTTCGGCCTGCGGTTTTCCGCCCAGCCGAACCGGCAATAGTGCACGATCGGGCCCAGATCGGCCTCATGCACGTCGGTGGCGTTGATCAGGTAGTAGTTTTCATCGACCAACCCGGATTCGCGCACAATATCGTAATCCGGGAAACATTCCCGGCCCTGCTCGGCCATGTCGTTGATATAATGTTCGAACGGATCGATCCCGATGGCAGCGTCGCCGCGATATGGCGCCAGGAACGGCACGGGGAACAGCTCGGGACACGGGGCGTATCGGCCGCTGCGCCGTTCCGCCAGGAAATGCCAGAGAGCATGCTGGTCAGGTGGCAGTTCATGCGCCTTCCGATACCATCCCGCATCGAACAGCGGATGAGGCCGGCGGCCTTCCGCGTCGCCGTGGCGGGCGTAGTGCAGGAGAGGATCGAGTTTCAGATTGGCGACATCGGGGTTGTTCGCCAGATACCAGTCGCCATCGAAATACGGGTTGGGCTGGCGGCGTTCCGCCATGCCGAAGCGCACGAAATGCAGCAGCGGATCGATCCCCGCCACCACGACATCGGGGTAGCGGGCGCGATACCAGTCCGCGTCGAATATGCGGGTTGTCGCGTAGTTGGCGACCAGTTCGGCTTCAGGGATCGGGTCCATGGCGCTGCCGATCAGGTCCCAGACGCGCCGAGAGCGGCCGCCGTCGGATCGGCCGTGATCCGACTGGCCGTGATCCGACTGGCCTCCGCCGTCAGGGCGGCCCGCAGCGCGGCGATCACGTCATCCCAGGCGCCCGGGGTCCGCTGGCGGAACAGACGCGCGGTCGGATACCAGGGGCTGTCGTCGCGGTCCAGCATCCAGCGCCAGTCGGCGGCCTTCGGGATCATGATCCAGACCGGCTTGCCCAATGCTCCGGCCAGATGCCCCATCGCGGTGTCGACCGTCACGATCAGATCCAGGTTTTCCATGACGGCCGCGGTTTCGCCGAAATCGGTCAGGTCGGCCGACAGATCGACCATGCCGGGAAACCGGGCCAGCACCGGCTTGTCGGCGTCCGGCATCGGCTTTTGCAGGGAAACGAAGGCCAGCGGCCCCGTGTCTGCCAGTGGCAACAGACGTGACAGAGCCACCGACCGGCGGCGATCGTTGGGATGGGTCGGCCGGCCGGTCCAGGCCAGACCGACGCGCGTCACGCCCGCGGGCAGCAGCGCACCCAGCCTGTCCCGCCAAGCCGACACGCGCGCGGGATCGGCTTTCAAATAGGGAACCTTGGCCGGGATCGTGGCTTCCCGGATGCCGAACAGATAGGGCAGGCTGGACAGGCGGCAATGCGCTGCATGCCCGGGCACGTCGTTCCAGCGGTGGCAATATTGGGTCACGCCGGGCAGGTCGCGCAGCAGCGGCTCCATCTCCACGCTGCATCCCAGCACGACTTCCTGCACACGCTCCGCCGCCATGCCGATGAAGCGGGCGAATTGGATCGTGTCGCCGTAGCCCTGATCGCCGACCAGCAGCAGCCGTCCCTGCGGGATACGCATGCCGTTCCACGGCGCCGAGGTCATGGCCGGCATCGTTGCCTTGCCGGCCTCGGTCAGGTTGCGCCATTCGTATTCCATCCAGCCGGGCTCAAAATCGCCCGTCGCCAGCAGGTTCTGGGCCAGCGCCAGGTGCCCGTCGGCGTGTTCGTGCTTAAGGCCGAGCGCGCGGAGGAGACAGGCGGTGGCGCGTTCGCGGTCGTCGACGTCGGTGAAGACGAGGGACAGATTGACCAGATGTTCGGCGTTGTTCGGGTCCAGCCGGATGGATTCCTGCCCGGCGACCAGCGCTTCGTCCATCCGATAGGTAGAGCGGCAGAGGGACGAAAGGTGGGCGTACCAGGTGGCGTTGCCCGGCCGGAGTTGCACGGCGCGCTGCAACAGCGCCACGCCGCGGTCCGGATCGCCGCCCATCGCCGAGACGATGCCCAGCAGCGCCAGCGCCGGCGGATGGTCGGGGTGGGCAGCCAGGACGTCGTTGCAGATGCCGCTCGCTTCGTTCAGGCGCTTCGCCTGGGCCGCGGCCTGGGCGCGGGCCAGGGCCTGATCCGGCGATTCCGCCCCGGGTGGCGTGACGGGCGGCGATGTGACCGCTTGCGCGACCGGTTGCGTGACGGCGGCGGGGGGCGCGGAGGACGGGCCGGATACCGTGACGGGGGCGGTCATCGGGATCGGCGCGGTGTTCGTCATGCTCATGCAAGGGAAATTGCCCTGCCGGACCGGGACGCGGCAAGCGAAATTCCCGCGCTGCCTGCAACCCGGCCCGGGGATGCGGCGGGCGCGAGCATGGGGGCGTGTCGTCGGCCGGAGGGTGGCTGGGTGGTCGTCCTTGGGCGGAGAAGGAGTTTCTTGGAATGGGGCCGGATGGCGCCGACATCACCCCATTCCGTCATGGCAGGGTTTGCCTCTGTAAGGCCGGGCACATGGCGGAAACAGGCGCGTTGGCAAGCGTTGGCCCAAACCGGGGGCGGGTGGTCGGGTCAAGCCCAGCCATGACGGACAGGGACGGCGGCCACCCTCCGCCCTTCGCCGTCAGGCGTCAGGCGTCAGCCTTCAATCATTAACCATCAACCGGCGGAAATGCGGTCGATTTCCGCCAGTTCTTCCGCCGACAGGACCCAGGCGCCGGCCTTGACGTTCTGTTCGAGTTGTTCCGGACGGGTCGCGCCGGCAATCACGCTGGTGACCGGGGCCTGTGCCAACAGCCAGGAAAACGCCAGTTCCAGCATGGTGTGGCCGCGCTGTTCCACGAAATCGCCCAGACGTTCCGCGATCCCCCAATTCCGCTCGGTCAGATAGCGCTCGGCCAGGCGCTGCGTTCCCGCCAACCGGGTCCCCGCCGGCATCGGCGCGTTGCGGCGGTATTTGCCGGTCAGCAACCCGCTCGCCAGGGGAAAATACGGCAGCATCCCCATGCCGTATTTCCGCGCCGCCGGCATCAGATCGGCCTCCGGCTTGCGGAAAATCAGCGAGTACTCGTCCTGGCAGGAAACGAACGGGTTCAGCCCGCCGGACCGCGCGGTCCAGGCCGCTTCCACCAACTGCCACGCCGGGAAGTTGGAGCAGCCGATGTAGCGGACCTTGCCCTGGCGGACCAGATCGTCGAGGGCGCGCAATGTCTCCTCAATCGGCGTGCGAGGGTCGGTCTGGTGCATCTGATACAGGTCGATCCAGTCCGTCCGCAGCCGGCGCAGACTGTCTTCCACCGCCTGCATGATGTAGCGGCGCGATCCGCCGATCTTCACCCCGACATCGTCCATCGGCATGGCGAACTTGGTGGCCAGCACGATCCGCTTGCGATCGTCGCCCAGGATCTGCCCCATCAGGGTTTCCGATCCGCCCCGGTCTCCATAGGTGTCGGCGGTGTCGAACAGGGTGATGCCGAGATCGAGCGCCTTATGGATAACCGCGCGGGTGGCATCGAGGTCGATCCGTCCGCCGAAATTGTTGCAGCCGAGGCCGATGGCCGAGACGCGGAGGCCGGACTGGCCGAGATTGCGGATTTCCATGACGCTTCTCCTGACGGTTTTCCAAGTCGTTTCCCGTGGCGTTTCCCGTGGTGTTTCCCATGGCGCTTCTAGCAGCCTGTCGGACTTACGCCCACCGGAGGCTCATGTTAGAATCGTAACGTCGATTCGCTCCCTCCCCGGATGCCGCCAATGAGCAACTTCCGCCCCACCGATCGCCTAACCGGCTTCCTGATGCCGCCGTCTATCGATGAATG
>CAMATI010000276.1 GCA_945861095.1 Asaia bogorensis | reverse complement strand
ATCAAGCGGTTCGGTTCCGCCGGCAAGAAGACCGCCGTCGTTTCGACCATCAACGGCGATGCCAACGTGCCGTTCTACAAGGAACTCGGCAACCAGGGCATCAAGGCCACCGACATCCCGGTCGTCGCGTTCAGCGTCGGTGAGGAAGAGCTGGCCGGCATCGACACCAAGCCGCTGGTCGGCCATCTGGCCGCCTGGAACTACTTCCAGAGCGTGGACGTGCCCCAGAACAAGGCGTTCATCGCGGACTGGAAGAAATACACCAAGAACCCGAAGCGCGTGACCAACGACCCCATGGAAGCCCACTACATCGGCTTCAACATGTGGGTGAAAGCGGTCGAGGCCGCCGGCACCATAGCGCCGGACGCCGTGATCGACTCGCTGCTGGGCGTCGCCGTGCCGAACCTGTCCGGCGGCTACTCCGCGATGATGCCGAACCACCACATCACCAAGCCGGTGCTGATCGGCGAGATTCAGGCGGACGGTCAGTTCAACACCGTGTCGCAGACCGCCGGCCTTGTGGTCGCGCAGGAGTGGTCGCCGTACGTCGCGGACACCAAGGACCTGATCGGCGACTGGCGCGCGCCCATGAAATGCGGTGCGTTCAACGTGAAGACCGGCGCGTGCACCGCTGGCAAGAAGACTTGATCCCGGTCTGATTGGCGCGAGAATCATGCCCAAAGGGGGCGGCCGTTTCCTCCCGGCCGCCCCTTCGTTTGTCTGGCCTGCTCCGCTGGCCTGTTCCCCTTCCGGAATGCGCGCGATGTCCCGATTGCTCCCCTCCCTGATTCCGACCTCATGGCTGGCAGGCAGTCAGGATCGCCGAACAGGCCTTTCGCGCTTTCTCCTGCCTGGCCTGCTGGTCGTGATGCTGCTCACGCCCATCGGGTTCGCCAGGGCGCAACCGGCGGAAGACGCGTTCGCCGCGCTCTCCTCCACCAGTTTCAACACCATCCGCCAGGGGGTGGAGGCGCTGGTCGCCTCCGGGCACGCGCGGGCCGCCACGGTCATCGTGGCCCTGCAAGCCGGCCGACTGTTTGCCCGGGCCGACAAGGCACTGTTCATCAGGACCGATGATGGCGGCTTTATCGACGCCACGACGGGCACCCCGGCGCCGGACGTCGCCGCCGGCGCTCTGAAGCAGGTGCGGCTGAACAACGCGGTGCGCAGTGCCATCGATGCCGGCCTCGGCGCCCTGCGGCTGTTCGCCCCCGACGCCGCCACCCGATCACAGGCCGCCGAGGCGGTGTTCCGATCGCGCGATCCGCTCGCCCTGCCCGCGCTGCACCAGGCCCTGGCCAAGGAAACCAACGCCGGCGTGAAACTCCGCATGGAGCAGGCGCGTGCCGCCGCCCTGCTGTTCGCGCCCGAGGCCACGGAAGCCGACCGGATGAGCGCCGTCGCGCTGCTGCGCGCCCGTGGCGATATCGAGGTGCGGGGCCTGCTGGCCTCCCTGTCCGGTCAGTCGCCCGCCGTGGCCGAAGCCACCGCGATCGCGATCGTGGCGATCGACCGCGAAATGCAGCTCTGGAGCATCCTGCAAAGCATCTACTATGGCCTGAGCCTGGGGTCGGTCCTGCTGCTGGCCGCCGCCGGCCTGGCCATCACGTTCGGCGTGATGGGCGTCATCAACATGGCGCATGGCGAGATGGTGATGATCGGCGCCTACACCACCTTCGTGGTGCAGCAGACCATGAAAACCTACGTGCCGGAGCTTTATGCCGCCAATCTGCTGGTGGCGATCCCGGCCGCTTTCCTGGTGGCCGGTGTCATCGGCATCGCGATCGAGCGCGGCCTGATCCGCTTCCTGTACGGCCGGCCGCTGGAAACCCTGCTGGCGACCTGGGGCCTGTCGCTGGTCCTGCAACAGGCGGTCCGGTCCCTGTTCGGCGCCAACAACCGCGACGTCGACACCCCCGCCTGGATGAGCGGCGCCACCGAGCTTGGCGGCCTCACCCTGACCTGGAACCGCATGTACATCATCCTGTTCGCCGTGATGGTGGTGGCGGCGCTGATGGCGGCGCTGCGCTACACGCCCCTTGGCCTGCGGATGCGCGCCGTCACCCAGAACCGACGCATGGCCGCGGCAATGGGCATCCGCACCCCCTGGATCGACGCACTGACCTTTGGCCTGGGATCGGGGGTGGCCGGGTTGGCCGGCGTGGCCCTCAGCCAGATCGACAACGTCTCCCCCAACCTCGGCCAGAGCTACATCATCGACAGCTTCATGGTCGTGGTGTTCGGCGGCGTCGGCAATCTTTGGGGCACCACGCTGGGGGCGCTGACCCTGGGTATCGTCAACAAATTCCTGGAACCCGTGGCGGGCGCGGTGCTGGGCAAGATCATCGTGCTGGTGCTTTTGATCCTGTTCATCCAGCGGCGCCCGCGCGGCATGTTCCCCCTCAAGGGACGGGCAGCGGAAGCATGAGACTCGATCGAACCGCCACCCTGACTTTGATCCTGGTGCTGGGGACGGCCGTGATCCTGGCCGCGCTGAACCAGTTCACCGCCCCGGGCTCCCCCTATCACGTGCCGACCTATGTCATCGCGCTGGCCGGCAAGTATCTGAGCTTCGCCATGCTGGCGCTGGCCGTCGACCTGGTCTGGGGATTTGCCGGCATCCTGTCGCTGGGCCATGCGGCGTTCTTCGCCCTGGGCGGCTACGCGATGGGCATGTATCTGATGCGCCAGATCGGCACCCGCGGAGTCTATGGCAACCCCAACCTGCCCGACTTCATGGTGTTCCTGGGATGGAAGGAACTGCCCTGGTTCTGGCATGGGTTCGAGTGGTTCGGCTTCGCCATGCTGATGGTGGTGCTGGTGCCCGGCCTGCTGGCCCTGGTGTTCGGCTGGCTCGCCTTCCGCTCCCGCGTGACCGGCGTCTATCTGTCGATCATCACCCAGGCGCTGACCTATGCGCTGCTGCTGGCCTTCTTCCGCAACGACATGGGCTTCGGCGGCAATAACGGGCTGACCGATTTCAAGGACATCCTGGGCCATCCGGTCCAGGCGGACTCCACCCGCTCCGCCTTGCTGGTGATCACCGCCCTGTTCGTGTGCGCGACCTTCCTGGTGGCGCGGTTCGTGGTGGGCTCGCGCTTCGGCAAGGTGCTGATCGCGGTGCGCGACACCGAATCCCGCACCCGCTTCCTGGGCTACCGCCCGGAATCCTACAAGCTCGTGGTCTGGGTGCTGTCCGCCGTCATGGCCGGCATCGGCGGCGCCCTGTATGTGCCGCAGGTCGGGATCATCAACCCCGGCGAGTTCTCCCCCGCCAACTCGATCGAGGCGGTGATCTGGGTCGCCGTCGGCGGCCGCGGCACCCTGACCGGCGCGATCCTGGGCGCGGTGCTGGTGAATTTCGGCAAGACCTGGTTCACCGGGGCGCTGCCGGAACTCTGGCTCTACGCCCTGGGCGCGATGTTCATCTTCGTGACCCTATTGCTGCCCAAAGGCGTCATGGGCCTGTTCGCTCGGCGCGCCCGCAAGCGCGAGTCCGCCTCTGCCCCGCGGGAGGCCACCCCATGAGTGAATCCGACACCCTGCTGTATCTGGACGGCGTGACGGTCACGTTCGACGGCTTCCGCGCCCTGAACGCCCTGTCGCTGTATCTGGAAAAGGGCGAGATGCGGGCGGTGATCGGCCCCAACGGCGCCGGCAAGACCACGATGATGGATGTCATCACCGGCCGCACCCGCCCCGATACCGGCCGCGTGGTGTTCGGCAATGACACCGACCTGACCAAGCTGGACGAACCGGCCATCGCCTCCCTGGGCATCGGCCGCAAGTTCCAGAAGCCAACGGTGTTCGAGCCGCATACCGTCTGGGACAATCTGCTGCTGGCCCTGGCCGGCGACCGGCGGCCTCGGTTCAGCCTGTGGGCCCGGGAAACCGCCTCCGAACGGCGCCGCATCGACGAAATCCTGGTCACCACGCGCCTGGGGGACCAGCGCGACCGGCGCGCCGCCGACCTGTCGCATGGGCAGAAGCAGTGGCTGGAAATCGGCATGCTGCTGGCGCAGGAACCGTCGCTGCTGCTGGTCGATGAACCCGTCGCCGGCATGACCGACGCCGAAACCGAACAGACCGCCGAATTGCTGCGGGAGATCAACAAGACCCGCAGCGTTGTCGTGGTCGAGCACGACATGGCCTTCGTGCGCGCGCTGGATGTGAAGGTGACCGTGCTGCATGAGGGCTCCGTTCTGTCCGAAGGCACCATCGACCATGTCAGCGAGGATCCGCGCGTGATCGAAGTGTACCTGGGGCGATAGAGTGTCCATCCAACATCAGCCATTCTCGTTTTGGCCCGGAACCGCCATTCGGTCATCGCCCGGCTTGACCCGGCGACCCACGCAACGGCGGAGAACTATAAAACCATTTCAATGGGATGTGGTAACGCGGATGCCTGGGTTAGACCCGGGCGTGGCGATGAGAATGCCGCATTCAGCTATAGTGACGTCGGGTGGACACTGAGATGCTGGAAGTCGATCGCGTCGATCTGCATTACGGCGCGGCCATCGCGCTGCGGCAGGTCTCCATCACCGCGGAGGTTGGCGCCGTCACCTGCCTGCTCGGTCGCAACGGGGTGGGCAAGACGTCGCTGCTGCGCGCGATCGTGGGGGCGCATCCAATCTCGTCGGGTAGCATCCGCTGGGAAGGCGCGGACATCACCAAGCTCCCGACCTACGAACGCGCCCGCCGCGGCATCGCCTGGGTGCCGCAGGGCCGCGACGTGTTCCCGCTGCTCACGGTCCGGGAAAATCTGGAAACCGGGTTCGCGGTGCTGCCGCGCGGGCAGCGGTTTGTGCCGGACGAAATCTTCGACCTGTTCCCGGTGCTGAAGACCATGCTGCGCCGGCGCGGCGGCGATCTGTCCGGCGGCCAGCAGCAGCAACTCGCCATCGCCCGCGCCCTGGTCATGAAACCGCGCCTGATCGTGCTGGACGAACCGACCGAGGGCATCCAGCCCTCCATCATCAAGGATATCGGCCGCGTGATCGCCCTGTTGCGCGGGCGCGGGGAGATGGCCATCCTGCTGGTCGAGCAATATTTCGATTTCGCCCGGGAACTGGCCCAGACCATCGCCGTGATGGACCGCGGCGACATCGTTCTGTCCGGGCGCCGCGAGGATCTAGACGAGCAGGATGTTAGACGTCGCCTTTCCGTCTGATGCTGGGTTGTCCGTTCACCAACGGGCGGTCGGAGCCTTGCGCGTGTCGTTCAAGCGCCGCGGCGCGGCGACCGTGCTGGACGAATTCTATCAGTCCGGTTGCCTGAAGGCGCGCCTGCCGCGAACGCCCGACGGTGACTGGACGACAGCGGTGACCCTGAACACTTCGGGCGGGATCGCGGGAGGCGACAGGCTGGCACTGGATTTCATCGCCGGCCCAGGCACGCGGGCGACGGTCTCGGCCCAGGCGGCCGAGAGGTTTTATCGGTCGGTGGCGGGTGGCGCGGCCTCGTCGGTGGCAACCCGGATCGCGGTGACCGAGGCCGCTTCGCTGGAATGGCTGCCGCAGGAGACGATCCTGTATGACCGCTGCGACGTGGTTCGGCGGCTGGAGGTCGAGCTCGCACCGGATGCCTGGTTTCTGGGTGTGGAATCGCTGGTCTTCGGGCGGGCGGCGATGGGAGAAACCGTCGATACCGCCTCTCTGCGCGATCTGATCCGGGTGCGGCGTGGCGGCGCGTTGCTGCTGCATGATGCGATCCGGCTGGATGGAGAGGTCTCGGCCGCGCTGGGTCGGGTGGCGATCGGGCGGGGCGCGCGGGCCATGGCGACTCTGGTGCATGTCGCCCCGGACGCGGAGAATTGGCGCGATGGGCTGCGGGACGCGCTGGCGGTTTGCCATGCTGGGTCGGGCCTGGAATCCGGCGTCAGTGCATGGAACGGGATGCTGATCGCGCGTATCCTGGCGGCGGATGGCGCGAGCTTGCGGCGGGCGGTAATGGCCGGGTTGGCAGTGTTGCGCGGGACGCGGCCGCTGCCTCGGGTTTGGCAATGTTGATGGAATGAGCGCATGAATCTAACTCCACGCGAAAAGGACAAGCTGCTGATCAGCATGGCGGCGATGGTTGCGCGCCGACGGTTGGAGCGTGGCGTGAAGCTGAACTATCCGGAGGCGGTGGCCCTGATCACCGATTTCGTGGTGGAGGGCGCGCGGGACGGGCGCAGCGTGGCCGATCTGATGGCGGCGGGCGCGACCGTGCTGACGCGCGATCAGGTGATGGATGGGATCGCGGAAATGATCCACGATGTGCAGGTGGAGGCGACGTTCCCGGATGGGACGAAGCTGGTGACGGTGCATGAGCCGATCAGGTGAGGGAATCAATCATTGCGGAACTGAATATCGGGAACCGTGACTTTTGCTCCTCGGACATACACAGTGGACCGTAATGTCGTTGTTCCACCGCAAGATCACCGCCAAAATCGAGCGGCTCAAACGTCAATAGAGGTGGTGTCACAAGACGCCGACCCCGCCGCAAAAGCCGTGTGACACGGCGTGCCGCTGATGTTCGCTCGGGGATGTGCACATGCCTGGTTCAAATCACCCTCATCTCTCTGGCTTGCGCTACTGACAATCAGATCAAGCTGCCCCATACGATCGACGAGACAAGACGAATCTACACATGACCTCATTCCAGGTAACCGTGACGGGGCCAGAAGGTCGCTACCACCTGGTCCATAAGCTAGGCAACGATTCCGATGGAAAAATCGAGGTGACCATCGCTGGACTGGCTATGACATGGCATGTCGATGTCGTGATGGAAGACGAGAGTGGCGTGGTCCTTTGCGGTATGACCGTGGGTTCTCAGGCGATATGGCAGGATCAGTTTTGGTTTGAATTACGACCAAACGCTCTACCGTCGCGGATCGAATATTGGGGCGATAGAACTCTCTGGAGAAGAGATTCCGATCTTAACTGGTGTCCGACTGAGCCTGTCCGTAAATCTGTGTGCGGGGCATAACCAGCGCCAAGGAGGCGTATTATGCCATGCCGAGCGAAGGAACTGGACTGCACAGTATCCAAGCTGCCCACGATCCCGAAGGAACTGGTCGCCCAATTCCTGACCGGCCCGATGACCGGGGAGACCATCAACGCGGCGGGGATCGCGTTCAAGCAAGCGCTGATCGAGGCATCGCTGAACGCCGAGTTGACGCACCGCCTGGGCTACGTGCCCGGCGCGGGGCGGCCCGAGTCAGTGACCAACCACCGCAACGGCGCGACATCGAAGACGGTGCTGACCGACGACGGTGGGATGCGGATCGCGACGCCCCGCGACCGGGACGGCAGTTTCGAGCCACTGCTGCTGCCCAAACACGCCCGCCGGTTTACAGCCTTCGACGACAGCATCGTGGCCTTGTATGCGCGCGGCCTGACGGTGCGCGAGATCCAGGGCTATCTGGCCGAAGCCTACGCCACTGAGGTTAGCCCCGACCTGATCAGCACGGTCACCGACAGCGTGCTGGCCGAGGTGACCGCCTGGCAGTCTCGACCGCTGGAGACCGTGTATCCGGTTATTTTCGGAGCCAGTTCGCAATCCTGTATGACGACCGCTTCAACGCGGTCGGCTGATCCCCTTGGTGCGTCGTTACGTAACGGAGAACAGCCATGCCCAATGGTCGTCAACCAGGCCGTATGCCCGAAGGTTCCGCCGCACTGAGCAGCACCTACTGCCAGGCCCGCTTCCGCGCTCGACGGCAAGCGGAGCAAGCCCCTGCCGCCATCAAACAACCCCGGTCGGTGCGGCAAAGCCGGCGCAAGCGCTGGAACGATGCCGTGGCGGTGATGATGACGATCCAGGCCGAATGCGCCGCCTGGTTCGAGGCACTGCCCGAAAGTCTGCGCGACAGTGCGACCGCGGAGGCACTTCAGGAGATGGTCGATCTCGATCTGGACACCATCGCCGCGGCGCAGCCCCCGCTTGGCTACGGCCGCGACTGACCGCGTCGCCTCGACGACCTGGGTCCAGCATGGCGGCCGCGCCTGGCCGTGCCAAATGGAGGGTGAGACAGCACACGCCTCACACACAGAAATTCGGATACTCCGGCCTGCCCCTATCAGGGCAGGCCGGAAGACCGCCGGATGGTTGCCCCAAAACCACGCCCTGAGAACGATGGGCAACATTCGGGGACAATATGCGGCGAAACCGCGGATTCGAAAAATTTTCTCCACTATGCGCATGTGGCATTTCGTAGCTTTACGTCACGAAACTATAGTGTGTGTCGGACGATCAGAAGCCGAAAAGCTCGCGAGGTGTCTTGTCCTGAACCTTGGGCCAGTTGTCATTGGCTTTGGCGGTATTACCAGCAGGATCCTTGAGAAATCCATCAAGTGCCGCCTTGTACGAGTAAACCGCGAGCTTACCGTCGGCAACCCGGAAGAGGGCCGGATCACCATCCAGCTTCTTGCCACCGGCCATGCCCTGTTGGCAGAAGCCGCCATACAGCGGTGCGTACTTCGCCGGATTGGTCTGGAATGTCTTCAGGTTGTCTGCCGACGAAAAGCGATAAATCGCGCCTTCATATTCAGCAGAAAACTTTTCCTGCCCGAGGACCGGCTTGCCGACCGTGTGGTATGCAACCGGATCATTGCTCTGAAGCGCGATCCGGGCGGACGTTACATTGACGGGAGCTTTCGACGTGATGTCATAGGCTTGTACTGGTGTGAGGTAAGAGGGGCAAAACCGTGGGCGGCCGCGCATTATTTTTTTGCCGCGATTCGGCGCGACCGAGTCTATACGTCATGTGCCATCGCCACCGCCCGTTTCCGCGCTAAGCCGTCCAGAGCTTGAAGCTCTGCTGGTGAAACTGTTCGGCGAGGTTGCCGCACTGAAGCAGACGGTCGCCGAACAGCGCG
>CAMATI010000275.1 GCA_945861095.1 Asaia bogorensis | reverse complement strand
CCCACGAGCCCGATGCCGTGATCCGCGCGCTGGCCGTACCGCCGACCTCGACGGATAAACCAAACAAGGCGTAAGGTCCCTCCCAACCTATGTAGGGAGAGACCAAGCCATGAGCGGAGAGAACTGTCTTGCCGGCCTGAAAATCCTGGATCTGACCCAGTTTGAGGCCGGCCCATCCTGCACCGAAGCCCTCGCCTGGCTCGGTGCCGATGTCGTAAAAGTGGAAAACCCCGGGGTCGGCGATCCAGGCCGGTCGTCCGGACGCAGCCCCGGCAGCAGCGCGGATGCCTTCTACTTCCTTCAATACAACTCCAACAAGCGCTCCATCGCGGTCAACCTCAAGGACCCGCGCGGCCTGCAGATCGTCAAGGATCTGGCCAAGAACGCCGACGTCATGATCGAAAACTTCGCCCCCGGCGCCATCGAGCGGCTCGGCCTTGGCTACGACGTCGTCAAGGCGATCAACCCGGCGATCATCTTCTGCCAGGTCAAGGGCTTCGGCACGGGCAGCCCGTTCGAGAAGGGTCTCGCCTTCGACATGATCGCCCAGGCCTGCGGCGGGCTGATGTCGATCACCGGCGAAGAAGACGGCCCACCCTGCAAGCCAGGTGCGACCATCGGCGACACCGGCACCGGCATGCTGATGGCGATTTCCATCCTCGCCGCCTATACGCGCCGCCTTCGCACCGGCCAGGGCGAGCACCTGCAACTCGCCATGCAGGATTCGATCCTGCACTACATCCGCAACGCCTTCACCTACATGGAACGCACCGACGGCAAGCCCGCCCCGCGCGCCGGGTCGAAGACCGTGGGCGGCGGCAACCCGCCGATCGGCGTCTATCCCTGCAAGGGCGGCGGACCGAATGACTTTGTCTACATCTACACGAGCGCCGCGAATCCGGAGCATTGGACCCGACTGCTGAAGGTGATGGGACGCGAGGATCTGATTGGCGACAAGCGCTACGACACCCCGGCTGGCCGGACCGACCGGCGGGAGGAGGTCGATGCCATCGTCACCGAATGGACCCTGAAGCACGACAAGCACACGGCCATGCAGATGGTCAGCGGCGCCACGATCCCGTCCGGCGCGGTGCTGGATACCCGAGAACTGGCCGATGACGCGTCCTTCCAGGAGCGGAAGATTCGCCAGACCATGAAGCACCCGGTCATCGGCGATTATGTCATGATCGGCTGGCCGGTTCGTTTCGGCGGAGAACCCCCCGCGGTCGGCCCGGCGCCGCTGCTGGGTGAGCACAGCGCCAATGTCCTCGGCGATTGGCTGAAGATGGACAAGGACACGATCGGCACGCTCGCCAACGACAAGGTGATCGCAGGATGAAAACACAGTTCTGCACGGTCGAGGATCAGGGCCGGCTTCGCATCGTCACCCTAAACCGGCCGGAAGTGCTGAACGCGCTGCACGCCGACGCGAACGACGAACTCGCGCTGGTGTGGGATGAGTTCGCTGCCCGCGACGACCTGTGGGTGGGGATCATCACCGGGGCCGGCGGACGCGCGTTTTCCGCCGGCAACGACCTGAAGGTCCAGGCGGCGGGCAAGCGCCGGCCGAACGGGCCGAACGGGTTCGCCGGCATCGCGCATCGGTTCGATCTGTTCAAGCCGATGATCGCGGCGGTGAACGGGGTCGCGATGGGGGGTGGTTTTGAAACCGCCCTCGCCTGCGACATCATCATCGCGGCGGAAAACGCGGTGTTCGCGCTGCCGGAGCCTCGGGTCGGGCTGATCGCGGGGGGCGGCGGCGTCCACCGCCTGCCGCGATCCATCCCGATGAAGCAGGCGATGGGCATGATCCTGACCGGGCGGCGCGTGCCGGCGCGGGAGGGGTTTGAGCTTGGCTTCGTGACCGAGGTCGTGCCGGAAGGCCAGGCCCTGGAAGCTGCGAAGCGGTGGGCCGGAATGATCCTGGAATGCTCGCCCAAGGCGGTGCGCGCGTCGAAGCAGGCGTCGTATATGGGCCTGGATGAACTGAAGCTGGAAACCGCGATGCGCACGGTCTACCCGGCGCAGCAGGAAAACATCGAAAGCCAGGACTATATCGAGGGGCCGAAGGCGTTCGCGGAGAAGCGGAAGCCGGACTGGAAGAACAAGTAGGGCTATCGCCCGCACCTGACCTGACCGTTTGTTGATTGCCGTGTACCAGTGACCGCGCTCCAGGCACTGGTACATCGGCGGCCGCTCCGAGCGGCCCCCTTACCGTCTATGGCAACCCAGTCATTGTGCGATAGACTGGGACGGAGGGGGAAATCATGACCATCCACATCCACAACCTCTATTGCGACGCGGCCGGCGAATCCCACTGGCGCGACCTGCACATCGACTGGGCGCAGGAAGGGCCGGAGGGCAAGACGTCGGCCCGCATGCCGGCCACCGGCGTCATCTTCCGCCAGACCCAGGCCGAGCATGATCGTCCGTGGCATCCGGCGCCGAGACGGCAATATATCATTAATCTCGACGCCGGGGTCGAACTGACCGCCAGCGACGGGGAATCCCGCGTGATCGGTGCCGGGGAGATCATCCTGGTCGAGGACATCACCGGCAAGGGGCACCTGTCCAAATCCGTCAACAGCCAGATGCGGCACTCCATCTTCGTGCCGATCGAATAGGCCGAATCGCAAAAGGGAAGGAACCACCATGCGCATCCACAATATCTATGTCGACGACACTGGCGAGACCCATTGGCGCGATATCGAGGTCGAATGGGTCGAGGAGCGCAACGGCTCCAAGCTGTCCGCCCGTCTGCCGGCCAACGGCATCATCTTCCGCGAGACCGCCGGCAGCTACGACCTGGACTGGCATCCGGCACCGCGGCGGCAATACATCATCAACCTCGATGCCGGGGTGAAGATCACCGCCAGCGACGGCGAAGCGCGCGAAATCGGCGCCGGCGAGGTTATCCTGGTCGAGGACATCCGCGGCAAGGGCCATCTGTCGCAGTCCATTGGCGGCAAGATGCGGCGCTCGATTTTTATTCCGATTGAGTAATCGCTGGCCGATTGCACGACGGGGATCCCGGTTGTGCGGGAAGGGCGGGGCGCCGCCCCGGGAACCCCGCCAAAGGGGCTTTGCCCCTCTGGACGCCCCACCAAGGGCGGCGGCCCTTGGAACCGGACCATTGTCGTTGGAATACCTGGGCCTACCTGGACCTCGCGAAGTCCGGGCAGGCCCAGGTATTCCAACGACAAAAGAATCGCATTCCAAAGGCGCGGCCTTTGGTGAGAGGTCCAGGAGGGCAAAGCCCTCCTGGTGGGGTCCGGGGCAAAGCCCCGCCCTACCCCTCACCCCCGGGCAATAAACGGCATCTTCGTCGCCATAATGGTAACAAACTGAATATTCGACTCCAAAGGCAGGTTCGACATGAACGCCACCTGCTGCCCCACATGGTCCACATCCATCCGAGGCTCCACCGCCATCTGCCCATAAGGCTGCAACTGCCCGTTGGTGGACCGCGCCGTCATCGGCGTCGCCGCGTTGCCGATATCGATCTGGCTGGAGCAGATGTCATACTGCCGCCCGTCCAGCGCGATCGCCTTCGTCAGGCCGGTCACCCCATGCTTGGTCGACGTATAGGCAACCGAGCCCGGCCGCGGCACATGCGCGGAAATCGAGCCATTGTTGATGATGCGACCACCTTGCGGCGACTGATCCCGCATGATCCGGAAGGCGTGATTGGCGCACAGGAACATCGCGTCCAGGTTCACCGCCACCACCTTGCGCCACATTTCCCAGGTGAAATCCCCGAAATTCGTGGTCGGCACGTTGCCGCCGGCATTGTTGAACAGCATGTCGATGCGGCCAAACGTCTCTTTCACCTTGGCGAACGTCGCGGCCACCTGATCCGGCTCGGTCACGTCCGTGGGCAGCACCAGCGTCCGGCCGCCGGTCGCCAGACCCGCCGTTTCATCCAACGCGTCCTTGCGCCGTCCGATCAAGCCCACGGACCATCCGGTGGCCGTCAGCGCCAGGGCCGAAGCCCGCCCGATCCCACTGCCAGCGCCGGTGATAACGGCAATCCGATCCGCCATTGAAGTCTCTCCCCTGATGCGTGTTACTGGCACCATATTGGACCGCGCCCGCCCCGCCGGGAAGATGGGCCGTCCCATCGGCGCGTTCCGCCGCCAAACCCATGCACCGACATGGCATCGCTGATCCCGCGGCGGACGCGATCCAACCGGGTCGCGCCATGCGGTAACCGGCGGATTCTCCGGCTGCCTAACACCGCGGCGAGCGCGTGCAGGCAACGACAGGGCACCAAACCCCCGCCGTCGCCAGTCCGCCATGCCGCCTACTCCGCCGCCACCGCCGTCGGCTGGACCGAATTCGGACCGAAGCGGTCCTTGAAGGGCTGGGTGTCGATCTCCTCCAACTGGATTTCGCCCGACAGCACTTTCCGTTTCCATTCCATATGAGCAGGTTCGGCGGCGTGGAATTCCGGCATCACCTCCTTGGCGAACAGTTCAAGGCTCTCACAGATATGCTCATGGCTGTTGCGGCCGGCCTGGTTCAGCAAGATCACCTGATCGATGTTGGACGTCTGGAACCGCCGCAGTTTGCGCCGAATGGTCTCTGGGGACCCGATCAATCCGCCGGCCAGCGCGCGCGCCGCGGCGTCGGGATTGGTCTGCTTCCACTTGATGTATTCGTCCCAGATGTTGACGGTGTAGGGATCCGGACGCTTGCGGCCCGAGGACGATCCGAAGAACCGCAACGCGAACTGGAAGAACGTGGCGCCTTCCGCGCGCTTGCGGGCTTCCTCGTCGGTTTCGGCACACATGAAGTAGCTGACCAGCGCGATATTCGGGTTGGTTGCGTAGTTGGCCAGCTTGTCCTGCCGCTTGGTGAAGGCGTTGTAGTAAGCGTGCACCCAGGCGAAGGCCGCGTCGGCGGACAGGAACTGAAAGCCCAGCGCGCCGATGCCACGACGCCCGGCCATCTCCAGGGTTTCAAGCTGGGAGCACGCGACCCATAGCGGCGGGTGCGGCTTCTGCACCGGCTTCGGCAGCACGTTGCGCAGTGGCATCTTGTGCCATTTGGTGTCGATCTCGACGCCCTTGTCCTCAAACATCGGGATGATGCAGCGGAGCGCGTCTTCCCAGATCTCGCGCTTGGTCTCCATCTCCCGCCCGAAGCCGCCGAGTTCGGTAACGGATCCGGACTCGCCAGTGCCGAATTCGACCCGGCCGTTGGACACCAGGTCCAGGGTGGCGATCCGTTCCGCCACGCGCTGCGGCGGGTTGGTGGTCAACTGCACGATACCATGGCCGAGCCGGATGTTCTTGGTGCGCTGGCTGGCGGCGGCCAGGAACACTTCCGGCGCGGGGGAGTGGGAATATTCCTCCAGGAAGTGGTGCTCGACCTCCCATGCGTAGTCGTAGCCCAGTTTGTCGGCCAGTTCGACCTGGTTGAGCGCGTTCTGGTACAGTTGGCGCTCATCGTCGGGTCCCCAGGGACGCGGGAGCTGCATCTCGTAGAAGATTCCGAATTTCATGGACGTGTCCTTTGCGGCTTGCTGGGAAGCAAGTGCGCCCAACCGAACGCGGCGAGTCAAGGGTGACATACCCGGGGCGTGACATACCCACATACCCGGGACGTGACGCAACCGGGACGTCACACAACCGGGGTAGTCCGGCGGGCCGCGCGCGGCGTAGGATCGTGGCATGGCAAAACATCGAAATGTCCTGCTGATCGTGACCGACCAGTGGCGCGGCGACAGTCTGGGATGCGTGGGGCACCCGGCGGCGCTGACCCCCAACCTGGATGCACTGGCGCGGGAGGGGGTGACGTTTCGCACCCATTTCGGCCAGAGCGCCCCCTGCGGCCCGGCGCGCGCGTCCCTGCTGACCGGGCTTTACGTGATGAACCACCGGGTCGTTGCCAATGGCGTGCCGTTGGACGACCGCCACGCCACCCTGGCTCGGGAAGTGAAGCGGGCCGGCATCGATCCGGCGCTGATCGGCTATACGACGACGACAGCCGATCCAAGGCGCGTCGGCCGGTCGGATCCCGGCCAGCGGGAAATCGGCGACGTGATGGATGGCTGGCGGATCGTCGCCCATTTCGATGAGGTGCAATACCGCAACTACCTCTCCTGGGTCGCCGGCCAAGGATTCGCACTTCCCGACCGCCCGGAAGACATCTGGTGCCCCGCGGACGGGCCGCCCGGCCCGACCGCGCTTCCCAGCCGGATACCAGCGGAACTGTCCGACACCGCCTGGTCGGCGGAGCATGCGGTGTCCTTCCTGCGCTCGACCCGACCCACGCGGCCCTGGCTGCTGCATCTGGGATTCTATCGACCACATCCGCCATTCGCGGCGCCGGCACCCTGGCATGATGCGGTGCCCGGGCAGAACGTGCCGCTCGCGCTGCGGGGGGCGCTGGACCAGGAGGCCGCGCAGCATCCGGTGATGGCGCACTTCCTGGCCACGCAAAAACGCTCCACCTATTTCGAGCGCGCGGAGGGACCAGTCACGCCTCTGAGCGAACAGGATATCCGCCTGACGCGACGCAGCTATTACGGGATGATCGCCGAAATCGACCATCATCTGGGTGCCGTCTTCGCCGAGTTGCGGCGCACCGGGCAGTGGGACAATACGCTGATCGTCTTCACCTCCGACCACGGCGAGCAACTGGGCGATCACCATCTGCTGGGCAAACTGGGATGGTTCGACCAGAGCTATCACCTGCCGCTGATCATCCGCGATCCGGACGGTGCGCGCGGTCATGTGGTGGACGCCCCGACCGAGGCGGTGGATTTGATGCCGACCATGCTGGACTGGCTGGGGTTGCCCGTCCCCCGCGCCTGCGATGGCCTGTCGCTGGCGCCGTTCCTGGCGGGGGATACGCCGGCCCATTGGCGGGACTCGGTGCATTTCGAATTCGACCTGCGCGGCGGCTGGCCGCATGCCGGGGCACCACCATTGGGAATGGCGCTGGACAAGGCCGGGTTGTGCGTCACCCGGACAGCGGAATGGAAATACGTCCATTTCGCGTCGCTCCCGCCAATTCTGTACGACCTGCGCACCGATCCGGGAGAGATGCGCAATGTCGCGGGCGATCCGGCCTACGCGGGTCTGTTGTCTCAGGCGGCGCAGGCCACACTGAACTGGCGCTTGCACCATGCCGACAAGACCTTGACCCATCTTTGCACCACCCCCGCGGGATTGGTCGATCGCCTCGCGGTGTAGGTAGACCGACTGAAACAATGGCGCATCGGCGGGCTTCACCGGCATTGACGGATTCGATCCGCCACCCCCCCTCCCGTTGAAGCCCACCGATCGCCGCCTCACGCTCGGCAGTGACGCGGAGACCGAGCGGGATGCATCGGTCATTGTTTCGGCGGGTTGGTATAGGTCCGCTCCGAATGCCGGGAACCTGGCGGCGCGCCCTTCACGGTTCGGCTGTGAGGCGCGACCTGTGCCAGGCCGGATTTTAACAAACGAGAGGATTGTAGGGTGGCCGCTGATCACGATTGGAACCGAATGCCCTGGTGGTCCTGGGCGGCGCCGGTCCTGGCGGGTTTGCTGGCCGGCGCCTCGCTGGCTGGGCTGATTCCGCCTGCCCACGGTCTGGTCATTGCCGGTGCGGCCGTCCTGCTCGGTGGGGCCGTCTTCGCGGCGGTCTTCCATGCCGAGGTACTGGCAGCACGGATCGGAGAACCATTCGGGTCCATCCTGCTGGCGCTGGCGATTACCACGCTGGAAATCGGGCTGATCATCTCCGTCATGGCATCCGGTTCGGCGGGCGCCGACATGGTTGCGCGGGATACCGTCTATTCGGTGGTCATGATCGTGTTGAACGGGATCGTCGGCATATGTCTGTTGGCGGGATCGGCCCTGCATTTCGAGCAGAAATTCCGGCTGCAGGGCGCCACCGCGATCCTGAGCGTGATCGCGACTTTGGCGATCGTCGCGTTGGTGTTGCCGAATTTCACGCTGACCGAGGCCGGCCCGCGATTTGCCTCCAGTCAGTTGCTGTTCGTTGGCGCCGTGTCCCTGACTTTGTATGTGCTTTTCGTCTTCGTGCAGACGGTCCGCCACCGCGACGATTTCGTCATCGAATATGCTGGCGTCCATCATGGCGAAAAACCCAACGCTCGCAGCACGATATCCAGTGCAGTGCTGCTTCTGGTCAGCCTGTGCGTCGTCATCCTGCTGGCCAAGATACTGTCTCCTCGGGTGGAGGAGGTGGTCCGGCTGGCAGGCTTGCCGATGGCGGTCGTCGGGGTGGTGATCGCGACCGTGATCCTGTTGCCGGAGGGTGTCACCGCCTTCAAGGCTGCTCGCCGCAACCAGCTTCAAACCAGCCTGAATGCATCGCTCGGTTCGGCCCTGGCCAGTATTGGGCTCACGGTCCCTATCGTCGGCGCCGCTTCGGTCTATCTGGGCCAACCGCTGACCCTGGGACTCGAAGAGCGGGATATGATCTTATTGGTGTTGACGTTGTTTGTGAGCACGCTGACTTTTGCGACGGGTCGCATGACGGTCATTCAGGGCGGGGTCCATCTGGTGATTTTCGGCGTGTTCATGTTTCTGGCGGCCGTGCCGTAACGACGGGCCGGGTATTCGGCACTCTGACCGAGCACCCAACCGGACCAGGTCCGACGGACCTGGACGCCGCCTCCTGGGACGCCGCCCCCTGGGACGCTGGTGCCGCGGTCATGTGCCCCCATAGGCGGCCCCTCCCCGTCATCGGCGGGCATCAACGGCAACCCGCCCCCTGCCGGTGCAACCCGGCAATCAGGAGGGGGCCGGTGTATCTGTCATTGCTTGGGCCAGTCGGTATAAGTCGGATCCGCGTAACCCATGTTTAGCACCCACCAAAATAAACCTCATATTATCAGTATCTTGTGCCGCCTCTGCGGCTCGTGTGGCACTACAACCGCGTCATAGGGGGTTCAGACGGTGCGTCTCTGGATCCCTCCCGGCGAGGCATCGATCCCCAGC
>CAMATI010000274.1 GCA_945861095.1 Asaia bogorensis | reverse complement strand
ACCTCCCAAGAAGACCTCAAGGAGCGGATCGAGCGCTTCATCGCCTACTTCAACCGGACCATGGCGAAGCCGTTCAAGTGGACCAAGACGGGAAAGCCGCTTGCCGCTTGAGGGAATTGGCGTCGAAATTTCCGGCGCGCGGCACTAGGGTGGCAGAACCCTGGCTTCACCCAAACCGATCGTGATCCGGTTGTCTGCCTGAGTTGGCATGACACCGGCGCTTTCATCTCGTGGCTGAACGAAAAATCACGGAAAGCTGCACAGATCAATGGTGGAGGAACGTACCGACTACCGACGGAAGCGGAATGGGAATACGCTGCCCGCGGCGGACGACAAGCGACCCGCTGGTGGGGTGATTCCATTGGCTGGGGTCTCGCCAATTGCCGTGGTTGCGGGTCGATCTGGGATGGCCAACGGACCGCTCCAGTGGATGCGTTTATGGCGAATGCGTATGGTTTGGTTGGTATGTTGGGTAACGCCTGGCAGTGGACACAGGATTGCTGGAACCCCACCTATGAGGGAGCGCCCTCCGATGCTCGCCCATGGACCATGGGAAATTGTGTCGCGCGTGTAAAGCGTGGCGGCGACTGGGGGAGCTCTCCATGGGTTGTGCGGTCAGCCATACGGTCTCGTTCCGATACGAACTATCGCGCAAACCACATAGGGTTGCGCGTCGCGAAGACCCTTCCGTCATCGCGCACATCCGTCAAACTGTCACACTCACCTGAAGGCATCACAATGGCGGTCGGAGACGATCTGGCCTCTGAGAGCGGTCTTGGCGGCGTCCTGGAGACTATTGACTCCAGCAGTTCACCCGACGCGCACCCGCGCGATCCATTCTACGCACAACCCACACGATGATCCTGAACGCCATCGAAGCCGGCAACGGCCCCCCTGTCATCCTCCTGCACGGGTTGTTCGGCATGGCCCGGAACCTGGGGGCGGTGCAGCGAGCCCTGGCCCAGCGGTTCCGCGTGCTCTCGCTGGACCTGCGCAACCACGGCGCCAGCCCCCACGCGCCCGACATGTGCTACGCCACCATGGCGGCCGACGTGATCGAGACGATGGAGGCGATGGGCGTCCTGCCCGCCGCGGTCATCGGCCACTCGATGGGCGGCAAGACGGCGATGCAGGTGGCATTGTTGCGACCCGATGCGGTGGCCCGACTGGCGGTCGCGGACATCGCACCCGTCGCTTATCCAGCGCGCAACCACCCGATCGCGGCGGCATTGCGAGCCATCCCGCTCTCCGTCCCCCTGACCCGGGCGGAGGCGGACGCGGCCCTGGCCGGAGCCACCCCGGACCATGCGCTGCGCGCGTTTCTGCTGGGCAACCTGATCACCGGTGCTCGGCCATCCTGGCGGATCGGGCTGGACGAGATCACCGCCGCCCTGCCGGACCTGGAAGGGTGGGAAGCGCTATCGACGCCGCCCTATGCCGGCCCGACCCTGTTCATCGCGGGGGATCGATCGGATTTCATTCGCCCGGAATATCGAGGCACCATTCGCGGCCTGTTCCCGGCTTCCCGCTTCGTGACGGTGAAGAACGCCGGTCACTGGCTGCACGCGGACAATCCCGCGGGGTTCCTGGGTGTGTTGGAGGCGTTCCTGCACGCCTGGGACGGCAAATCTGGTCCCGGCGGGTGATCGGTTCGAACCGGCGGTTCAGATTCCCTCGCCGGTCAGGTGCCCGTGAACCAAGGACAGCACCCGATCCGTGGCGTCGTCGCAAACGCCAAACCGGGGACGACTGTCCGCATTGTGGATCCGCGCTGGGTCCAGCCGACGGCCGATCTCATCACCGAGACGGGTGCGCCAGGGCACCACCACGATACGCCCTATGCCTGGACCTTCGGCCGAGGCCCATAGGTCCGGAACCGCTCCCTCGCCGCCGCCAGTTCCGCCTCGTTCAGCAACCGAGGCTCCCCAGCCGCCTTTGCCATCAGATACTGCCGGCACAAAGTCTCCAGCAGGACCGCCCGCGACAGGGCCGCCTTCGCGTCCGCCGCAAACACGATCATCCCGTGATTGGCGAGCAGGCACCCGGACCGTCCGTCCAACGCCGCGACCGCCAGGTCCGCCAATGCCGGCGTGCCGAACGTCACATAGGGCGCGCAGCGGACCGGACCGCCGAAATCCAGCACCATGTAATGAAACGGCGGCAGTTCCTGGTTCAGGCAGGCCAGAGCGGTGCAGGCATCCGCATGCGTGTGCACAATACAGCCGGCATCCGGATAGGCCTGATAGATCGCCGCATGCATCGGCCATTCGCTGGATGGCGTAACGTCTCCCGACACCGCGCCATCCAAAGTCATCGCCACCATATCGTCCGGCGCCACCACGTCGGGCGAGCCGCCGGACGGGGTGATCACCATCCCGTCAGGCTGGCGCAGGCTGACATTGCCGGCGCTGCCGACGATCAACCCACGCCGCTCCAACGTCTGATACAGGGCGGCAACCGCCTCCCGAGCCGCCCGCTTCGTCAAACAATGGCCCGTCACATCAGGAACACGCCTTTCCCGTCGGATTGCTTGTCGAACAGCTTGTAGGCTTCCTCCGCCTGGTCAAGCGACCACCGATGTGTGAACAATTTGTCCACATCGATGTTCCGCTCGACGCAGAACCGCGCGCATTCGGCCTGGATGATGTTGGAGAACGTCCACGACGCCACCAGGGTCAACTGCCGGCGCAGCAGATGCGGGCTGACATCGATCTTCACGTCGCCGCCCTCACCCACGAAGCACATCGTGCCCCACACCTTGGTCGATTTGATCGCGTTCAACCGCGCTTCCGCGTTCGACGACGTGTCCAGGGTCAGATCGGCGTAGCGCCCACCGGTCAGTTCCTTGATCGCCTGAACCGGATCGTTGGAACCGGGGTTCACCACCTCATCGGCGCCGAATTCCTTGGCGCGTTCCAGGCGTTGCGGGTTGATGTCCAGCGCGATGACCCGGGCGCCCATGGCCTTGGCGAACTGCGTGCCGGCCAGCCCGACCGGTCCCTGGCCGAAAATCGCGATGGTGTCGCGCCCGGAGATGTTCATCCGCCGCAGCGCGCCATAGGCCGTGCCCGATCCGCAGGCGATCGCCGCGCCGGCCGAGAACGACAGCTCATCCGGCAAGGTCACCATCGTGTTGGCCGGCACCAGCAGATACTTCGCGTGCCCGCCATGCGAGTTGGAACCATACACCTTCACCGGCACTTCCTGGCAAAGCTGCTGCCAACCGGACCGGCAATGCCCGCATTGGGTGCAGCCCTGGTAGTGATGCACCATGACGCGCTGGCCGACCATGGCCTCGGCCGCTGACACGCCGGGTCCGACCGCCGCGACGATGCCGCAAGGCTCATGGCCGGCGATGGTCGGGTTCGGGTTGGGCGGCAGGCCGGTGGCGTTACGCTCCTGGTGCTTGGGGCGGCGATATTGGTGCAGGTCGGACCCGCACATGCCGGAGGCTTTCATTTCCACGACAACCTCGCCCGGTCCCGGTGTCGGGTCGGGGAAGGTCATGATTTCCAGATCTCGTTCGCCGGTGAAGACCACGCCGCGCATGGGGTTCCCTCCTGTTGTCGCGTTGGGGACGGGTTTTAGCGTGGAAATCCGGCAAGCGATACCGGGTCGGTTCCGGGTTTTTCGACGGTGGGTGTTACCACGGCAACCCGTTACTCTGAGTTTCCATTTTGGCGTCCGCAATCGTCTTTCCGCAACGCCATGGACCCAAACCGGTGCGAACCAAAGTTGTGTGGTAGAGTGCACACCTCACCGTGATTGCCGGGCTTGACCCGGCAAGCCGCGCTTCAACGGCAGGGGGTGGGTTGCCGGCTCAAGCCCGGCAATCACGGTGAGGCTAGTCTATCGGTCCATGGCTAGAGCGGGCGATATTACTCCGCACAATGTTGACTCGCACCCGAGTCAAACACGATGCGATCGGGTCATGGACGCGGTATTGCGGACTGAAGCGCCCGTTGCACCGCTTCCGCGTCACCGGCAATGACCTTCAGGTATGCGCGCGCGGGTTGATCCGGCTCCGACCGCCCTTGCTCCCAGTCGCGCAACGTCCCAAGGGGGATCTGAAACCGCGCCGCAAACTCTTCCTGTGTCAGGCCAAGGGCTCGACGCAGCGTCTTGGCGCGGGGCACTTGCCGCGCGCGGGCGCGTTCCTTATTTGTGAAGGGCCGAGCGTCGGGGTCGCGTTGGGCGGCGGCGGAGATTTCGGGGTCCGTCATCGGACGCATGGAGGTGTCCGGAAACGGCCGCTCGCTGCCGTCCGGCAAGACCTCGACCACGGTGCCGTCAGATCGCGTTATTGCGAAAATAGTCGTCTTGCTCATGGTTTTCCGCCCGTCGGGCCGAGATGATCCGAATGCGATCATCGCGCTCGGTGTAGGTCACATGCAGGATGACAGCGCCGCACATGCCCATCAAATTGATCCGTTCCTCGCCGTAATCCTGCCGGTCATCAAACCATTCGATGGCGAAGGGATCGCGGCAGGCTTTGGCCGCCTGGTCGAACGTGACCCCATGACTGCGCCAGTTGGCAGCGGCCTTATCGGCATCCCATTCGAACCCAGCCCTAGCATGAAATACTGTTTACCCGTAGTTTCGTCAAGCGTCCAGAACTTCGTCCAGATCGACCCCGTGTTGCCACTTTGCAACGCGCCGCAATCTCCGGATCGACGATGCGGTCGGTGTGTGTGCCAGAGAGGGTTCATGCCGGTCCGGTAAGCGCGGTCGTCGTGGCGGGATCGCAGTTCCCGGTTCCGCGCGGCCCGATCCTGTTCTACGCTCGCCGGATGGCCTCGATCCCCTCCCCCGACGACACCACACCCGACCCGACACCGGCCGAACTCATCGCCGCGCGCCCGCAACTGAGCATGCATGCGATGGACGGGCTGCTGATGGACGGCGTGCCGCTGAACCGCATCGCCGATGCGGTCGGCACGCCCACCTGGGTCTACTCCGCCGCCACCATCCGCCGGCGCTACCAATCCCTGACCCAGGCACTGAAAGACGCCAGCCTGGATGCCCACACCCATTACGCGGTTAAAGCCAACGACCACCTCGCGATCCTGTCGCTGCTGGGCCAGGAAGGCGCCGGCGCCGATATCGTCAGCGAGGGCGAATTGCTGCGGGCCCGTCACGCCGGCATCCCGGCCGACCGCATCGTCTTCTCCGGCGTCGGCAAGGCCGAACGCGAACTCCGCCTGGCGCTGACCGAGGATATCGGCCAGATCAACGTCGAAAGCGCCGAGGAACTGGAGATGCTCTCCGCCCTCGCCGCCTCCATGGGACGCACCGCGCGCGTGGCCTTGCGGGTGAACCCGGATGTCGATGCCGGCACCCACGAGAAAATCTCCACCGGACGCGCCCGCGACAAGTTCGGCATTCCCTTCGCGGACGCCATAGCGCTGTATGCCCGTGCCGCCAGCCTGCCGGGGATCCAGCCGATCGGCCTTGCCACCCATATCGGCAGCCAGATCCTCGACCTCGCCCCCTACCGCGCCGCCTATGCCCGCATCGCCGATCTGGTGCGCGCGCTCCGAGACCAGGGCCTGCGCGTCGACAGCGTCGATTGCGGCGGCGGCCTGGGCATCCCCTACCGCAACGAACCGGCCCCCAGCCCCGCCGGTCTGGCCGGAGCGATCAAAGCCGCCTTCCACAACCTCAATGTCCGCCTGGCGTTGGAGCCGGGTCGATGGCTCGTCGGGCCCGCCGGGGTGTTGCTGACATCCGTCATCCTGGTGAAACAGTCCGCCGGCGCCCGCTTCGTCGTGCTGGATGGCGCGATGAACGACCTGATCCGCCCGGCCATGTATGACGCCTGGCACGGCATCGTGCCGGTTTCCGCGGTCGATGCCGCAGGCCCGCTGGCCCCCGCCGACGTGGTCGGGCCGATTTGCGAGAGCGGCGACACCTTCGCCCGCAACCGCCCGTTGCCGCCACTCGCCCCGCACGCGCGCGTGGCAATTCTCGACGCGGGGGCGTATGGTCGGGTCATGAGTTCGCCCTACAATGCGCGCCCCGACGCCGCGGAGGTGCTGGTGGATCAGGATCGCTGGTCGATAATCCGCGAACGCGCGCCGCACGAATCGCTTTGGTCGCGGGAGCATATGCCCCCGGTCGCGGCCCCGGCGCCATGACCGACCCGGCGCCCGTCCTGCGCCGCCTGAACGGCCGTCGCGGTCTCGCCCGCGCCACCATCCTCTTCGAATCCCTCTGGCCCGCCCTATGGCCGCCGCTCGGCGTCACCGGCCTGTTCGTGGTCGTCGCGCTGCTGGACCTGCCGGCGCGCCTGCCGGTGGTATGGCACATCGTGCTGTTGGCGGTGACCGGACTGACGATCCTGGGCCTGCTGATCCGCGGGCTGCGAGGGCTGCGCGTGCCGGACAACGCGGCGGCGGACCGGCGGTTGGAACTGGCGTCCGGCCTGACCCATCGGCCATTGTCGGTGCTGACCGACCGGCCCAGCCAGGCCGATGCCGTCGGGCAAGCGCTGTGGCAGGCGCATCTGGCCCGCGCCGCTCGCCAGATCAACAGCCTGCGCGTCGGCGCGCCGCATCCCGGGCTGGCTCGCCGGGACCGGATCGCGTTGCGTGGCGCCTTGGTGGTGGCGCTGGTCGCCGCTTTCGCGATCGCCGGCCGCGATGCGCCGAACCGCGTGGCGATGGCCCTGGAACCGTCCATGCCGCGCCCGCCCGCGCCGCGGCCGGCCGAATGGCAGGCCTGGATTTCGCCGCCGGCCTATACCCGCATGGCGCCGATTTTCCTGAAGCCGGACGCAGCCGGCGCCACCGCCCCGGCCGGTTCGCAGATCACCGCCAACGTGACGGGCGGCACATCCACGCCGCAACTGGCGTTGTCCGGCCGCACCCAGCCGTTTCAGGCACTGGATCAGACCAGCTTTCAGGCCGAACGCACCCTGACCGACGGCGGGCGCCTGGCAATCCGACGGGATGGCCGGGATCTCGCCGCCTGGGAAATCACCATCGTGGCCGACCAGCCCCCCGTTGCGGTCTGGGCCGACAAGCCCGGACCGGCGCCGGCCGGCCTGCAGCTTCGCCTGCCGTGGCGGGCGAGCGACGATTATGGCGTGGCCTCCCTGAAAGCCGAGTTGCGGCTGGATGCGCGCCCGGATGCGGACCCGGTGGTCCTCGCCATCCCCCTGGCCGGCGGCACGCCGAAAACCGCCAGCGGCACGAACCAGCAGGATCTGACGGCGCATCCGTGGGCCGGTTTGCCGGTGCGGGGGCTGTTGACCGCGCGGGACGCCGCCGGTCAGACCGGCACCAGCGAGGAATTGGTCTTCACCCTGCCCGAACGCAGTTTCCAGAACCCGATCGCCCGCGCGCTGATAGAGATGCGCAAGGGCCTCAGCATCCACCCCAACGACCGGTCGGAGGCGCTGGCTGGTCTCGATGTCCTGATGCTGCAACGCGATTTTTTCGCCAACGATCCCGGCGCCTATCTGAACCTGAGCGCGCTCTATTACCTGATGGTGCGCCAGAAGGGCGTGCAGGCCATTCCGGACGTGCAGGATCGGATGTGGCTGCTGGCCCTGCATATGGAAGAAGGTCAGACCGAACAGACCGCCCGCGCCCTGGAAATGGCGCGCCAGGCCGCCCGGGACGCCTTGGATCGCGCCACCCAGGACCCGACCGACGCCAACCGCCAGGCGTTGGAACAGCGCTTGAAGGAGTTGCAGGAGGCGATCAACCGCCACATGCAGGCGATGCTCGAAGAAGCCCGCCGCGACCAGACCGTGACGCCGTTCGATCCCGACACGCATGCGCTGACCAACCACGACCTCGATCGGCTGGCCGAACGCGCCCGCGAAGCCGCACGGGAAGGCCGCATGGACGAGGCGCAGCGGCGTGTCGAGGAATTGGAACAACTGCTCGACCAGATGCGCAACGCCCGCGCCAACCCGGGACAGGAGCAGAACCAGCAGAGCAGCAACCAGCGCCGCCAGCGCGGACGCCAGCAGATGGGCGCCGTGCAGGACATGATCGGCCGCCAGGGCGGCGTGCTGGATCAGACCGAGGGACGCGCCGACCAGAATTCACGCCCGCGGGGGGTTCAGCCGCCCGCCGCGTCCACCGATGCCAATGCGCAACGGGAAGCCGATCGCCGTGTGCAACAGGCGCTCCGGCGGGCACTGGGTGAGTTGATGCAACAATTCGGCGACCTGACCGGGGAAGTGCCTCCGAGCCTGACGGAAGCGGATCAGGCGATGCGGGAATCGGCCAGCCAGTTGGGCCAGGGGCAGGACCGGGCCGCCGGAGAGGCGCAACAGCAGGCGATCGAGGCGTTGCAAAAAGGCGCGCGCGAAATGGGCCAGGCGATGGCGCGCCAGTTCGGCCCGGGCCAGGGCAATCAGGAGGGCGAACAAGGCGAAGGCGAAGGCCAGCTGCAGATGGGCTCGATGATGCAGGATGGCCGTGGCGAAGGACGCGGCGCCAGCCCCAATCCCGGCAACCCACGGCGCGCCAGTCCGGAAGGCCGTGACCCGCTGGGTCGTTACAACCAGGGCACTGCCAGCAACGATGGCGATGTGGTCGTGCCGGAGGAGCGCGAGCGTCAGCGCACCCAGGCCATCCAGGAAGAACTGCGGCGTCGCGGCGCGGACCAGCAACGGCCGCGGCAGGAATTGGATTATATCGATCGGCTGTTGAAGCAGTTTTGAGTGGGGGACGGGCAGATGCCCGTGGCACCGGTTATGGTTCGGCACCGCCATTCCGTCATGGCCGAGCTTGTCCCGGCAACCCACGCAAGGTCGCGGACACAAACAGGGTAAGAAATTTCACGGGCGGGATATGGAAAGTCTTCGTGAAGAGATCGCAATCAAGAAGGCTGAACTCGACCGGATGCGTCTTCTGAGGCCGCACGGACTATCCAATCTTGAACACTCGCACGACCTCGAACTGACTTACACGTCGAATGCGATTGAAGGAAACACGCTCACCGCGGCCGAAACCACGATCGTCATCGAGCAGGGGATCACCGTTGGTAAGAGGGGCAAAACCGTGGGCGGCCGCGCATTATTTTCTTGCCGCGATTCGGCGCGACCGAGTCTATACGTCATGTGCCATCGCCACCGCCCGTTTCCGCGCTAAGCCGTCCAGAGCTTGAAGCTCTGCTGGTGAAACTGTTCG
>CAMATI010000273.1 GCA_945861095.1 Asaia bogorensis | reverse complement strand
AGAGTGGGGGGCTTCTGTTGCCCGGTGCCCCCCGAACCGCGCTTATAGCTTATGCAGCTACAGCGAGCGCCTGATTATCATTGGCACTTGAGAATTGACCCGATAACGGCGGTATCATGCCGAGCAAAAGATGGGTCTTTACCACGCGTGTCGAGCCTGTGTCGCCCCCATATGCCTACCCGTATCCGGGAGGGGAATGGTGGAGGCGCCGGGCACTGCCCCCGGGTCCACAACGCTTATTCCAACCACCGTTTATCACCATAGTCAGCAAGCTGACGACGCAGATATAGGCGCAACCGGACTGGATTGAAAGGGGTTTCGGAGCGACAGCAACGATGTCTGTCGGGCGAGGCTGACCCAGGCGATGTTCGGGCACGGGGACTGCCCATGCTCGGATCGGTGGCCAGTAGGTCGCGGTTCACGGCGTTTCCGGGCGGGCGGTGGCCGTGGGCTTACCCCTGATGGGCCAGCGATGATAAGACCCAGCCCATGCCCCTGTCGCCCGAACAAGCCGCCGAGATCGCCGCCCAGCGCGCCCAGTCCGCACCCACGGCCCGCCCCACCGCCCCGGCGTTGGAGGCCTTGCTGTACCAGGCCATCCCCATCCTCGATCACGGCTTCGTCCGGGTGATCGACTACATGGGCGACGATGCCGCCATCGTGCAGGCGGCGCGGGTGTCCTACGGCCGCGGGACTCGCCGGGTATCGGAAGATGCCGGCCTGATCCGCTATCTGATGCGCCACCGCCATTCGACCCCGTTCGAGATGTGCGAGATCAAATACCACGTCAAATTGCCAATTTTCGTCGCACGCCAATGGATCCGTCACCGCACCGCCAACGTGAACGAGTACTCGGCGCGCTACTCCATCCTGGATCGGGAGTTCTACATCCCGGCCCCCGAACACCTCGCCGCGCAGGCCGTGACCAACCGCCAGGGCCGCGGCGCCGTGCTGGCAGGCGATGAAGCGGCCGAGGTCCTGGACCTGCTGCGCGACGACGCTGCCCGCAACTACGACCATTATGCCGCGATGCTGAACGAGGACGCGTCCGGCGCGCCTGTCGATCCGTCTCGCCAAGGGTTGGCGCGGGAATTGGCGCGGATGAACCTAACGCTGAACACCTACACGCAGTGGTATTGGAAGACCGACCTGCATAACCTGTTCCATTTCCTGTCGCTGCGGGCCGACCCTCACGCGCAATACGAAATCCGCGTCTATGCCGAGGCCATGCTGAACACGGTTGATGCCTGGGTGCCGCAGGCCTGTGCGGCATTCCGGGATTACCGCCTCGGCGCGGTGACCCTGTCGGCGCAGATGCTGGCGGTGGTGAAGCGGATGTTGGGCGGGGAAGCGGTGGACCAACCGTCCAGCGGCCTGACCCGGCGGGAGTGGACGGAATTGATGGGGTCTTTGGGCCGCGAGGGTTGATCTATACGCGATTTGCGTATATATAGTCGGTAACGGTTCCTTTCCGTTTGTCTGCCACGATCGAAACCGCAATGGATTGGCGGGGCGCCCGTGGCGGATTGGACGATCAAGGATCTGTTGATCGAAGGGGACTCCTTCATCGGCCTTTTCACCGACGGGCAGGCCGATATCGAAGTCTCCGCCAACGTACTCTTTCTGGGTCGGAGGGTCGCAACGTTATACGGCTTCCACATCCAGGGGCCTGGTCCGAACCGGGCCGGGGTACGCGCGTTGCACTCATTTGCTCGTTGGGCGAAGGCGGCATTGGATGTCCACGAACTCCGAATTGAAGGCGCGACTCGCACATCTGGGGCCTGTCCGGGTCGCATCCCCGCCACGCTTGTCTTCTGACCAGGCGGTTGGGCTGCTGCTGCGCCGGACTGGCCCGCTCGACAAGCCGGTTACGATCGTGCGGCGCCTGATGGAAGCCCAATCGTCGATGCGGGCGGCGAATGACGCGGTCGCGCGGTTGGCCGAACGCGGATCGGCGGTGTGCACGGTGTCCCGCGATGCCGACCTCGACCGGCTGGCGCACGACCTGGCCGGGATGCATGTTCAGGTGCGTCGCCGCCGGCTGGACCAGACACTGGGCACCTCCATCGCGGACATGCGCGCGCATCACGGCCTGTCGCAGCGGGAGTATGCCGATTTACTGGGGCTCGACGTGCGTACGTTGCAGAACTGGGAGCAGGGGCGTAATCGGCCGGACCCCGCCGCCATCAGCCTGATGCGGGTCTTCGCACACGCGCCGGATGTGGTGGAGGACGCCCTGTCCGAGCCCGTCCCGTAGGAAAGACTCCGCGCGTGATCGTCGTTTTCGGATCCATCAACATCGACCTGATTTTTGCCGTCCCCCATATTCCGCGACCGGGGGAAACCGTGCTGTGCCCGGAGGCAACCATGCAGCCCGGTGGCAAGGGGGCGAACCAGGCCGTCGCCGCGGCCAGGGATGGCGCACCGGTCGTCATGGTGGGCGCGGTCGGACAGGATTCCCTCGCCGAGGATGCCCTGGCGTTGCTGAAACAGGCCGGCACCGACCTGACCCGGATCGCCCGCACGTCCGCCGGCACAGCCTGTGCCGCCGTCGCCGTCGACCCAAACGGTAATAACGCCATCTCGGTGGGCTCCGGCGCCAACCTCCTGGTCCGTTCGGCACAGGTGGAGGACGCGCTGCTGACCCCGGCCACCACCCTGGTGTTGCAGATGGAGGTCGATCCCGACGAAACCGTCGCCCTGATCGCGCGCGCCAAAGGCCGGGTTGGCCGCATCATTCTGAACCTGGCGCCTGCCGCTGCCTTGCCGCCCGAAACCCTGCGCGCCCTGGATCTGTTGGTGGTAAACGAGACGGAATCGGCGTGGCTGGCCAATTTCCTGGGCTGTGCGGATACCGCGCCCGACCTGCGCGCGGTCCTGAGTGTCGATATCGTCCGCACCTTGGGCGGCGACGGGTTGGAGGCGGCAACGCAAGCCGGCCTCCTGCGTTTGCCGGCCTACCAGGTCTCGGTCGTCGACACCACGGCGGCGGGGGACTGCTTCGTCGGTGTCCTGGCGGCCGGGTTGGATCGGGGGTTCTCGCTGCCGGCCGCGCTGGAGCGTGCATCCGCCGCCGCCGCGCTGTGCTGCACGCGCGCCGGGAGCCAGCGGAGCGCACCGACCCGCGACCAGACCGACCGGTTCATCCAGAGCCAGGGCACCGGCAGGGTGGGCGCCTGACGACGCTCGCCCTGGCATTGCCGTCAGGCGGTGGACCGATGAGTCAGGTCGAGCGCCCGACAGGGGAGGGGGCTTGGGCGCATGGGTCCCCGACGCCGGCGACCTATCGCCGTTGCCGCCACGCCACCACCACGACCCGGGCGAGCGCCAGTAATCCGGCACCCAGAACCGTGATGCCGCCAAGTGCCAGGATGATGAGGTTGTCGGTGTCCCAGCCCCAGTCCAGCACGGACGATTTGCGCAACACCGAAAGATCCAGCACCCGCTGCAACCCCTGGGTCAACACGGGATCGGAGGCCGGCACGAAATCTTGATAGCGGCGGCCGTCCAGGAATGTCAGGCCCTGCATCAGGGTCAGGACCTGGTATTGACGCTCCCGAACGGTGGCGGCGGTGGCCACGGCTTCCAGGTGGAAATAGCCATCCCGGCCGAAGACAACGACATGGTGCACGGCCTCGGTATCCCGTTCGCGCTGAGCATCCAGCGGCGGGATCGATGCGGCCCAGGTCAGGATATGGGATTCGGGCAGATAGGCTGGCGGCACCAGCCACAGGCTGACGGCTCGTTCGGCTCGGCGTTCGCTTTTCGCACGGGCGTTCTCGCGGGCGATATGCTCCCGCAGGCTGACCATGATGTCGTCGGCGGACCATGCGCGGACCGATTTTTCCGTCAGATGGCCTTCGTCGACGTAGCGGAGGATGGCGAACCAGTTCGGTTGTCCGCCTTCCAGAAGCAAGCCGACCATGTCGGATGGCACCGGCCTGCCGATCGCCTGGAAAAACCGCGCTGCGACATCGCGAGGGGTGAATTGGTAGGTTCCGGTCAATCGCAAGGTCGCCTGATTGATCAGGTCCACCCTGGCCGGCGCGCCAATGGCGGCGGCCATCACCTCCTCGGCCGCCTGCTGCTGACTGATCGCGGCCTCGGTCGACAGGTCGCTTCCGGGACTTCCTCCCGGGTTGGTTCCTTGGGCGCGCACGGCGGCAACGGCGAGGGAAAGCGATGCCACCGCTATCAGTGGCAGTATCAATCGATGGATTAGCATGCTCGTATCCGACAACCGTCCGGCATTGGCGTCCCGCGGGCGCCGATGCCGGTCAAACGACGCCGTAAACCGCCTTGGCGTTTTCCAGGAACACCTGCCGGCGTTGGGTGTCGTCCATCTGGATCGGCAGCGCATGCGCTGGGTCGTCGAAATCCCAATGCGGATAGTCGGTGGCGAACAGGATCCGGTCCCAGCCGATCCATTCGATCGCCTCGGCCAGTTGGTGGCGGGGTTCCGGCTCCTCGGTCGGTTGGGTGGTGAACCAGACATTCCGCTTCACGTATTCCGAGGGCAGCATCTTCAGATGCGGGGTTTCACGCTTCAGCTTCGCCCATTGCCGGTCCATGCGCCACATCAGCGACGCGCCCCAGGCGAGGCCGGCTTCGACCAGCACCACCTTCAGGGTGGGGAAACGCTCGAACACGCCCTCAAAGATCATGCTGATCAGCAGCGCCTGCTGGGCCTGGGAGTGGCCGACCATTTCCTCGATATAGTAGCTGGACCAGCCGCCGCCGGTCACCGGCCAGCCGCCGTAGCCGAACGCATGGATGCCGATCGGCAGGTTGGCTTCCACCGCGGCCTGGTAGATCGGCCAGTAGCGACGCTGTCCCAGCGGTTCGGCGGTGCGCGACAACAGCAGGATCTGGGCGAAATTCGGATCGCCGGCCCGCAACCCGATCTCCTTCGCCGAGGCCAGCGCGTCCTCGTAAGGGATGACGACCGAACCTTTGAGGCGGGAATCTTGCGATGTCCATTCCGCCTTCTGCCATTCGTTGGTGGCATGGGTGATGGCGGCGGACAGATCGGGATTCTGCGCACCCTGCCCGCTGGTAAGTGGATTGAGGATGCCCAGGGTGACGTTGTTCGGGTCCAGATGCTGTTCGGCCATGAATTTCAGGTCGCTGCCGGGCATGGCGCCGTCCGGCCAGGCGTCGCGCCGGCAGGCCTGGGGCTGGCCCTTGGGATAGGCCGACCCCTTCTCCCACTGCTGGCGATAGCTGATGCCGAACGCTTCGACATGGTCGCGCCAGCGCTGCGACAGGAATGGATACAGCGACTTGCTGATCCCGCCGATTCCGGCCCCCAACGGGCGCGGATGGATGTCGCAATCGGCGATTGCGAGTCGGGAGGCGGTGACCGGCTGGATGGCCGAGCGGTTCAGGACATCGACGTTCATGTCATGATCTCCTCCCCGGTCAAGGCCGGAGAACAGGGTTGGCCCAACGGAACCTTTGCCGTTGGGGCTTATGCGGTTTGGGCTTGCGCCGTCTGGTTAAGGCGAGCGTAGGTCAGGCGCGGGTTTTCCGCCATGATCTTTTGTGCCAGGGCCGGGTCCAGACCGTCCGGAATCGCCGCCAGCCCCTCGAACTGCCAATGCGGATAATCGGTCGAGAACAACAGAATCTCGTCCGAGCCGATATGGTCCATCACCCGCATGACCGCGCTGGCGGCGGGTGGGCCATCGAATGGCTGCAAAGTCAGGCGGACCCGATCGCGCACGATGGACCCCGGCGGATCGGAAACCCAGGGAATTTCGCTGCGCAGGCCCTTCCAGAACTTGGTCAGGCGCCAGAGATAGGCGGGCAGCCAGGTGACGCCGGATTCCATCAACACCACGGTCAGGCTCGGAAATTTCGCGAACACCCCCTCGGCGATCAGGCTGGTAAGCTGGGACTGCATCGCCGGGGCCTGGTTGACATAGTCCTCGGTGAAATAGCTGGGCCAGCCGACCGGAGTGACAGGATGGCGATAGGTGCTGCCGGCGTGGATGCCGACCGGCAATCCGTGGCGTTCGGCGGCCGCGTAGATCGGCCACATCTGCCGCCGGCCGAGTGGGATTTCGCCGTTGGCGAGAAGCAGGACCTGGACGAACCGGCGATCGGGGGCGCAGCGGTTGATTTCCTCGACCGCCATTTCGGCGTTCTGCATGGGCACGACGATCGACGCCCGCAGCCTGGGGTCGACATCCAGCCATTCCTTTACCAACCAACGGTTCAGGGCGGAGGCGAAGGCGGCGCCCATGTCCTCACTGAACACCGCCTGCACGCCATAGAGGCAGTTCAGGATCGCGATGCCGGTGCCGAACGGGTCCAGCGCCTGGGCGCCGAGGGCGGATGCGGTGGTGGCGGCTTTGCCGGTTTCGTCGCGCCAATCGGCCCGCGCCGAGATCGGGTTGACAGCGGGAAAACTGATCGTGGTCAGGTCGTCGATGCCGCGGCGCAACACGGCTTCACGCCACAGATCGTCCATATAGGGCAGCAATGCCCGCAACCCCGGAACGGTGGGATGGACATCGCAATCGACCGGGGTCTGGAGCGTCATCGCTGATTGCCCTTCGCGCCTAAAGGCGGTTTCACGCTGACTGGTAACGGAGAACCGCTCTGGCGTGCTGTATGATCGAATGATTCACGCGCTGCTATTGCCAAATGGCCGAAACAACGCGACCCACCGGCGCTACAACACCATCATGACCGCGGCGGGGCCGCCGCTTACGCCTTCCGTAGCCGCGGCATGGGAAGGTCATGGATGCGGACCTGCGCCGGCATGGCGCGGACGCACCGGTCGGCGGGTCGATCTTCCGCCGACTGGCATTGCGTTCCGATCAACGTGATCATGCGCTAGCCGGGCAGCTTCACCATCACATCCTCGCCCTCGATCTTCGTCTCATAGACGACCAGGTCTTCATCGGCCGGGGCGGACATCGCCTTGCCCGTGCGGATATCGAACTGTGCCGCGTGCAGCGGGCACTCGATGCAGCCATTCTCCAGCCAGCCTTCCGACAGCAGCGCGTATTCGTGGCTGCATACATTGGTCGTGGCGCAGTACTCACCACCGGGAAGATGGTAGACGGCGACTTCCTTCTCGCCGACACGCAGGCCGAGAACCTTGCCTTCCTCGATATCGGCCCGCGACGCGACGCGCACCCATCCACCCTTTGCCATGGTCATCTCCCGAATTTCGATGTTCGCACCATGCCAGGGGACGGCGTCCTGGCCAACCCTCCACCCGCCGCGGATCCGGCAACTTGTGTCCAGTGTGCGCATCCTGGGTGTGCGCATCCTGGCTACCCGGCCGGGATTGCGCTATCGGTGTCGGACGACGGCGATGCGAGGCGGGTCCGTCACCCGCTGCTTGAAACCGTGCTGCCGGAGAGCAGTGTTCGGAAGGGAGAACCCCAATGGCATACCCATTCACGACCGAGGACGTTGAATATATCCGCCACGGCGACCGGCCGATCATGGCGCGTCTGTATCTGCCCAGCGGGGACGGGCCGTTCCCGATGGTGGTGGATCTCCATGGCGGCGCCTGGAGCGCCGGCGATCTCGCCGATTGCGATGAACGCGACCGCGTGCTGGCCGCGAGCGGCCTGGTGGTCGCCGCCATCAATTTCCGTCATGCGGCGGATGGCTACCCGACCACGTTGGCCGACATCAATTTCGCGGTGCGCTGGATGAAGGCGAATGCGGCAAAATTTCGCGGTCGAGCCGATGCGGTGGGGTATTCCGGCACATCCAGCGGCGGCCATCTGGGGATGCTGGCGGCGATGCGGCCGAACGATCCCCGTTACGCGGCGATTCCGCTGCCGGCTGGCTCACCCGCCGTGGATGCGACCGTGCAGGCGATCGTCATGCAATGGCCGGTGATCAACCCGATTTCCCGCTATCGCCACGCGCGCCGGCTACGCGATACGCCGACCCCGCCGGCGTGGATCGGCAACATCCCGGAGCGGCAGGAGACGTACTGGGGCTCGGAAGCCGCGATGTCCGAAGGCAATCCGATGCTGATCCTGGAAAAGGGCGAGAAGGTGCTGACGCCGCCCACGTTGTGGATCCAGGGACAGCCGGACCAGACGCATGACTACCGCGATCCGGAATCGCCGGTGGAACTGAACGAGCCGTTGCGGTTCTCGCACAACTATCGCAAGGCCGGTGGCTATATCGAGACGCTGTATATCGACAATGCGACCAAGGCGTCGAACCTGTCGCACGATCCGACGGCGGCGTTCTTCCATCGGTTCCTGAAGTAGCGCGACAAGCAAGGGTCGCGCTTTCGGGCGCGGCACGGTCGTCCCGTCATGACGGGACGACCGTCGAGTACAAGCGGTGGTGGTGACGGGTGTTCGTGGATCGCCGGTAGTCGCCCACCCTGACAGGGACGGAGCCAGGCTCAACCCCAGGCGATAGGCGTGTCCTGGTGGGGTGCCGGATCTTCTGGCGTTCCCGCCTTCAAGGGGGGCGTCCGCCACGGGGGCGTTTGCTCTGCGCTAATTCAGTCCCTCACTACGACGTAGGCGTCCCCCTCCGTGCCGTGGAAGAGGACGCGTCGTCCGACGACCGTCAGTCAAAGATTTCCGACAGCCAGTTCTTGCGCGGCTTGCCGTGGTAGCCCTGCGACTGGCGATAGGCCTTCCGGACGTCATCGTCGTCGTCGTCGTCCCGCCCCCGCCAGCCCGCTTGCGGCGGCGGATAGGCGGGCCCGGACGGATAGGGCGGTGCCTGCGGATAGGCAGGCTGTGCCTGATAATCCTGCGACGGTCGCGCCCAACCGCCGGCCTGCGGGCCACCTGGCATCCCGCCTTGGGCCGCGAAGCCCGGGGGCGCACTCTGCTCGGGGCCTGGGCCGGACATGGCCGCCGCACGCTCCAGAATCTTGTCCAGTTCGCCGCGATCCAGCCAGACACCGCGGCATTGCGGGCAGTAATCGATCTCGATGCCCTGACGATCGCTCATGGTCAGGACGGTGCCACAACGAGGGCAGTCGAAGGGGGTCATCATGCGGACTCCTGGTTGGCGGTTAACCCATCTTTAGCGTTTTTTCCACCATATACCGTAACGACTACGGAAAACCCCTGATATACAGTCGACCGCCCCTGGAATCTTCAATGTAGTGCCATAATTATTCTATAACCCCTTGACGCCACGCGCCGCCACGCTCACCTTCC
>CAMATI010000272.1 GCA_945861095.1 Asaia bogorensis | reverse complement strand
CCGCGCAGGAGCGCCGGTGTCTGGGCACGAGCATGTCCAGCGCGGACGCGCGGGCTCTCCTGCATGATGGCATGAACTCGGTCCCAAAGGGCGCGCGGGACGATCGCGTCATGCTCACCGGGGAATGACTGCCCTTTGTGCACTGCCTCGCCGATGTAGACCCGGTTGGCCAGCAGCTTGGCGATCGACCCTTTGTCGAAGGGCCGCCCGGTCTTGGTGACGAGACCTTCCTGCCGCAGCACCGGCAGCAGCTTCGTCGCGGATCCTATTTCCACGAACCCATCGAACACCCGGCGGACGGTGGCGGCGGCCGTCGCGTCCACCAAAAGCTTGCGGTTTTCCACTCGGTAGCCGAGGGGTACGGGTCCACCCATCCACATGCCACGGGCGCGGGAGGCCGCGATTTTGTCACGGACGCGTTCGCCGATCACTTCGCGTTCGAACTGCGCAAAACTCAGCAAGATGTTCAGCGTCAGCCGCCCCATGCTGGTGGTGGTGTTGAAGGACTGCGTCACCGACACGAACGTCACGTTGTTCGCGTCGAAGACCTCGACCAGCTTGGCGAAATGCATCAACGAGCGCGACAGGCGGTCGATCTTGTAGACCACCACGACGTCGACCCGGTTCGCCTCGATGTCGCGCAACAGCCGTTGAAGCGCGGGCCGTTCTAGTGTGGCACCGGAAATCCCGCCGTCATCATAATGGTCTGGCACCAGTACCCATCCCTCGGCACGCTGCGACGAAACGAACGCCTCCGACGCATCGCGTTGGGCGTGAAGCGAGTTGTATTCCTGGCTGGTCTGTTCGTCCGTGCTGACGCGGGTGTAGACGGCGCAGCAGAGTTTGCGCACAGTGGCCGGTGTGGCGGCGGCATCGCGATGGCGGCGCGTCATGCGTCACCTCGAGCGCGAAGTCCGAAAAACGTCCAACCATTCCAGCGTGTTCCGGTGATGGCGCGCGCGATCGCAGACAGCGACTGATAGGGCCGCCCCTGCCTTCGAACCCATCGCGTTGCACGGTCACGACGTGCTCGACGCCCTGCCATTCCCGCAACAGACGGGTGTCGGTGATCGGGCGCTGTTCCTGCCTGATGCGGCGCAGCGTGATGTTCTTGCCGTCGATCTGCTCGCCCAATGTCTCAAGCCGCTTGATGGTCTCGGGTTTCAGCGCGCCGTAGGCCAGTTCCTGAACCCTGTAACTCAATCTGCTCTCCAGGAACTTGCGGCTGTAGGGTGGCGGCTCTGCGCCGAACAACGCGCGCCACTGGTCCTTCAATTCCGGCATACTGGCGTCGGACAGGGCGGCCAGGCGTCCCAGCACGTGCTCTTTCGGGATGGCTGGAATTATGACCCCTGGCGTTGTGTTGGCCCGGGTAGCCTTGGTGTTTGTCATGCGCGTCTCCGTTTGGTCGGGTTCGCATGAGGGCGTTGGTTGCCGCCTGAGGGTAGCAAACTCTCTCCGTTGTCGCGGTGTCCGGCGGCGTCACGGGCCTTATCTTCGCCAGTGCGACTATGTAGTCGCACCAGCCCGCGCGCCAGGATGGTGCAGATTTCTTGCAGGTGCGGCGGCAGGTGCCGATTCGTCGAGAGCATGGTTGGCGAATTGACACTGGGTGGGGTTAATTACCAGAAAAATCAATCGCTTGACGAAGTATATCGCAAAAGAAAGCAGCGTTGCGAAGTTGTCGTGCTATGATAGGCCCAACGACTCGTACCACAAGCCTGCTGGGACGGGCGACAGGTCAGGATGGTGCAGACATTGCGAAGGTTCGGTTGGGGTCGAGGTCACGGCATCTGGCAGGCGGACCGGCAGCGCCTTACTGGAGGCATGGCCTACAAAAGCATGGACTGTCAGGTTTACGACTTCTCCGAACGGCGACAACGGGACCATGCCCCAGCCAACGAATTCTGAGGCGCCGTCGTGCCCTTGGAGGTTCCGGCCCGAGGTGGTTGTCGTTGGGCCACTGGCAAGTTTGGAATTCGGCCGGAGCCGCGTTGACGGCTCGGAGTCCGAACCTCGCTTTCTGTAAACTGTGCATCGACATGGACAGGTTGACATTGAACGCGATTCTGGCGTTTTCCGACAACGCCACCGCCCTTGTCAGATCGGAGCCCGTCGCAGTCAAATCGGCGTGTATATTGTTAGCGGGCTTTCCGTTCAGCGAAAATTTGTCAGAGTGAAGGGAGCAGCAAACGATCGAAACTCGTACTGCCGCGCCATCGACGGCCCACGGTTCATCGGCCCAGGCGTCGAATATGACCAGGTCACCGACGATGGCGTCGAGCACGCGTCTGTTGGCTCCGCCTCGGATGCTGTTGGTTGCAACCAATCCGAAGCGGGTACTTCCCTCGGCAACCAAAGCCCGTCTTGCGTTCTCAAACCAATAGCAAACAAGGTCGGCGCCCCCGGGGATTGCTCCCAGATAGGCTTGGCGGAGTGTCCCGACGTAATCCTCCCCCATGACGCCGATCATTGCCTTGTCGCCCAGAAACGGGGGGTTCCCCACAATCACGTCAGTCTTCGGCCATTCCGCGATCGTCCCCTCGGGCGTCAGAATCGCATCCCGGCACTCGATCGTATCCAACGGCTGCAAGATCGGATTGGACGGCGCCGCATAGCCGTGCCGCCGGGTCCACTGAATATGCCCGATCCACACCGACACCCGCGCCAACTCGGCCGCGTAGGGGTTCATCTCGATCCCCAGCATCGCCTCCGGCCCGACCTGAGGAAACTCCCGTTGCAGACCCAGCGCCTCGACCTCGATGCCCGCCTGGTGTTCCAGGTCTTTCAGGGCTTGCAGGCTCAGAGACAGAAAATTCCCCGACCCACAGGCGGGATCGAGCACACGGAACGCCCTCAACCGCGCCAGAAATTCCTGATACAGCGTCTGCGCGCCGGCTTTCCCGCCTCCCGCGCCGCGTCGGCCCCTGGCCGGGGGTTCGGCCAGCAACGCCTCGATCCGAGCGCGGACCGCGTCCCAGTCCGCCTGCAACGGGCGGCGGATGACCGGGTCGATGATCATCTCGATCTTCGTCCGGTCGGTGTAATGCGCGCCCAACTGGCTGCGTTTGTCCGGGTCCAGGCCGCGTTCGAACAGGGTACCCAGGATGGATGGATCGATTTCCGCCCAGTCCAGCTCCGCCACGCGGATCAGCAGCGCCAGATCGTCCTTGTCCAACGGCAGGGGGGTCGCGTCGTCGAACAACCCGCCATTGAACCAGGGGACGGGGGTGTAGCCGATCTCTCCGCCGCTTTTGGCCATCGCCGCGAACAACTGGCTGGCATAGATGGCGGACCGATCCGGGCGCTGACGGGCGCGGGCGAGCATCTGGTCGAACAGCCGATCCGGCAACAGGCCGACATCGTCGGCGAACATGCAGAAAACCAGGCGGTTGACGAAATGCGCCACACCCTGCGGATCGTGATCCCGTGCTCGCAGCCGGCGCGCCAATTCGGCGAATTCCCGCGCCGCTTCTTCCGTCAATGCCTGACGGGTGCGGGCCGGCCGTAATTGCTCGGGGTCGGAGAACGCCCATTTCAGCAGCCGCAACCGGCGCGGGTCGGTCAGTTCCTCCAGCCGGATATCGTGGGTCTCGGTGACCGCGTTGGTCCAGTTGGTGCGGATGATGATCCGCTCGATATCGCAGACGATCCGCAGGGGGGGGGTGCCGAGCGGACCGGCGTAGAGGAGGAGCTGGCGGTAGGCGGCGTCGAGGTCGCCGCGCGTTTTCTTGTATTCCCAGGCAAAGCAGTTCCGCCGCCAGACATCGGCCCAGCCATTGTCGCCGCTGAAGCGGGTCAGGCCCTTTTCAAAGGCGTAGTTGGACCCGGTGGGGTCCGTGCCGGGCGTGGGTTCGTCCAGCAGGCGGCACAGGTCGATGAAATGTTCCTGGCACGCCGCGCGCTCGGTGCGGGTGTTGGCCTTCCATTTGGCGATGAATTCGACGGGTGTCATGACCCACCATCTAGCTCGCCCAATCGATTCGTGTCCCGCCCGAGTGGAGGCATCGCCGCCTCAGGCCGCCTTATGCCGCTCCCGCAGGAACTGGAAGAACTCCACCCCTTCGCGCAGGCGCCGCTTCATCATCTGCGGGCTGCGCACCATCTCACCGACGATGGACGCGATTTTCGGGGCGCGGAAGTAGAACCGCTTATAGAACGTCTCCACATTGTCGAAGATTTCCGTGTGCGACAGATGCGGATAGTGCAGGGGGGCGATCTGCACGCCGTGGTCGTCGATCAGTTCGGCATGTTCGGCGTCCAGCCAGCCGTTTTCCACCGCTTGGTTGTACAGGAACGTGCCTGGATACGGCGCGGCCAGAGACACCTGGATCGTGTGCGGGTTGATCTCGGTGGCGAAGCGGATGGTTTCCTCGATGGTTTCCTTGGTTTCCCCGGGCAGGCCGAGGATGAAGGTGCCGTGGATCTTGATCCCCAGCTCATGGCAGTCCTGGGTGAACTTCTTCGCGACCTCGATCCGCATGCCCTTTTTGATATTGTACAGAATCTGCTGGTTGCCGCTTTCGTAACCCACCAACAGCAGCCGCAACCCATTGTCCTTCAACACTTTCAACGTCTCACGCGGGACATTGGCCTTGGCGTTGCAGGACCAGGTCACCCCCATCTTGCCGAGTTCCTTCGCGATCGCCTCGGCGCGCGGCAAGTTGTCGGTGAAGGTGTCGTCGTCGAAGAACAGCTCCCGCATCTGCGGGTAGTAGGATTTGAGCAGCCGCACTTCCTCGGCCACATGGCCCGGCGAGCGAACACGGTAGCGATGCCCGCCGACGGTCTGCGGCCACAGGCAGAAGGTGCAGCGCGATTTGCAGCCGCGGCCGGTGTAAAGCGACACATAGGGGTGCAGCAGATAGCCGATGAAATAGTCCTCGATCCGTAGGTCGCGCTTGTAGACCTCGGTGACGAAGGGCAACTGGTCCATGTCTTCCAGGATCGCGCGATCCTTGTTGTGCACCAGCACGCCGGACCCGTTGCGATAGGAGATGCCGTCGACCGCGGACCAATCCCGGCCATCGGCGATTTCCTTGATCGTGAAATCGAACTCGTTGCGGGCGACGAAATCGATGGCGGCGCCCTTCTCCAGGCTCTCTGTCGGCTGCACCGCGACCTTGGCGCCGACGAAGCCGATTTTCAGAGCCGGGTTGGCGGCCTTCATCGCCTCCGCCACCTTCACGTCGGACGGGAAGGACGGGGTGGATGTGTGGATCACGCACAGATCGTAATCGCGCGCCTGGCGGGTCACCGCGTCCAGGCCCAAACGAGCCGGCGGGGCGTCGATCAGCTTGCTGCCCGGGACCAGGGCGGCCGGCTGAGCGAGCCAGGTGGGGAACCAGAAGGACTTGATCTCCCGCTTCGCCTGATAGCGGGAGCCGGCGCCACCATCGAAGCCGTCGAAAGAGGGCGGCTGCAGGAACAAGGTCTTCATCATCGCGGGTTCAGTTCCTCGGCGGACCGCGGCGCGGTCGGATGGTCATAGGCGGGCTGGAAACGAAGATCGGGGTGGATTGTCGGCATGCAACCCCGTCGAACCCGTTCACAGTGGCTTCAGCATGGCTGCCCGCCAAAGGGTACGATACTGCGCTTCCTAAACCGGACAAGCCAGAGTGGGCGGCGTAATGCAAGCCCATTCGACATGAAGTCCCCGTGCGGTTCGCGTCGATGTCACCTCGGGCTGATGATTTCATGGCGTGGTCTGGTGGCGATCCCCTCGCGGGCGATCCCCTCGGGGGCGATCCCCTCGGGGGCGATCAACGCCGATCGGCGTTGCCGTCCAGCCGGACCAGGCGCGTACCGAGTTCGACCGAATCGATGGTCTCATCCCAGAATTCCAGCAGCGCGGCCTGATTGGCGGTGCACCATCGCGACACGGCGTCGAAATCTTGCCCGGACAAGTCGCCCGCGACCAGCCGAGGGTGCGGCCGAATGGCGACGACGGCGGTGTTGGTGATGTCTATCTTGCGTGGTGTCAGTGACACGTTGATCCGCGCGTCATGGCGGGCGCCGCCGAGCGGGGTGACCCACACGGTCATCGGGAGCCCGGTGGTGCGGGGGAACAGATTTGCCATCTCGAACAGCGAATCCGCCAGATCATCGGTAAACGTGGCGTCCTGCCGCTGCGTATGGGCAATGGTCATGAATACCTCGGCTTGATGCTGATAAAGGAAGCGGCTCTGCCGGACCGCCGGATGACCGCGTCCCGTCATGGCGGGATTGATCAAGGTGCGGTGGTATCGCGGCGGCTCGAACCATCACGGGCATTGCTTCCGGTCGGCCGTCCCGGCGTATCGGCGTGCATGCCATGGCCGCGCCAATCCACTGTGGTTCCGGCATGGCTGGCGAGAAATACCACGACCGACATCAGATCACGCAGCGGCAAAAGCCAGACCGGGCAGCGAAATGCAAGCGTGCCGAGTTCCGAGGACAAGGCTCTGTCGATCCCATGCGCGGCGACGGCGCGTGAGACCCAGGACAACATGAACAACATCCAGGCCCAAACGGCGCCGCTGGACAGAATCAGGGCCAATCCCGCCCAGAACAACCCATATTGCAGCACCGAGGCGGCGAACCCCGCCGGCTCCAACGCCCGGATCGTCCGTGCCCAGCGCAATTCGTGGCGGAACAACGCCCGCAGGGTCGCTTCCGGCACCGTCGTCGCGGGCACCGTATCAGCCAATGCGACGCCGAATCCCGCTCCGCGGACAAGCTGGCCAAGCACGTTGTCGTCGGCCAGATGCCCGACAAGCGCCTCGAACCCCCCGATTCGCGCCAGCATGCGCCGATCCAGACACATCGTCGCGCCCAGGCAGTCCCTCCGACCCAGTCGGCGCGCCAATAATGCGCTCGGGAGGAACCCATGCGTGATCTGGGTGGCGCCAAGCAAAGCGGGGAGGCGGCGGTGCGCCGGGAGGCCGGCATAAAGCGTGGTCACCAGCCCGGTTCCCGGTTCGGCCCGTGCCGCCATCAGCCGGTTCAGATAGTCCGGCCGCACATGCAGGTCCGAATCGGCGATCACCAGCACGTCGTGACGGGCGCTGGGCAGCATGTTCATCAGGTTGCCAACCTTGCGGTTCGGCCCGTGCAAGGTGGGATCGACGACCAGCACCAGGTCCCGATCAGGGAACCGCGCCCGCAGCCGATCGACCACCGCAACTGCCGGATCGTCGTGCCGCTGCACGCCGAACACGACCTGCCAGTCCGGGTAATCCTGCTCGCAGATGCTGGCGAGCGCCTGTTCCAGCAGTGGCTCGTCTCCATACAGTGGCTTCAGCACCGTGACAGGCGGCAGGGTGGCGGCGGGATCGGCCCGTCGGCTGGCGAACCGCATGACCAGCAGCGATCCGGCCAATGCCTGCGCCAGGCCGGCGATCGCGGCACCGGCCGTCAGGACGATTAGGCCATCAAGGACGGAAACATCCATCGGCGTGGGATCGCTGGCTCCGTTACGCCGCTATCCGGTGACATGAAGCACATCCCAACCGCTCGGCCCCATGGCGTTTACATATCGCGGCACCGGAGAAAATCCTCCCCGTTCCCTTGCGGGCTTGGGCCGCGAAGCGGACCGAGGTGGGGCGAGGGGTTTCACGCAATAATCGTGCGGGATCACCCCTCCTCCAAACCCCGTGCAAGGGGAGGGGGCGTTTCTTCCCCATCGCCGCGATATGGGAATGCCCCGACCTCACGATCCCAGCGTCCCGCCCGACAGGTCGGCGGTCTTGCGCTTCAGGCTGTCCAGCAGCGCCGTGGTATCCCCCTTGCCAAGCAGAGCGCGGAAATCGGACCGCTGCACCGCCACCCGGCTGATGGTGCCGTCCAGCAGCACATCGACAATCCGCCAGTTGCCGCCCGTGCGGCGCATCAGGTAATCCAGGCGCACCACGGTCCCGGAGGGCGGCACGATCCGGCTTTGCGCGACCTGATCCTCTCCAACGACCCTTGTATCGGGCAGCACTTCCAGCTTCTCGCCGCCATATTGATCGAAATTGGCCACATAGGTCGCGACCGTGAAGCGGCGGAATGCGTCCGACAGGGCCGACCGGGCGGGCGTGTCCATGGACGCCCAGCGCAGCCCCACCGACACGCGCAGAATGGTTTCCAGGTCGAAGACCTGATCGACCACCGGGGCCAGGACATCGAATCGTTGACGGAAAGGCGCTGCCTTTCCCGCCTTCATCACGGCTTCCAGGCCCGTGTACAGCGCGACGATCGGCGCCCGGATGGCGGTCCCATCTTCGGCCCGGAGCGGGAAAGGCGAACCGGCACCAGCCGCCGCCAGCGCCAGAAGGCCGCGTCGAGTCAATCGGATCATCGCACCGTCAGGATTTGTTTCACCGCGCCTGGGACCATGGCCGAGGCCTCTATCCCGATGGCCGCCAGCGCGGTCGCCACGATGTCCTTGGCCGTCAGGCCGGCCTGGGCGAGCTGTTTGGCCTGCGATTCGTGGTCGATGAAGATGTCGGGCATCACCATCGGCCGCACCTTCAGGCCCCGATCCAGCAGGCCCATGGTGGCCAGATAGTGCAGCACGGCGGAACTGAATCCGCCGATCGAGCCTTCTTCGATGATTATCAACACCTCGTGATGGCGGGCCAGCTGTTCGATCATCGCCGTATCCAGCGGCTTGGCGAAGCGTCCATCGGCTACCGTTGCGGGCAGGCCCCGCGCGGCAAGCTCGTCGGCCGCCTTCATGGCATCCGCCAGCCGCGGTCCCAGCGACAGGATGGCAATGCTGTTGCCTTCCCGCATGATCCTGCCCTTGCCCAGGCTCAGAACCTCGCCGCGGGTGGGCAGGGCAACGCCGACCCCCTCGCCCCTGGGATAGCGGAAGGCGCTGGGCCGGTCGTCGATGGCGACGGCGGTCGCGACCGCGTGCATCAACTCCGCCTCATCGGACGGCGCCATGATCACCATGCCGGGCAGGCAGCCCAGGTAGGCCAGGTCGAACGTGCCGGAATGGGTGGCGCCGTCGGCGCCCACCGGCCCCGCGCGATCCATGGCAAAGCGCACCGGCAGCGACTGAATCGCCACGTCGTGCACGATCTGGTCGTAGCCGCGTTGCAGGAAGGTCGAGTAGATGGCGCAGAACGGCTTCATCCCCTCGGTCGCCAGGCCGGCGGCGAAGGTGACCGCGTGCTGTTCGGCGATGCCGACATCGAAGCTTCGGTCGGGGAA
>CAMATI010000271.1 GCA_945861095.1 Asaia bogorensis | reverse complement strand
CACCGCTTTTTGTATCAGGCTGGGTTACGTGACTCGAGGTATGACCCGGTCAGTTGGGCCAGCTTCCCGTTGCAGGTGGCGGGGCGACTTGGCATCCAAACCTACTGCCTTGGAATCACAGGAGAAAAAATGAGGGGATGGCTGAGGTCCAGGAGAAGACTCGACCCGCGAGGCCACCGGAAAAACAGGCTCCGCACAGGGCGAAAAAGGCGACGCTGTGCATCAGTTCCAATAGGAGACCGGGCATGGGAACGGTTTGACTGACGACCAGGGCCAATGGGGGACTGGTCAATCCAAGCCAGGCGGGGACCTTCCACTTGGTGACTCCGATCCCCTCCGCGAGGAGCATTCCCGCGAAGAACGGCATCATCCTGTGCGGCATCCATGAGAACATCGCACAAGCGAGCAGGAACCCGCCGAACAGGCCGAGAATAACCCCGATCCGGACCCTGACCGTCATTCGGTCCATGGCCAGGCCACCGACAAGTCCGGCCGAGGCAATATAGAAGAACATCTCATACGACAGCGACCAGGTGACCGACATCAGCGGCGTGATCGGAAAGAGACCCGGCAGAAACAGCATGTTCGCAACGATATACAACACGGCGTCGACAATATCGGATGGGATCTTCGCCGACCCGGGCGCCACCAGATGGATCACGACATAAAGCCCGAACGACGCCAGGAACGCCGGATAAAGCCGCTCGGCTCGCCGCGCCATGAACTGTGGGAACGGCGGCCTCCGTCGAACCAGCGTCCCGTAAATCAGGTAGCCGCTCAAAACGAAAAACAACTCGACGCCGAGATTTCCATAGCTGCGCAGCGCCGCGATCACGACCCGACTGATCCCGTCCAGATGGCTGAGGGACTGCATTTGATAGGCGTAGTGCTGCAAGAAAACGAGCAGCACCGCCAGGCCGCGGAGACCTTCCATCGACAGCAGCCGGGCGTGCGCCACGTCCTGCAACTCCAGAACACGCGCCATGCGTTGGAGGACATGGGACACTGTCAACGATCGCACCAATTCACGTTCCCCGAACCTGAAACTACCCAGCCTGACCATTGCCCGCCGAGCGCCGTACTGGAAGGGGGATCCCAAGCCGGCGAACGACGCTCTCGCGCCTCACCCTCCCGTCAGCGGACGTGCGAAGCTCAACTCGTGCCCGTCCGGGTCCAGGATGTGGAAATACCGTTCTCCCCAGGACGCGTCCCGCGGGGCGAATTCCGGTGCGTAACCGGCGGCAACCGCCATCGCGTGATGGGCGTCCACGTCGTCGACATGGAAGATCGCTCGTCCCCAGCCACGCCAATTCGCATCCCCCTGGGCTGTCTCCGACCGGGTCCGGCCCAGGTTCAGGAACCCGCTGCCGACATGGAAGCTGGTGAAGGCGGCATCAGGGCCGCCATATTTCAGCACGAAGCCCATCGCCAGGTAGAACGCGACCGACCGCGCCATGTCCCGGGTCAGCAGGGTGACCGCGCTGATGCTTTCCAACATGACCCATGCCTCTATGCCGTGACCGCCGCGCGCACGCCCAGTTCCTGTTCCATCTGCGCCCGCATGATGAATTTCTGCATCTTGCCGGTCACCGTCATTGGGAACTCATCGACGAACCTGATGTGCCGAGGCACCTTGTAGTGAGCGATCTGGTCCTTGCAGAAGGCTTTTACATCATCCGCGGTCAGAGCTTCCCCGGCCCGGACTTTGATCCAGGCGCAAAGTTCTTCCCCAAACCGCTGGTCCGGCACGCCGAACACCTGCACGTCCTGGATGGCGGGATGACGATACAGGAACTCCTCGATCTCCCGCGGGTAGATATTCTCCCCGCCGCGGATCACCATGTCCTTGATGCGTCCCACAATGTTGCAGTAGCCGTCGTCATCCATCGTGGCCAGGTCGCCGGTGTGCATCCAGCCGGCCTTGTCGATGGCCTGGTCGGTCCGCTCCTCATCGTCCCAGTAGCCGAGCATGACGGAATAGCCGCGGGTGCAGAATTCGCCGGGAGTGTTGCGGGGGACGATGCGGCCTTCGGCATCGACGATCTTGACCTCCACATGCGGATGCACGCGCCCGACGGTGGAGACCTGCTTGTCCAGTGAATCCCCGATCATGGTCTGGGTACTCACCGGGCTGGTCTCGGTCATGCCGTAGCCGATCGTGATCTCCGTCAGGTGCATGTCGCGGATGACCCGGCGCATGACCTCGATAGGGCAGGGGGCGCCGGCCATCATCCCCGTGCGCAGGCTGGTCAGATCGAAGCTGGAGAATTCCGGGTGATCCAGTTCGGCGATGAACATCGTCGGCACGCCATACAGCGCCGTGCACCGTTCCTCCGCCACCGTCCGCAACGTCGCGAGCGGGTCGAATCCCTCTCCCGGCAGCACCATCGCGGACCCATGCGTCATGCAGGCCAGGTTGCCGATGACCATGCCGAAACAGTGATACAGCGGCACCGGGATGCACACTTTATCCCGGTCCGTGAAGTGCATTATCTCCCCCAGAAACATCCCGTTGTTCAGAATGTTGTGGTGAGTCAGCGTCGCACCCTTGGGCAGGCCGGTGGTGCCGGAGGTGAACTGGATGTTGATGGGATCGTCGAACTGCAACAGCCCCGCCAGGTCCTTCAGGCGCGCGCGATCCTCCTCCCGGCCCATGCCGTAGACTGCGTCGAACGGGATTGTCCCCGGGGCGGGCGCGTCCCCGATCTGGATGATCGTCCGCAGGCTGGGCAGTTTCGCCGAGTCCAGATGTCCCGGCCTGGACCGAGCCAATTCCGGCGCCAAAATATTCACCATCCCGATATAATCGCTCGTCTTGAACGCCGTTGCCGTCACCAGCGCTCGGCAGTCCACCTTGTTGAGCGCATATTCAAGTTCCGACAGTCGGTAGGCGGGATTGATGTTGACCAGGATCAGCCCGGCCTTGGCGGTGGCGAACTGCGTGACCACCCATTCGGCATTGTTGGGTGACCAGATGCCCACCCGTTCCCCCGGTTGCAGCCCCAACGCCAGCAATCCCGCCGCGAACGCATCGACCCGCCGGCCAAGTTCCTGGTAGGTCCACCGGATCCCTTGTTGGCGCACCACCACACCAGGCCGATCCCCCCACCGCGCAACCACGCGGTCGAAATGCACGCCGATCGTTTCGCCGATCAGCGCAACGGTACTGCCGCCATGCGCATAGCTGAGTGCGACATCGGTCATGGAACGAGGCTCCCTCGGGCACGGTTTTGCCGCATATTGGGCGGACCGGGCGGGACAGGCAATCGAATTGCCTGCCGTGATGCGCGACGTTGTACTGGACCAGCCATTGCCACGTCGTCGGCGCGGTCAGGCGGTGGTCCCACTGCCCCCCATCGCTACGTCCGGAGAAACTTCTCCCACTCCCCTTGCGGGAGGGGGTTGGGGGGAGGGGTGAACGTGCAATGTCCGTGCGCCTTCAAACGTCCCCCCAACCCCTTCCCGCAAGGGGAGTGGGAGAATTTTCTCCGGCTGGCATCTTATTCGAGGCTTGCGAATACCGTGACCCGCCCCCCGCCACCCACCGGTCAGAGAACGAAGTTCGAGCCGTTCAAAGTCTGGACCCCGTTCAGCGCGATCCCGAAATCGGCAACCGAATCCCCGTTCACATCTCCGAGCACCATCGTGTTGGACCCCGCGGCCTCCTGGCGCAGTTGGCCGGCGACGCCGGAAAACGCGCCGCTGCCGAGGAACGAGAACGCCTGATTGCCCTCCAGTCCGGTGTTCGCATCCAGCAGGCTCAGGTCGATCACCTCGCCCGCCGCCGCCGCGAAATCGGCAAGCAGGTCGGGCGCGGCGACGGTCGAGTCCGACAGCGCCGCGAAACCGAAGATATCGACCCCCACCCCGCCGAACAGGATGTCCGCCGCACCACCGCCAGAGACCGTGTCGCTTCCGGCCCCGCCGACGATGACGTTGGCGAATTCATTGCCGGTCAGCACGATCCCGGTTGCGCCGGTATAGGCCGACAGGAACTCGATCTCCGACAGCGCTGGCAAAGTGTAACCAACCGCGGCCAGGATCGCGTCGCTGCCGCCGCCGACATCTTCCACGACGACGTCGCCGGCATTCGTCACCACGTACAGATCGTTTCCGGCGCCGCCGATCAGCATGCCGGCCAGTGGTCCGCCGAACAGCAGGTCATTGCCCGCCGACCCCATGTTGACGGGCAGGACCGGCGTCGTCGTGCTGTTGCCGGCAATGTCGCTTGCCACCGCGGTCAGCGGATGCAGGCCGGGTGTCAGAGCGACCGGGAACGACCACAGCCCCCCCGCATCTGCGGTCACCGTGCCGACCGTGGCGGCTCCGTCGTTGAGTTCGACCTTGGCGCCGACCTCCGCCGTTCCGGATATCGCGGTCGTCGTGACCGTGCCGATGGCGACGGCTGGCCCAACCGTGTCGATGGTGACGGTCAATCCAGCCGAGAACTTGCCGAAATTGCCCGCCACATCGACGGCCCGCGCACTGAGGATATGTTTGCCCTCGGACAGGGTACCGGACGTGATCGACCACGACCCGCCGGCACTGGCCTTGCCGGTCCCGATAGACGTCAGGCCTTCATAAAGTTGCACGGTCGCATTCGCTTCCGCCGTTCCGATGAAGGTCGGGGTCTTGTTGTTGGTGATGTCGTCGGCGGTGGACACGCCGCTATCGGTGGCCGGGGTCATGTTGGGGACCGTCGACGTGCCCGGGGCCGTGGTATCGATCGTGATCGACAGCACGGTGGACGTGGCGCTGACATTCCCGGCGGCATCGGTCGCCCGCGCGGTGATCGCCCGTACGCCCTCGGCAAGCTCGGGCGCCGTGATGGACCAGCTCCCGGCCGCATTCGATGTGGCGGAGCCGATTTCCGTCGCGCCGTCGAACAGCTTGACCGACACGTTCGCGTCCGCCTTACCGCTGACGGTTGGGGTCGTGTCCTTGGTGATGTTGTCCGTGGTTGACGCCCCGGTATCGGATACGGTCGCCAGATCCAACGCCGTCGGCGCGCCGATCGTCGTATCGACGGTCACCGACAGGGCCGTCGAGGCCGCCCCGGTATTGCCGGCAATGTCCGTCGCCTTCGCGGTGATCGAATGCACGCCATCGGCCAGGGAGGCAGCGGTGATCGACCAGGCGCCGCCGCCGTCCGCCACCGCCGAACCGATCACGGTCGCGCCGTCGAACAGCGTGACCGTGCTGTTGGCCTCGGCCGATCCGGTGAACAGCGGGGTCTTGGCGTTGGTCAGGTTGTCGGTCTTCGACGATCCGCTATCCGATGCCTCGGCCAGGTCGGGTGCCGTGGGAGCGGCCGGTGCCTTGTTGTCGATGGTGACCGCCAGCGCGCCGGAGACGGAACTGATGTTCCCGGCGACATCCTTGGACTGCGCCGTGATCGCATGCACGCCATTGGCCAGCACCTTGGAATCGATCGACCAAAGCCCCGATTTGTCCGCCACGCCCGATCCGACTGCGATTGCCCCGGCGAACAGCGTGACCGTCGCACCGATCTCCGCGGTGCCACCGAAGGTCGGGGTCTCGTCGTTGGTGATATCGTCCGTGCCGGATCCACCTGAATCCGACACCACGGTCAAATCCGGCGTGCTGGGGGTTGGTGTCGTCGTGTCGATGGTCACCAGCAGCGGGCCGGATGGCGCACCGATATTCCCCGCCACATCGGTGGCGCGGGCAACGAGGCTGTAAACGCCGTCCGTCAGCTTGCCGGTCACGATCGACCAGGTTCCGTCGGCCGCTGCCTTCGCCACGCCGACCTGGTTGACCCCATCCAGCAGGACGACCGTCGAGTCCGCCTCTGCCTTGCCGACGATCGTCGGGGTCGACACCTTGGTGATGTTGTCGGTGTCGGAGTCGCCACTGTCGGACGCCCCGATCAGGTCCAGATCGGTTGGTGCGAATGGCGATGCGGTATCGATGGTGACGGACAGCAGGCCGCCCGATGCGCTGTTGTTGCCCGCGACATCCGTCAGGTTTGCGGTGATCCCGTGCACGCCCGCGGTCAGGGCGGCGGACGTGATGGACCACTTCCCAAGCGCGTCGGCCGTCGCTGTGCCAATCTGCGTGACGCCGTCGAACAGCCTGACCGTGGCCCCGGCCTCCCCGGTGCCGGTGAATGTCGGGGTCGCATCGTTGGTAATGTTGTCCGTGTTCGACCCGCCGCCATCGGACGCGGCATCCAGATCCGGCGTGGACGGGGCGGTCCCGACTGTATCGATCACCACCGTCAATGGCGCGGACACATCGCTGACATTGCCGGCAAGGTCGGTCGCCCTGGCGGTGATCTGATGGGAAAAGCTGCCGAGTGCCACGGATTTGATGGACCAGTTGCCACCGGCGGTGGCTTTTGCGGACCCGATCGCGCCGCCGCCCGAGAACAACGTCACCGTGGAGCCCGCCTCGGCCGTGCCGATGAAGGTCGGTGTGGTGACGTTCGTGATGTCATCCGTCGTGATATTGCTATCCGACGCCGCCGCCATGTTGGGCACGCTGGGAGCGGCGGGCGGCGCGACATCGACGGTCACCGAAAGGGCGGCCGACTTGGTGCTGACATTGTTGGATGAATCAGTGGCGGTTGCGGTGATGGCGTGCACCCCAGGCAACAACGCCGAGGACTGGATCGTCCACAATCCGCCGCCATCCGCCTTGCCGAAGCCGATCTGGGTCGAGCCATCGAAGATACGCACGGTGGCGTTCGCCTCGGCCGAACCGGTGAAGAACGGAAGGGTCACATTCGTGACGTTATCCGTATCCGACGCCCCGGCATCGGAACTCGCCACCAGATCCGGCACGCTCGGCGTTGCCGGAGGGGTGATGTCCACACCGTCGTTGGTAACGCCGAGCAGGTAGCCGAAGCCGAAGCCGGCGCCGGTGTCGTTGGTCACGAGGGTGAAATTGACGTCGATCGTCAGGGCCGCGTTGCTGGCGACGGTCCCCAGGTCCAGCGCCTTGTTGTCGAAGTATGTCTGTGCCGCGGCGAGCGTCCCGAACGCCTTGTTGACGACGGTGACGCCTTCGATGGCGATGCTGAATGTCAGCGTGTCGAACCCGGCCCCGAGGGACTGGTTATCCAGCAAGCCGGCGTAAAGGTTGCCGGAACTGGTCGTGGAATCGAAATCCCAGGTCACGGTGCTGGTATAGGTCCGGTTGCCCGACGCATCGTTCGCGTAGCGGGCCTCCTGGAACCCGGCGCCGAACACGTTCGCCTTCGCGGTTCCGAGCACGGCGGCGACATTGGACTCACCGGTCAGTTCCGACGTGACCAGGTTGACGTTGGGGATCGATATGCCACTGCCGAACGAATTGAAGGCACTGGTGTTCGTGATGATGGAGGACGCCCCGCGCACGGCGATGGTCCGAGATGTCGCCGTGCTGCCGACCTGCGCCTTCGCGGTGGCGGTCACATCGGGTGAGTTGCCCGTTCCCAAGGCCGTGGCGGTCGATTGCGCCGTACCGCTGGCGCCGTCGGCTGTTGTAGAAGCCGTCGCGGTTTGGCCGTTCGATGTCGTCGCTTTGGCGGTCGCCGTGGCCGCGCCTTGGGTCGATCCGGCACCACCGGTCGCGGTCGCGCTCGCTGCCGCGGTGTCGTCGCTGTCGAGGCCCGTGGAATAGGCCCCTGACGTGGCGGTGGCGGCACCGCCGGCGACCGCATAGCTGCCGGCGACCTGGCCTCCCGCACCACCGCGAGCGGTCGCGAAGGTGGTCGTTGCGTTGGCCCCGGTCATGCCAACCGTGGCAGTTCCCGTTCCGGCCTTGCCGGCGGTGGCGCCGCTGCCGCCGCGCCCGCCATAGGACTGAGTGCGTCCGTAAACACTTCCCGCGTCAATCGCGTTGGCGGTCACGTCGTTGAAGATATTCTGGGAAACCGCGTGGCCTCCGGCCCCCCCGGCGCCGCCATTGCTGCCGCCGCCGGCGCCAGCAGTCGCACGTTGGACCAGCCGCAGGCTGCCGCCCGTGGTTACGCCGGTGACTTTGTTGTCCAGCGTGACGGCGCCGCCGGCCCCGCCGTTGGCGCCATAGCCGCCCTCCCCGCCGCCGCCACCGCTGGCATCGCCAACGGCATTGGCAGAATTTCCGTTCGCGACCACGGTGGCGCTGCTGGTCGCACCCGCGCCACCGGCCTTGCCCGCGCCTCTGCCCCCGCCGCCGGTTCCGCCGTAGGCTCTTGCCCGCGCGTAGGCTTGCGCGGTGGCCGAAGTCGTCGTCGCGGATGAACTCGCGGTTGCCGCTTCACCCGCCACACCGTTCCCGGTTGCCCCGTAATGGTTAACGGAGCCGCCAATGCCGCCCGAGGCCCGCCCGGTCGCGGAGACCGCGTTCGCGCCGGTCAACGCGATCGATGCGGTTGCCGCGCCGCCCTTGGCGGCTACGGCGCCGCCGCCGCCCTGGCCGCCATAGGCCGAGCTGCTGCCACTGAAGTAGCCGGCGCGGGTTGCGTTTGTCAGATCGCTGAAGGTCAGGGCGGAAGAAGCCGCCCCGGCGGCCCCTGCGGTGCCGCCATAGCCGGCGCCGCCCGCGCCCCCGCTGGAGACCTGGGTCAGGCGCAACGTGCTGCCCTTCGTCGTGCCGGTCACGGCGTTGGTCAGGCTGCTGGCGCCACCGGCACCGGCCTTGCCACCGACACCGCTGCTGCCGCCCCCGAAGCCACCGGCTTGGCGCGCCGTGGCATAGGCCGATTGGCCGCTGGCCGTCGCGGTCGTTCCAGTGACGACGCCGCCGGCGCCGCCGGTGACCGAGGCGTCGCCGGCCCTCCCGCCGCTACCCGCATAGGCTGTGGCATTTGCGGTCGCAAAGCCGCTGACCGCGGATGCGGATGCGGACGATGACGCCGAACCGCCGGTGCCCGCGGTGGCGGCGGAACCGGCATCCGTCTGTCCGGCGCCGCCGCCATTGGATCGGGCGATCGCGTAGACGGCGTTGGCCCCGGTCAAAGCGACGGTCGCCGTCCCGGAACCACCCTTGGCCGCCGTCGTCCCACGCCCTCCGGCACCGCCATCGGCCCGGACCGTGGCCCGCAGGTTGCTGGCGTCGATGGCGTTGGCGGTGATGTCGTTGAACGTGAGGCTGGATGTCGCGGCACCCGCGGCGCCACCGGCGCCACCGCCATAGGAATGGCCGCCAGCCCCACCTCGGGCGTATTGGGTGAACTGCAAGCCCCCCCCCAAGGTCGAGCCCTTGGTGGCGTCGGTCAGCGTGCTCGCGGCACC
>CAMATI010000270.1 GCA_945861095.1 Asaia bogorensis | reverse complement strand
TGTGTTCGCTAGGCTGCGCAGCTTTGCCTACAATATCCTACGTCGAAACAAGACTAGTACCTTCAGTCAAGACAGATACGCCGCGGCTCTGCAGGGCCTTGATCCCCTTCTGAAGTGGTGCGTCAGTTGAGAGCGTTGAACAGCCCTGGATTGCCTCCGTTGGTGTTGAACGGCTTGTTGCCGGTATAGGCATGATCCCATCGGATTTCCGGCCGGATCATCAGGCCGGCGATCGGGGCCGGCACGTCCGGCTTATACGTCACGCCCAAAGTCAGAGACCCATAAGTGGTGCTCGGCCCGCCCGCGCCGTAGACCGCGGCCTTCAGCGGCAGGCCCTGCTGGAAGCGCACCGGGTCGGCGGGACCCGCGAAGGACGCCACGAAGTAGTTGTTGTCGTCACGCCAGACTTCGGCGCGTGCGTTCAGGGTCAGCGTGTCGGACAATGCGTATGACGCGTATTGCACCACGCCGAAGCCGTTCACGGGCTTGTTGACATAGCCGTAGGCGTCGCGGACCCAGTTGAATTCGGTAACCAATGTCAGCGCATCGGTTGCCTTGTAGGTGATCAGGATGTCGTTATAGGAACGCCATTTGCTGTTGGCGTTGATACCAAGCGGGGCGAGGAAGCGGGATGCGTTTTCCGGCCCGAAATGCGTCAGGGCGAGGACCGTGAGCTTGCCTTCCATCAGGTTCAGCCCGAAACCGGCGATACCGCCAAGCGCGCTGTTGTTCTCGCCCAAGGGCCCGAAGGTTGTGTTGGCGCCGGTATCGACACCCGCATAGATGTCCAGAACGTCGGAGACATGGGCGACCGCCAGCATGCCGGTATGCTTGAACGGCAGGCCGAACTGGAACGTGTAGGAGTGGGAGTAGAACAGGTTGGTGGCCGGATCGATCGTCTCGAAGCCCAGCGGCGTCGAGTACAGACCGGCTTTCAGGTCAAGTCCGCCGGAGAATATCGGCAGGCGCATGACCGCATTGGCTTCCACGATATCGAACGTGTTGCGCGACGTCGGCAGGGCGTTGTTGAAGATGCCCATAAACTGCGTGTAGCGCGCATCCGAGCCATACATGCCCTGGAGTTTGAAGCCCCATTGGAACTCCTTGTTCTCTGGGTCGATCGGCTTCGCGGCGGTCAGCAGGATCTGGTTCAGCAGGAATTGGTTGGCGCGGTCGGTGATCGTCTGACCGAAATTCATGCCGGAATTCGGGCGATATGGGTTGCCGATGACGCCGCCTTGAATCTGCGCCGAAAGGCTGATGCCGTCGATGACGAGCCCGGTGTATTTTTCTTCCGCCGCGGGTGCTGCCGCGGGCGCTGGGGCTGGGTTTTGTGCCATGGCCGGTGCGCCGACCGCCGCAATGGCCGCGGCGAGCACGGATGTGGGCCATATCCTGGGATGACGCTTCATGGAAACTGTTCCGTCTGTTCTTGTTTGCGAGAGGCCGGTTCGAACCGGGACCCTGAAAGGGTGCCCCGGTTCGGCCGTGGTCAGATCAAGTCTTGCGATCAGAAGATCTGCTCGCCGTGCAGGACGATATCGAGTCCCTCGCGCTCCTCTTCTTCCGCGACCCGCAGGCCGACCAGGGCCTTGGTGATCATCAGCAGGATAAGTGTCATGACCCCCGTGTAGACAACCGTCGCGACGATACCGATCGCCTGTAGCTTAAGCTGTTCGATGCCGCCAGAGATGCCATCAGGCGTCGCATCCGTGGCGGAAAGCGCGCCATAGGCGAACACGCCGGTCAGCAAGGCGCCGACTATCCCGCCAACCCCGTGCACGCCAAACGCATCCAGGCTGTCGTCGTAGCCCAGCATGTGTTTCAGGCTGGTTGCGGCCCAGAAGCACACGACGCCGGCGACAAGACCGATGATGATCGCCGAACCCGGGAGCACGTAACCGGAAGCCGGGGTAATCGCGACCAGGCCCGCCACCGCGCCGGAAATGACACCCAGAACGGAAGGTTTGCCCTTGGTAATCCATTCCGCGAACATCCAGCCCAGGGCCGCCGCGGCCGTCGCGATCTGCGTCACCGCCATCGCCATGCCGGCGCGACCGCCGGCGCTGAGCGCGGAACCCGCGTTGAAGCCGAACCAACCGACCCACAGCATAGCCGCGCCAATGACCGCATAGGACAGGTTGTAGGGCGCCATGTTGTTCGTGCCGTAGCCGTTGCGCTTGCCGAGTACCAGGGCGCAGACGAGACCCGCGATACCGGCGTTGATGTGAACGACGGTGCCGCCCGCGAAATCCAGCACGCCAAGGGCGAACATCCAGCCCGTCGGCGCCCAGACCCAGTGCGCGACCGGCGCGTAGACGAACAGCGACCATAGCACCATGAAGATGCACATCGCCGAGAATTTCATGCGATCGGCGAAGGCGCCCGCGATCAACGCTGGCGTAATGATCGCGAACGTCATCTGGAACATCATGAAGACGGATTCGGGAATGGTCGTCGTGATGGCGCCGTCCGTACCCGCACCCAGCACGAAGACCTGGTCAACACCCTTGACGATGTTGCCGCCGATGCCGCTTAACAGAAAGCGCGAGAAGTCGCCGATATAGGCATTGCCGTTGGTGAAGGCGAGGCTGTAGCCGGCCACCATCCAGACCACCGTGACCAGGCAGCAGACGGTGAAGGACTGCATCATGGTCGCGAGGACGTTCTTCTTGCGGACCATACCCGCATAGAACAACGCCAGGCCGGGAATGGTCATCATCAGCACCAATGCGGTGCTGGTCAGCATCCAGGCGGTATCGCCGGTATCGATCTTCGGGGGGGCGTCGGCGAACGCCGGTGCCGCGACCAAAAGAGCCGGCAGCAAAACGCCCAATCCCCAATTCAGGCGGGGTCTCATCATCGGTGCTGTTTCCCTTGATTTGTTCGATTAGAGCGCTTCGGTATCGGTTTCGCCCGTTCGGATCCGCATCGCCCGCGCAATGTCGAGGACGAAGATCTTCCCGTCGCCGATCTTGCCGGTGTGGGCGGATTTCGCGATTGCCTCGATCACGGAGTCGGCGAGATCGTCCGAGACAACGACCTCTATCTTGATCTTCGGCAGGAAGCTGACGTGATATTCCGCTCCGCGATAGATCTCGGTCTGGCCCTTTTGTCGGCCGAAACCTTTGACCTCGGATACCGTCAATCCCTGTACGCCCAGCGGGGTCAGGGCTTCACGCACATCGTCCAGCTTGAACGGCTTGATGATGGCCATAATCAGTTTCATGTCGGCGTGTCCTGCATTGCCTTTCTCCGGGCCACCGCATTTTGAGATTTGGTGGGTCAGGCAAGCATCATTCAACAACCGTGCCAAAGAAGATAAATCAATGATTACAAGGAGGACAGGCACTGAAGGACATGGGGTGTCACAAAAAAGCCCAACGGTTGGGCAATTGCTTGAAAGTATTGCGGGTCGGTCGGGCCCGGGCGCGGTGACCCGTGATCCAATCAAGTCGTTTCATCGGGACCGGATGCGTCAATCCGATCCCGATGGTTCCCTTTACCGAAACATGCACGCGCCGTTACCCGACGGTGGGCCTGGCCTTATACCAGCCGACCGAGCCGGTGACCCATGGCGGCAACGGCGTCTGTCATTGCGAGCGCGGCGAAGCAATCCAGGACAACCAACAGGATCGATAGTACCAGGCCCCTGGATTGCGTCGCCGCGCTCGCAATGACGGCAGCCACCCATGGGTCAGCGGTTGGTACTACAGTGTCTGGCCGCCATCGACGACAATGGTTTGGCCGGTCACCCAGGATGCCATCGGCGAGGCCAGGAACATCACCACATTCGCCACTTCCTCCGGATGGCCGAGGCGTCCGAACGGGATGGCGTTGAGCACGGCGTTGTAGAGTTTCGGCGCCTCGGTCTTGCGGCGATCCCAGACGCCGCCGGGAAACTCGATTGATCCCGGGGCCACGCCGTTCACGCGAACGCCGTCCCGCGCATACATCGCGGCCTGCGTATTGGTGTAATGGATGACCGCGGCCTTGATCGCGCCATAAGGCGGCTGGCGCGCGGAGGCGCGCAGAGCGGCGACCGAGGACGTGTTGATCACGCTGCCCTTGGCGGATTTCAGGAATGGCAGCGCGGCATGGGTGGCGTGCACGATCGCCATCATGTCGATGGCCATGCTGGACATCCACCCGGCCTCATCGTCGGTGGACCCGAAGGCGGACGCGTTGTTGACCAGAATGTCGATGCCGCCCAACGCGTCCGCCGCGGATGCGACATAGGTCTTGATCGCCTCTGCGTTGGCCAGATCGGCCGAACCGGCGTGTGCCTTGTGCCCCAGGGCGGCGATTTCAGCGCGGGTGGCCTCCAGGGCGTCGGCCCCGCGGGCGCAGATCGATACATCGGCGCCCGCCGCCGCCAGGCCCAGTGCGATCGCTCGGCCGATGCCGCGGCTGCCGCCACAGATCACGGCGCGCTTGCCGGTGAAGTCGAAAGTCATGTGTTCTGCTCTCCTCGCATGGGCGCGAACGCGATGTCCGCGCCGGTTCGTCCCGTAGGTTAGAACGTGATCACACGGAGCGGAACGTCGTAGCCCACGAACCGCGGGACCGGGGTTAGCGGCCGAGCGAATTGGCGGGTTGGGGCGGGGAAGCGGCGTGGGCGGCAGGCGCCGCTGGCCCAGCCCAGGCTGCTGCTGATGGATGAACCGCTGGGAAGCCTGGATGCTGCCCGCAAGGCCGAAATCCTGCCGTATCCGGCGGGGCTTAAGGCGGCACTGCGCCTGCCGATCCTCTACGTCACCCATGCCATGGAGGAGGTGATCCACCTGGCCGACTCACTGGTTCTGATCGATCGCGGGCAGGTCGTCGCGTATGGGCCTTTGGCAGAGGTCACCGCGCGGTCCGATCTGAAACTGGCGCGCCGGGACGATGCCGGGGCGGTGGTGACCGGGGTGGTGGACAGCCACGATCCCGCCCGTCGCGGATTGCCGCGGCCGGGGGCGGGTTTTGCGTCACTTCGTCGGGATAAAGTCCCGCCTCACTTCGTGGGATAAAATCCCGCGTCACTTCGTGGGATAAAATCCCGCGTCACTTCGTGGGGATAAAGTCCCGCGTCACTTCGTGCCGACGGAACCCACGGACCCGGTTCCCCGACGGTTCCGCCAGGCCAGCAACCCGGCCACGCCCAGCGCGCTGATCAGCGCCGTTCCGGAAATCCAGGCGGCAAGCCGGGTCATCGGGGTGGTGCGGGGTTCGATCACGATATGGTTCCGCCCGGCTTGCAGCGGCAACACCATCAGCGAGATCGCGCCTTGCAACGGTGTCGTCACGATTCCGTTGATGCGCACCTCGTTGCCCGGATACCACGGGTGAGCGAGCTGCACGAAACCGCCCTGCCCAGCGGCGATTACCAGCTCGACCCGGGTCAGCGACACGGCGTAGTGCTCCAGCACCGGAACGGCGTCGAAGCCTTCCTGCTGGTTCGTGCTGCCCGAAGGAGGTTGGCGAACCGGCAGCGCGCGGGCGGTATGGCGAACCGGATCGATCCGCGCCGTGTCCAAGTAGAGGCGCAGGAACCCCGCGATGGCGGCCACGCGCGGTGCCATGGGCTCGGATTCGAAGATCGGGTCCCAGAACGCCGGTTTGTCCATCCCCTCGGTTGGCGACAGGGCAATCAGCGAGCGGCTGAACAGAACCGGACTGGCGTTGGGCAGCAGGATACGACGGCCGAGGGTGCCTTCCGGGCTGGCATCCAGGAAACTGGTCGGGCACCCCATGATGACCGAATCGGCGCAGACGATGCGGGAAACGTTGAACTGGGCCAGCAGGGTCGCGACGGGTGGCGACAGGCGGCCGGTCCCGCGCAGATCCCGTTCGGCCATGTTGACGCTGGTGCCGGAATAGTTGTGAACCAGCGTCGCGGCCATGTTGTGGTGGCCTGAAATGCGCTGTGGGGTGGCGAAGTAGCTCATCACGCCCGCGCTGGGACCGGTATCCGCCAGCAACGAACCGTCCCGCTGGATCCCGATCCCCATCGTGCGTTCGTTGGGGGCGGACTGCTCCAGATAGCGCCCCGCGTCCGCCAGAAATTCCTTATCGGGGCGCGCAACCGGCAGAATGGCGGTGCTGGCGACATCCAGCAGCACAACCATCAGCGCGATCAGCACGATACGGTGGCCGGACGGGCGGTTGGCCAGCAGCCCTTCGATCGCCAGAGCGACCAGAATCCCGATGAAAAACCCCAGGAACATGATGTCCCGCACCGACGGATTGTATAGCACCAATCCCACCAGCACGCAGGGTGCGGCGGCAAGCGCCAAGGATCGCCGGAGTGTGGATGTGGCGCCCGCCAGCGATGTCCAGGCGCCGAACAGCGCCAGCGCGACCGAGGCAAGTCCAAGATAGGCCCAGTAATCCGATCCCCAGTTCGACCGCGTATTGGCCCAGGTTATCAACCTCAGCAACCGTTCGGCGGTCGGCCAACGCAGCAGCGCCAGGCCGGAGTCCGGTTCCATCATCACCCAGCCGGAGCCTTCCAGAACCGGCAGAATTGCGATCGCGCCCATTGCAACGCCGGCCAGCCCGGACGTGGCGATCGGCCAGATGCCAGACCATCGCCAACGCCCCAACAGCAGGCTGATGCCTCCGAACAGACCCAGATAGATGGCCGCGAAGGGGGCATGCGGCTGGTGGTTGACGATCAGCGCGGCGGTGGTCACCGCGAACAGCAGCCAGTCGCCGGGTCTGGTCCGCGGGCGGCGCATCAGATGTTCCGCGGCAAGGAACAGCAGTGGCAGCAACATGACCGTGATCAGTTGCGGAAACAGGCCCCGATACAAAAACAATTGCAGATAACCGAAGGACCCGGCCCATCCCACCGAGGCAATCAGCGCGGCCGACCGCGAAAGCCCCAACGTGCGCAGAAAGGCGTAGAAGAACAATCCCGTCAGAAAATGCGTGACCGTTGCCAGAACTTTGACGGCGACGATGGCATCGCCGACGGCCAAGGTCAGAAATCCGCCCAGGATGAAGATCAGCGGACCCGTGAAGGCGAGAAGCGGACTGCCGAGATACTGGTAATTGGTCCATTGCGGAATGAACCCCTCCTGGAGTCCGCGACTCATCTCCAGGAAGCGGGCGATGTGACTTCCGGAATCCGCCGCCAGCAGCACGCCCGGAAAGCAGAAGCTGTGACCGAGCCATAAGAGCAGGATCGCGAGCAGAATCCAGATTTCCGTCGGGTTCGCGCGCCACAGCAAAGCGCTGATCGCGCGTCGGCGCCATTCCAGCCAGATCGGCGCCAGCAGCAGGATCGCGGTTGTGGCGGCCAACAGCGCATCCGTCAGACCAAGCGCCGGCAGCAGATTGGACGGTGAAATCGCCAAACCATCCCTGAACAGGATGGTGGCGCGCGCAACGATGGCGGAGAAGGCGTGCAGCGACAAAGCGGCGCTGCACGCCGCCAATGCCGCGATCGCCGCCAGCAGCGGCCAGTCCGGTCCTTGCCGTGGGGGCATTGCAGTTGTGGCGCTTGGCGGCAAGGGAATATCCCGTTTCAGATGGTGCAGATGAAGGTTGCGTCGGCTTTCACCCGGTCAGGCGTCCCCGCCGCGATCTGGGCTAGCCGAGGGGACGGGCGCTGTGTCGGTTCGCCCGTGTTATGCGCCAGCCGGATCGGCGGCGTTCCGGGTCCGGTGCCAATGCCAGCCGGACCGCACGATCGTCTCGATGTCAGAGCATTGCGGCTTCCACCCCAACGTCTCATTCGCCAACCTCGGATCGGCCACCAGGCTCGGCGGATCGCCCGGACGCCGCTCCGCGATCCGGTGCGGGACCGGCCGGCCGGTGACGGCTTCGACCGACGCCAGAATCTCCTTCACCGAATAGCCCTGCCCGGTCCCCAAATTCAGCGCGGTGGAGGGCCCGCCCTCCCGCAGGTAGTGCAACGCCTTGACATGCGCATCGGCGAGATCGGTCACGTGGATGTAGTCGCGGATGCAGGTGCCGTCCGGGGTGTCGTAGTCGGTGCCAAAGATGGCGATGGGTTTGCCGCCCTGTGCTGCCTCGAACACCAGGGGGATGAGGTGGGTTTCGGGCGAATGCGCCTCCCCGATCTCTCCATCCAGGTCGCCGCCGGCGGCGTTGAAGTAGCGCAGCGCCACCGACGTCGTGCCATGCGCCATGTCATACCAATGCAGCGCCCGCTCCACGCACAGCTTGGTCTCGCCGTAGGGATTGATCGGCCGTTGCCGCTCCCGTTCCGTGATGGGCAGGATTTCCGGCGATCCGTAGGTCGCGCAGGTGGAGGAGAACACAATATGCCGCACCCCGGACTGCCAGGCGGTTTTCAGCAAGGTCAACGATTTGACGACATTGTTCTCGAAATACAGTTCGGGATTGGTCACCGACTCCCCGACATAGGCGAGGGCGGCGAAATGCAGAATCGCCCCGATATTGTGGTGCTTGATCGTGTGGGCGAGCAGGTCGGCGTCGCCGATATCGCCGACAACCAGGGGCCCCCAGCGGACCGCCCATTCGTGGCCGCGGGTCAGATTGTCGTAGACCACCGGCTGATATCCCGACCGGGCCAGCATTTTTGCCGCGTGGCTTCCGATATATCCGGCACCGCCGGTAACGAGCACGGTCTTGCTGGGGGATGGCATTCCGAGGTCCTTAAGGGTCTGGGGCAGCGGTGGGCGGTATGCGTACAGGCGGTGGACGGGGATCGCGTCACCGGCCGGCAGCATCGTCCAGAAGGGCCGATAAAGCAATCCGATACAAGAATATGCACGTAATACCAAAAGGATGCGGTCACCCCGCCGATGTCATACCGTGCTTGCACGGCGTCGTTGACCTTGTTAGAGAGACCTCCATGCCAAGCTCCCATCAAACCGCCGACGAAGTGGTTTCAGCGCGCCATACCGGTTGCGATGTGGCGCACCCATCATGATCGGCGGGACCCAAATTCGACCTGTCGATGACCGGTTCGATCATCCCCGGTTGTGTCGTTGGGGCGGGCTGGTGCGTCTGACGAACCGGGTCGGATCGGGCCGAAGTTCGCCGATGAGCGGGCGCTGTGTATGGTCTGGTCCCGCTGGGTTGGGCAAATGCCCCTGAATACCGTGCACGTCCTGTTCTGCTGCGATCGTGGCTACGCACAGCATCTCTGCGTGGCCATCATATCGATGCTGGAAAACAACCCAGCCAGCCCTCATGACTCCCCTCATTTTTGACTCCTGCATTACTATGTCCAAGCGGGCCGCGACTCTCCTGGACACCGCTTTTTGTATCAGGCTGGGTTACGTGACTCGGGGTGTGACCCGGTCAGCTGGCCCAGCTTCCGGTTGCAAATGGCGG
>CAMATI010000269.1 GCA_945861095.1 Asaia bogorensis | reverse complement strand
GACCCGTCGCGGGCCAGTTCGATCAGGTCCTGTCGTGATTCGCTGTCGAGGAAGCCGCGCCGGATCATGGATGGGAGCAGAATCGCCTTCGATCCGGTTGGCAAGCGATTCCTTCGGGTTTCGGGGGAGTCGGGGTATACGATGCGGCTGCCGAAAAATTGTAGAAGCCGTTTTCATCCTTCGGTCGGACCTGGATGATGCCGATGTCCACCCGGTCGACGAAGCGGCGGTAAAGGTCCGGCCACTCGCCGAGATTGAGCGGGAGATAGTTGCACCGCCCCGCATCATGCTGGCGGCGGTCGTAGCCGCTGAAATGCCAGTTCAGGCTCAGGATGCTCTCGCCGGTGGGATCGGCGACATGATGGGCGCGCGGCCGGAGCGTGATGCAGCTTCGGATCTTGACGCCTTCGAGTTCGTGCGCCCGTGCCGCGAGCGCAGCATCGAACACATCGGGCTGGCAGACCCCGAAGCCGAAATCGAGCCACATGCCCGAAGTAACGAGCCCGGCGGCCGCCTCTGCCGTGATGTGTTGAGGATTCTTCCCTTCGTGCCGAGCAGACATCGACGGACTCTCCCTGGTTGACATTGCCCAGATGAGCCTCCGGGACTGCACGAACGTTAGCATTCCGCCAGATTCCAGAGAAGCCACAGGTTGCAGACACAATTTTCCCGAAGCCTCCGCCGTTCGATGATGGTTCCGGCACTGATGGGCGGCTTCCAGGCGCGCATCGGCCATCCCTCATCTCTCGTCGCGCGCAAATGAGCCGGAAGACCAACATCGATGTTGCAGGTTGCCCGCGGGAGGCGATCCACTTACGGTGACACCGACCACAATTCGTCGGAAAGGCAGCGCGGGCTTCGACACTGCGGCGCCGGCCCAAGTAGTCGCTGCTAGATTTGACGTACGGCAAAATTGAACGTTGCACCCTCACCGCGTGCTGCCGCCAGGCGCGAGCGGTGCGCAGTCGCTGATGGGGAGGAGCACCAATGCCAGGGGATGAAACAGCCATGCAAGGCAGCGTCCTGCGCCACTACGATTGGATCGCCAATCACGCGCTTCGCCGACCGGAGGCAATCGCCGCCGTTGACCTGGGCAGCGGCGCCCGCTTCACCTACAGCGCCTTCCACGACCGCATTGATGCCATTGCCGCCTATTTGGCCGACAGATGTGGCATCGGCATGGGTGAGCGTGTGGCGGTGCTGGCTCAAGCCAGCGTCGACGTCTTCGCCATACAGTTCGCCTGCTTTCGGGTTGGCGCGATCTTCGTGCCGCTCAACATTCGCCTCGCGGCCCCAGAGCTGCGGGCGATCCTGGCCAACTGCACGCCGAAGTTGTTGCTGCACGATGACGCTTTCGCGGCGCTCGCCGAACAAGCCGCTCCTGATGGCAACGCCACGCGGCTCGACAGCATTGGCCAGGACACCGCGTTCGTCCGGGCAGCAACGGGCGGCCAGCGCCTCGCGCGACGGGCAGAGATGGCGCTGCACGATGTGGCGGCCATCCTCTACACATCGGGCACCACCGGCCTGCCCAAGGGGGTGATGATCCCCTACGCCATGAACCTGTTCAACGCTGTGAATTTCAACGCGATCGTGAAAATCTCCCACCACTCAGTGCATTTGTGTGCGCTGCCGCTGTTCCACATCGCCGGCCTCAACGTCTATTCCAACCCGGTCTTTCACGCCGGCGGCACAGTGGTGGACATGCCAGCCTTCGACCCGGGTGCGGCGCTCCGCGCGTTGGGCGATCCCGACCTCGGCATCAACCTATTTTTCGGCGCGCCGGCACACTACCAGTTCGCTGCCCAGCATCCGGACTTCGCCAGAACCGATCTCTCCCGGCTCGCGCATGCTTGTGTTGCCGCCGCGTCACCGCCGTTGTCAGTCATCGAGGCCTGGCATAAGCAAGGCGTCATGCTCGTCCAAGCCTACGGCATGACCGAGACAGGTCCCGTCGTAACCTATCTCGATCAGGCCGATGCGGTGCGCAAGATCGGTAGCGTGGGCAAACCCACATTGCATGTCGAGCTTCGCCTGGTCGACGCCGACGGGCATGACATAGAAGACAGCACGGTGGGCGAAATCTGGGCGCGCGGTCCTTCCATTACCCCGGGCTACTGGAACAACCCCGAAGCCACGGCAGCGGCCTTCGTCGACGGGTGGCTGCGCACCGGCGACGCCGCCACGCGCGACACGGAGGGCTACTTCTTCATCGTCGATCGCTGGAAGGACATGTACATTTCGGGTGGCGAGAACGTGTACCCCGCCGAGGTGGAGAACGTGCTGTCGCGCCTGCCAAACGTGGTTGAGGCTGCGGTGATCGGCGTTCCGAGCGCCCGCTGGGGGGAGGTCGGGCGCGCCATCGTGGTGGCGAAGCCGGATGCCAACTTGTCAGTGGAAGACGTGCTGACCCACTGCGGTGGCCAGCTTGCCCGCTACAAGCTGCCGCACGATGTCGTGTTCACCGATGCGCTCCCCCGCAATGCCGCTGGAAAGATCCACAAGCCCACGCTGCGCCAGAACTTCGGCGGGCCGGCATTGGCATAGACAGCCAGAAGCCCTGCAAGGGGTCCACTCGCTGGCAAGGTCCCCCGACATCACGCCGCCGCTTCAGAACCGGGGCGTGCCCGGGTCCATACCGAACAAGAAACGTCCACAGGCCTCGTAATTGTTGGTGTGCAGGCCGATATGCGACGTCGCCGCGTGCACGTCGCGGAAGCAGCGCGCGATGCGGCCGCTTTCGAACAGCGCACTGCCACCGGCCGCGTTTTGCACCAGATCGACCACCCGCGCGCTGGCCTCGGTCGCGAAGGTTGCCGCCAACCGGACCGCGCCCCGGCTATCGAGGGACGGTGGCTGGCCTGCGTCCACTTCGTTCCACATCCGGTTGACCGCCGCGACCAGCCCCGCCCGCGCTGCCCGCAGCAGCGCCTCCGCCTGGCCTGCCGCGATCTGGGCGGTGACTTTGTCTCGCAATGGCGCCGTCGCGCCCATCGGCACCTTGTCCTGTGCGAGCGCGATCAATGCGTCCACGGCCGAGCGGGCGATGCCCAGGGGCACGGATCCGATGGCGACGGTGAACAGGCTCATGCGCGGGACCTGATACAACGTCCCGGGATGCAGCGGCGTATTGACGAATGTCGGCGTGCTCAGATCGTCCGGCACGAACAGGTCATGCACCTCGAAATCATGGCTGCCGGTCGCGCGCATCCCGCTGACATCCCAGGTGTCGATGATCGTACCCTGGTCGACGGGAATGAACAGGAACCGCAGTTCCGGGGTCTTGGCGTCGGTCAGACGCGGTGCGCCGTTTTCCATGATGACGCTGTTGGCCGTCATCCATCCGCTATGCACGATGCCCGTGGCATAATTCCATCGGCCGCTGAGCCGGTACCCGCCAGGCACCACGACGGCCTTTCCACCGGGGAGGAGAGAGCCGCAGCCCACCGCGCGGTCACTGTACATATGTCGCGTGGACGCTTCGGGCAGGCTGCCACTGATCATGCTGACCACGCTGGCATTGGCCGTGCACCAGCCAACGGAGCCATCGGCGCGGGACAGTTCCTCAATGACCGCGATGAGGTCGATGGGGTGCAGTTGCGGGCCGCCGACCGAACGCGGAAGCCAGAGATGGAACATTTCCGCATCGCGCAGGCTCTGAACCAGGGTGGCTGGAATGCGGCGGTCTCGGTCCATCTCGGCCCGCGCGGCGAGAATATCGGATTCCAGGGACCGGGCCCGGTCAAGGAAAACGCGCCCTTGTTCGGAAATTTCGTCAGTCATTGACATTCCCCCGAAGCTGCCGATGGGCCGGGTTCTCCGGTCCACGAATACAGCGCCACTATAGCGGATCGAGGCCAACGCGGGAATACAGTCCGCCGGGGCTCCATTCCGACTTGGCAACAACCTGTCACGGCTTGGTCCACTTCTTCTCTCGGACGACGTTGACCCGCCTCTCCAGTTCGTTGGGGTTAAGCAGTTGTTCATGGATTGCTGCCATCGTGTGCCGGTCTGACAAAATGCCGGAGACTTCCATGCCCGATGGTGCCACCCCGCCGTTATTGCGCGTCCCTCAGATCTTCTACGGCCTGGAGCATATTCCCGAGGTCAAGGACCTGCTGAACCAGCTGATCCGCACTCTGGGAGACATCTCTCAACGGCATTCCCAGTGGTATATCGCGGATAATCTGGTCACCTACGGCCACACCGCCGGGTTCCGCTTCGATCCGCGCTTCGTGGCCGCGGTCGAGGCGTCTGCACCCAAGCCGATGGAACGCTCCCTGGCCTGGCGTACCCACACCTTGTGCTGGGCCGCCGCTAGCTGTCAGGGGCTGGACGGCGATTATGTCGAATGCGGCACCTACGAGGGATACTCGATGGAGGTCGTCCTGCGTTATCTGGACGGGCTGACCGGGCGGAATTGCTGGTTCTACGACGTGTTCGACCCGTCCGGCACAGATGGGGAAGGCAGTCGTCTGCCGGAGCATTCGCCCGAACTGTATGAAAAGGTGCGCGATCGGTTCCGTCCTTGGCCGAATGTCACCGTCACCAGAGGCAAGGTCCCCGATGTGCTGCATGCGGTCTCACCCAGGAAAATCGCTTTCCTGCATATCGACATGAACAACATGGACGCCGAACTCGGTGCCCTGGACCTGCTCTACGACCGGCTGGCGGCGGGCGGTATGATCGTGTTCGACGACTATGGCTGGACCGGCTACCAGGACCAGAAACAGGCTGAAGACCGGTTTGCCGCCGAACGGGGCCTGTCCATCCTGGAACTGCCGACCGGCCAGGGGCTGCTGGTCAAACGCTGATCCCCAACGGCATTGCAGGCAGCGACGCGGGCTTGGATCAGGCGCGCCCGTCGCCGCCCAGCACCTCCAACTGCCAGGACATCTCACCCTCCGACAGCGGAAATCCGCCATCCGCGGCCGGCTCGACCACGGCATCGGGGGCTAGTCGCGCGAGCAGGGTTTGCAGCATCGTCGCCGAACGCATGGAGAATCCGGCCGCCCAGGACAGGCTGATCAGCCCCTTGGCGCTGCGCAGGGCACCGGCCTGCTCCACCACGGCGAGCGGCACCGCGGCCTTGACCGCCAGCATCGCGGCCACACGCCGGATCTGCCCGCGACGCCCGGCATCCAGCAGGATATCCTCGGTCAACCGCCCTTCGGCCGCCAGTTGGCGCGCCTCGGCGAGCGCGGTATCCGACGCCATATCGTCCACGCCTTCGATCGGCGCAGGGGCCAGACGCTGGGCGAGCCCCTGGCGCAGGCTTGCGGCGACACCGGGGTCCAGATCGGTCCGGCGTGCCAGTTCGTCCAGCAGATGGCTCGCGACGATCTCCGACAGGGTCCGCTGGGCACGGACCGACAGGCTGGGACGGCGCACCAGCGGCTCGTGCCAGGTCTCATGCGCCGCGGCCTGGGCGGCCAGCGCATCCAACGTCGCTTCCCGGATATGGGCGGATTGGTTGGACAACAGGGCGCGGATGGCCTCCTCGTTCGCGGTGGCGGCGATGGCATCGGACACCGACGCGCCAATCCCGGCCCGGTGCGCCACCGTGGCCACCGTTGCCGGGGACGGCGCGCTGGCCACCAGGGCGACCAGATCCTCCTGCGTCAATTGCGGCGAGAACAGGATGACCGGCGCACACACCATCACCGCTTCATCGCGGGCGAGGCGCATGATCACGTCCCTGGGCGCGTCCGGGAACGATTTCAGTTCCTCGGCAATGGCGGTCCGCACCCGCACCGCCGCATCCGCGACCAGGATGGTGAGCAGGCCGATCGTCTGGTCCCGCAGCCGGATCTGCGCCGGTCCGGACAAGGTCGGGGTCAGCGCGCTGAGTTTCCGGGCCAGCAGGACCCGCACCCGTTCATCGCCATCTCGCGCCAGGGTGGCATCGACCTGTGCCGGGGTCGCCGGGTTCATCGCCAGGGTCGCGCGCACTTTCACCGACTGATCCAGGGCCAGACGGCGCAGAATCTCGGGCGGCGTGTCCGGCGCGGCCCCCTGGCGGACCCGGACGGCTTCGGCGACCTCCATCACGCGGGCTCCTCCAGCGACACCCGCCAATGGCCGCGACCGTTCCGCTTCACCTCATACATCGCCATGTCCGCCCGCCGCATCAGGCTGTCCAGCGGTTCCTGGCTGCCGGCGCGTCGGCTGGCGATGCCCAGGGACAGGCTCATGCGCGGGGCGTCGCCGCCCACGACCTCCCCCAGTTCATGGGGAGCGACTTCGCGCAGATGGTCGGCGCGTTCGGCCACCGTCATGTGATCCGCGCCGCCCATCCACACGGCGAATTCGTCGCCCCCAAGGCGAGCCACCAGATCGCTGGGCCGCACCGTCTGGCGCAGCAGGGACGCGGCCCGCAGCAGGACCTTGTCCCCGGCCTCATGGCCCATCTGGTCGTTGACCGCCTTGAAGTGGTCGAGATCGGCGAACATCAGCGTGCCCGGCAGACGCTCCCGGTCCAGCCGGTCGGTCTGGCGATTGACCTCCTCGATGAAGGCCCGCCGGTTCAACAGGCCGGTCAGCGGGTCGGTGCGGCCCAGGCGATTCATCTCGCTCTGGATCGATTCGTGCTCCAGGACCATGCGGATGATGTTGGTGGCGGAACCGACCAGCATGCGTTCCTCGGTATCCCAGGGCCGAGCGGTCGGGGCGCGCCAGATCGCCAACCCGCCGTTGTCGCCGAACCGAGGATGGCAGCCGGCCACCAGAATCGGGCGGCCATTCAAAGATGTGGTCTGCGTCACATCGCGGCTGGTTGCCGGCAGCAGGCCGGACGCGGACAGCAGGATGTCGGCGGCCCCGGCACCGGATTGATAGGACACGGTCGGCGGCGTGCCATCTTCCGGCACGACCACCACGGCGGCACCTTCCGCGCCCACCGCGCTGACCAGCGCATCCAGCGCCGCGGCCATCATCTGGGGGGCCAGGACCTCCTTGCCGGTGCGGCGCAGGATCAGATCCAGCACTTCCCCCCGACGCAGGGCGGCGGCGACCTGGGCGCCCTGTTGGTCGTATTCGGTCATGTCGACGCCAGCCCCGCGCACCCCGATCAGGCTTCCGGCGGCATCAAGGACGGGTGCGGCCGCCAGTCCCAAACAGGCCAGACCGCCATCGCCGCGCTTCAGCCAGACCCGCTTGCGCCTGGCGGGCACCGCGGTGCGGAACGGATCGAAGCCGGACCCGCCGGTCGGGTCGGGCAACAGGACGGATGCGGACTGGCCGATCAGCGATCCGGCCGGCCAGCCCAGGGCCTGATCCGGGAAAATGAAGACGAAACGGCCCCAGGCATCGGTTTCGAACGCCAGATCGGCGGACAGGACGACCAGTTCGCGCCAACGCTGGCGGCTGTCCACCAACGCGCCCCGGATGGGATCGACCATCGGTTCGGCGCGCCGGGGCGCGGTTGCCGCCTCCAGGCGGATCGGGCGGCTTGTATGCGGGTCGAGATCGTTCATGCGGCCTGTGTCCCTTCTCGGGTCGCCGCATTTGAGCCGACATCGTCTTAACGAAAGGTTTAGAACGGGGCGATTGCCTGCCCGGGGCCGGTCCAGGTTAAAGAATCAGGCGCAGCGACAAGAGGTTGGCGCACGCATCCCGTTTCGCCCCGGGCACGCACGCCGCCGCGGGATCCCCGCGCACCCCGATCAATGACGCAGGATCGTTCGTCCCGCATAGCGCGCCGCCGGTCCAAGCTGGCTCTCGATGCGGATCAACTGGTTGTATTTGGCGGTGCGGTCGCTGCGCGACAGGCTGCCTGTCTTGATCTGCCCGCAATTGGTGGCGACCGCGAGGTCGGCGATCGTCGTGTCCTCGGTTTCCCCCGAGCGATGGCTCATGACCGCGCCCCAGCCGGCATTGCGCGCCATGGCAACCGCTTCCAGGGTCTCGCTGAGCGTGCCGATCTGGTTGACCTTGACCAGGATGGCATTGGCCGTGCCGGTTTCGATGCCGCGGCGCAGACGCTCCGGGTTGGTCACGAACAGGTCGTCGCCGACAAGCTGCACCTTGGCGCCGATGGCGTCGGTCAACAGCTTCCAGCCGTCCCAATCATCCTCGGAGCAGCCATCCTCGATCGACACGATGGGATAGCGTCCGACCAGATCCGCCAGATATTTCACCATGCCGGCGGGATCGAGCACCTTGCCCTCCCCTTCCAGATGGTAGTGGCCGTCCTTGAAGAATTCCGTCGCCGCGCAATCCAGTGCGAAGGTCACGTCTTCCCCGGGGCGATAGCCGGCCTTCTCGCAAGCCTTGGCGATGAAGCCCAGGGCTTCGTCGGCGGAGCTGAGATTGGGGGCAAACCCGCCCTCATCGCCGACATTGGTGTTGTGGCCGGCGTCGTGCAGGCCCTTTTTCAACTGCGCGAAAATCTCCGATCCCATGCGGATGGCGTCGGCGACGGTGCCCGCGGCGATCGGCTGGATCATGAATTCCTGGATGTCGATCGGATTGTCGGCATGCTTGCCGCCGTTGACGATATTCATCATCGGCACCGGCAACGTGCGGGCATAGACCCCGCCGACATAGCGATAGAGCGGCAGACCCACGTTCTCGGCCGCGGCCTTGGCGACGGCGAGCGAGACGCCCAGGATCGCGTTGGCCCCCAGGCGCGCCTTGTTGGGCGTGCCGTCCAGGTCGATCATCGTATTGTCGATCGTGATCTGTTCGCTGGCATCCATGCCGCCAACCGCGTCCAGGATTTCCCCTTCCACGTTGGCAACCGCCTGGCGCACGCCCTTGCCGCCGTAGCGGGTCTTGTCGCCGTCCCGCAGCTCCACCGCCTCATGCGCGCCGGTCGAGGCGCCGGATGGCACGGCCGCCCGCCCCATCGCGCCGGAATCGAGGACGACATCGACTTCGATGGTGGGGTTACCACGGCTGTCGAGGATTTCGCGGGCGGTAATGTCGACAATCGCGGCCATGGGGGCTCCGGTATGGATCGGGTCGGCGGGTGCGTAACATCGTCGCCGCCCGACCGCCAGACCCGATTTTCTTTCGGACCGGCGTAGTTCCGGGTGGGTTGGCGCGGTGGTCCGCGTCGGTCGGCCGCGCGTCGGACATTCTCGTTTTCGCGGTTAAGTTCATATTTTGTTCTAGTCGAAAGAGCCTCCCGACGCAAGAAAAATGCAGCCCCAGGTCCCGAATGGTCTCAATGGATGGTAAGAGGGGCAAAACCGTGGGCGGCCGCGCATTATTTTCTTGCCGCGATTCGGCGCGACCGAGTCTATACGTCATGTGCCATCGCCACCGCCCGTTTCCGCGCTAAGCCGTCCAGAGCTTGAAGCTCTGCTGGTGAAACTGTTCGG
>CAMATI010000268.1 GCA_945861095.1 Asaia bogorensis | reverse complement strand
CGTTATCCTACGGACTGAAGGTTCACCTCCGGTTGCTCCCCACGCCACCTCGCGGCAACGCAGTTACCTTCGATTGCTGGGTTGCGACCAACCCAGACGGGGACTTGCACCCCGCTGACAAAGCGTCCTCACGGACGCACTCATGGCGGCGGGAGGGCCGCCATCCACGCCTGCCGTTGTTGCAGCCTGGGAAATTCGTGGATGCCGGCCTGCACCGGCATGACGAGGTGGCACTGACAGGAGAGTCAATGTTTCCGTCGGTTGGTATTACTGGCGACATTGCTGGTGATCGTCTGGAACGCGACGATCTATCTGGACAGTTCCGCCCTGACCGCCGGCACCGTGCAGGCGGCCGATCCGGCATTGCGCGGCGCAACAATGGGGCTGCACAGCATGTCCGGCTACACGGGCGGCTTTCTCGGCCCGCTGGGCGTCGGACTGGCGCTGGATTTCGCCGGTCCCGACATCGTCCTGGGCTGGGGCCTGGGCTTTGGCCACCTCGCCGTCATCACCTTGGCCGGCCTGTTCGTGCTGCGCCGCCTGGACCGGCCGGCGAAGACCTGACCGACCCGCCGGGGGGCGGCGAACCGTATCCCCCTGGCGGATGTTTCGACCGAAGAAACATCAGTAGAAGATGTATAGGCTCGGAGTCACCTTCGGGGCCGGCCCGGCCAGCGACAGGGTCGCGAACGCATTGGCGGTTTCCATGTAGGGGTCGGCGGTAAATTGCAGATTGACGATCGACGCCCGCAGCCTCGCCGCCTCCGCCGCATTCCCCCGCCGCTCCGCGATGTCGGCGAGCAACGACAGCGCCGTCAGCCGCGTCGGGCTGAGTTCGAGCGCCATTTTGCCCAAACGTTCGGCGCCATCGAGGTCGTTGCGGGCAAGCGCGGCGCAGCCGGCCAGCATAATGCCGCTCGACCGCAGGAAGCGGGTCTCGTTGTCCCCCAGCACCAGCGCCTTGCCGTCCGAGGTGGTCGTCGTGAAGACCGTGTCATCGGCCAGCATGCCGCCTGGCGCCAGCAGGATGGCCAGTCGGGCAGCGGCGCTGTCCGGATTGCCCTGCGCGATTTCGATGAAGGCGATGTTCATGTTCAACACCGCGCGGATCGGACCGCGCTCACCCGGCAGATAATCGATCCCACGCAGGAATGTCGTGCGCGCCGTCTCCAGGTCGCGGCGGTTCAGATGCACCAACCCCTCCAGATTGGTCAGGCGCGCCAACAAGGATGCACGGCCTTTCGGCAACTGCCCCGCGACCCGCGCCGAAATGCGCAAGGCTTCTTTCGCGAACCGATCGTCGCTCTTCCAACGCGCTTCTTGCAGCAGATACAGCATGGCGAGGTAGGGGTCGATCTGCGACACGCCTTCGATCGCCGAGCGCTTGATCAGTTGGACGACTGTCTCGTTCTGTTCCAGATACATCAGATTGTCGAAATGCATCTCGTGCAGGAACATCGCCTTCTGAAGGCCGCTCACGAAGACCGCGGGTTTGCCGTTTTCGTTCAACAACCCGATTTTCAGTCGGCTGGGCGGCGTGGCCGCCAGGTCGGCGAACGCGGTGACCAGGGCGCCGCCACCCAGCGCCTCCGCGATCGTTTCAATCGTGCTCTTGTCGCCGGACGGCCGGATGTTCGGGCGCGTGATCAGCGAGCGCACCTTGACGGCGCGATCGATCTCCCCCTGCACCACCACTGAAATAAAGCGCCGGTCGAGGCTGGGGGTCGTGTTGGATCCCGGCGCGATGACCTCCACCACCATCGATTTCGGGTTTTGGTAGGCATCCACCGCCACACCGCCAAGGGCAAGCATGACCGCGTATGCAAGCGCCATCAGGTCCATGGTCCAACCTCCTGTCCAATCCACGCCAGCATGGCAGGCACAGGATAATAAACTGTTGAGATTGGGCAAAGGATTGAGATCGGCCGCCACCGGTTGCCGACCCCGCGGAATCCAACCCACCGGGAAGCCGACCCGAGGGACCGAAAACCGGCGCAACGGACCCCGGGCGGTAAACCGTCTGTAACCGACTGTCCGTTAGCCTGATCCGCATCCGGCAGGTTTGCGCGACCGTCAAACCGTCGATCCATCCGACCCTCCACCGGCGGGGGACCCGACGCGTCCGCACCATGTCTCCAGCGTCGGCGACAGCAATGCCATAGGGACCGATCATGCCGACCTTCATCTCTCAGACCGCGGTCAACCTGACCGGACTCGATCTGTTCAGCGGTTTCAGCAAAATCGGCGTGGCGACGGTCTCCCCCATCGCGGGCGGGTTCCGCATCCAGCTTTCCCCCACCGAAACGGTGGAGGTCACCGGCAGCTTCACCTTTGCCGGCACCGTCCCGATCGGCGGCACCGTCAACGGCATCCAGCTTTCGGTGTCCGGCACGCCGATCATCCAGTTGTTCGACATCGCCGTGCCCTGGGCGAACGCGATCGCCTATTCCGCCAGCCAGGCCGCCGCGCTGGCCGCCTGGCCCGTCATTCTCGCCGGCGCCGACACGCTGACCGGTTCGTCCTTCGCCGACACCCTGATCGGCTATGGCGGCGCCGATACCATGAATGGCGGCGCCGGGCTCGACACCGTTCTTTACACCGACAAGACCACATCGGTGGTCGTGGCGCTGAATGGCGCGACCGCCGCGACGGTCACGGTGAACGGTGTCGCCGAAGACACCTTGACCAATATGGAGAACGTCACCGGCGGTTCGGGCAACGACACGCTGACCGGCGACGCCCAGGCCAACGTGCTGATCGGCGGGGCCGGGGACGACATCCTGACCGGCGCCGGCGGCATCGACGTGCTGGATGGCGGCGACGGCGCCGACACCGCCGTGTTCAGCGACAAATCCGCCGCCGTCGTGCTCGCCCTGAACGGCGCCACCAACGCCACCGCGAAGATCGGCGGCGTCGACGAAGACGTGCTGCGCAATGTCGAAAACGTCACCGGCGGCTCCGGCAACGATACCCTGTCCGGCGATTCGCAGGCGAACCTGCTGGATGGCGGGGCCGGCAACGACGTGCTGATCGGCGGCGCCGACAAGGACACCTTGGACGGCGGCACCGGCATCGACACGGTGCTGTTTTCCGACAAGACCGTCGGCCTGTTCATCACCCTGAACGGCGCCACCAACGCCCAGATGTTCATCGGCGGCGCGGGCGAAGACACACTCCGCAACGTCGAAAACGTCACCGGCGGCAGCGGCGCCGATGCCCTGACCGGCGATACGCTGGCCAACATCCTGGATGGCGGCATCGGCAACGACACCCTGACCGGCGGCTTCGGCCTGGATACGCTGGACGGCGGCATCGGGATCGACACCGCCATCTATACGGACAAGACCGTCGCCATCCAGATCACCCTGAACGGCGCCTCCGCCGCGACCGTCACGGTCGCCGGATCGGCCGAGGACGCCATCCGCAACATCGAGAACATCATTGCCGGTTCGGCCGCCGACACCCTGACCGGCGACTCCCTGGCGAACCTGCTGGACGGCGGATCGGGCGACGACTCCATCGCGGGCGGCGCCGGCGACGACGTGCTGGCAGGGCGAACCGGGTTGGATACGCTGGATGGTGGCGAAGGACTGGATACGGCGAGCTATGCCGAGAAAACCGCCTCCGTCACGGTCACCCTGAATGGCGCCTCGGACAGCATCGTCAAGATCGGCGGCCAGGACGAAGACACGCTGCGCAACGTCGAAAACCTGATCGGCGGGTCGGGCGGCGATCTGCTGACCGGGGACGGCCTGGCCAACCTGCTGTCCGGCGGCCAGGGCAACGACGTGCTGGACGGGCGCGGCGGCAAGGACTTCATCGATGGCGGCCTGGGCAGCGACACCGCGCTGTTTACCGACAAGACGCTCGCGGTGGTGGCGGCCCTGAACGGTGCGGCCGATGTCACCGTGACAGTGGGCGGCGCGGTCGAGGACACCTTGCGCGGGATCGAGAACCTGACCGGTGGGTCCGGTAACGACATCCTGGGTGGCGACGGCCAGGCCAACGTGCTCGACGGCGGCTCCGGCGACGACCGGCTGACCGGCGGGCTCGGTCTCGACACGCTGGATGGCGGCATCGGCACGGATACCGCCGTCTACGCGGACCGCAACACCGCCGTGGTGGCGACCTTGAACGGTGCCACCAAGGTGACGGTCTCGGTCGGCGGCTTCGTCGAGGACACGATCGCCAATATCGAAAACCTCATCGGAGGATCGGCGGCCGATACGCTGACCGGCGATGCCAACGCCAACGTCTTCGATGGCGGCGGCGGCGACGACCTGCTGATGGGCGCCGGCGGGCTGGACGTGCTGGACGGCGGGTTTGGCTCCGACACGGTCTCCTTCGCCGACAAGACCCTGGCGGTGTCCCTGACCCTGGCCGGCCCGCTCGACATCGCCGCGAAAGTGGGCGGCATCGTCGAGGATACCCTGCGCAACATCGAAAACGTCATCGGTGGCGCCGGGGCCGACACCCTGACCGGCGACGATCTGAACAACCGCCTGGCCGGCGGCATCGGCGCCGACCTGCTGGACGGCGGGGCCGGCGACGATCTGCTGATCGGCGGCGAGGGCGCCGACACAATGGACGGCGGAGAGGGCATCGACACCGCGTCCTTTACCGACAAGGTGGCCTCCGTGGCGGTGACCCTGACCGGCACGGTGTTCGCCACCGTCAGCATCGGCGGCATCACGGAAGACAGGATCCGCGGCATCGAGAACCTGATCGGCGGCGATGCCGGCGACAGCCTGACCGGCGATAACGGCAACAACCGCCTGGACGGCGGCTTCGGCGCCGACACCCTGAATGGCGGCCAGGGCGACGACATCCTGATCGGCGGGGAGGACGCGGACCAGCTCAACGGCGGGTCCGGCACCGATACGGCGCTGTTCACCGACCAGACCCAAAGCGTCGCGGTCACCCTGAACGGGGCGACCAAGGCGACCGTCACCATCGGCGGCGTCGACCAGGACACCGTCGTCAACGTCGAAAACATCGTCGGCGGCTCCGGCCATGACGGGCTGACCGGCGACGACCTGGCGAACCTGCTGGACGGCGCCGGCGGCGACGACCTGTTGACCGGCGGCAACGGGATGGACGTGCTGGATGGCGGCGCCGGGTCCGACACCGCGTCCTATGCGGAAAAGACCGACTCGGTCGTGGTCACCCTCACCTTCTCCGCCAACGCCACCGTCAATGTCGGCGGCCTGGCCGAAGACACCATCCGCAACATCGAGAACGTGATCGGCGGATCGGCGGCCGACACGCTGACCGGCGATGTCTTCGCCAACAAACTCAACGGCAGCGGCGGCAACGACACCCTGCTCGGCGCCGGCGGACTGGACACCTTGGACGGCGGCGCGGGCATCGACACCGCGCTCTACATCGACAAACAGGCCGCCATATCCGTCACCCTGAATGGCGGCATCGATGCAACGGTGTTCGTCGGCGGATTTTCCGAGGACATCGTCAAGAATGTCGAAAATGTCGTCGGCGGCAGCGGCAACGACATCCTGACCGGCGACAATTCGGCCAACATCCTGGAAGGCCGCAACGGCGACGATCTGATCGCCGGGCTGGGCGGCAACGACACGTTGGACGGCGGTCTGGGCATCGACACCGCCCGCTACAGCGAGAAATCCGCCGCCGTCGTGGTCACCCTCAACGGGTCGCTGGGCGCCTCGGTGATGGTCGGCGGCGTCGCGGAAGACACGATCGCCGGATTCGAGAACCTGATTGGCGGTCTGGCCGGTGACAGTCTGACCGGCGACCACCTGGCCAATCTGCTGGACGGCGCCGGCGGCGGCGATCTGCTGGATGGCGGCGACGGGGACGACCGGTTGATCGGGCGCGACGGCGCCGACACGCTGGATGGCGGCGACGGCATCGATACCGGCTCCTACCAGGAGAAGTCCGCCGCCGTCGTCGTCACCCTGAACGGCGCCAGCAACGCGCAGGTGACCGTCGGCGGTGCCGCCGAAGACACCATACGCAATGTCGAGAACCTGGAAGGCGGCTCTGGCGCCGACAGCCTGACCGGCGATGCGTTGAGCAACGTGTTCCTGGGCGGCGCCGGCAAGGACACATTGGACGGCGGCGGCGGGGTCGATACCGCGCTCTACACCGACAAGGCGCTGCCGATCGAGGTGACCCTGAACGGGGCGACCCCGGCAACCGTGACCATCGGCGGCGCGGCCGAGGATTCTCTGCTGAACATCGAAAACGTCGTCGGCGGTGGCGGCGCGGACCGGCTGACGGGCGACAGCCTGGACAACACTCTTGTCGGCGGCGCCGGGGACGACATCCTGATGGGCGCCGGCGGCCAGGACGTGCTGGACGGCGGCATCGGCATCGACACCGTGCTGTTCACCGACAAGACGGTCGGGGTCACGCTGGCGCTGAACTCCAATCTGGACAGCAAGGCGACGATCGGCGGCGTGGCCGAGGACGTCGTGCGCTCGGTCGAAAACGTCACCGGCGGGTCCGGCAACGATGTGCTGTTCGGCGACGCGTTCGCCAATATCCTCGACGGCGCCCTGGGCAACGACACCCTGGCGGGCGGCAACGGGCGCGACACGCTGGATGGCGGCGGCGGCATCGACACGGTGCTGTTCATCGACAAGGTGATCAGCGTCGTGCTGACCCTGGACGGCGCCAACAACGCCATTGCCTCCGCCGGTGGCTTTGCCGAGGACACGGTCCGCAACGTCGAGAACCTGGTGGGCGGCACCGCCGCCGACACATTGGGCGGCGATGCGGGCGCCAACACCCTGGAAGGCGGGGCGGGCGACGACTCGCTGGCGGGCGGCGGCGGCAAGGACGTGATCGATGGCGGCGTCGGCACCGGCGATGTCGCCGTGTATGCGGAAAAGACGACCGCCGTCGTGGTGACCCTGAACGGCCCAACCAGCACAACCGTGACGGTCGGTGGCGTGGCCGAGGACACGATCCAGAATATCGAGGGCATCGTCGGCGGCACCGCGGCCGACACCCTGACCGGCGACGCCCTGACCAATATGCTGGACGGCGGGGCTGGCAACGATTCGCTCCATGGCGGCGAGGGCGGCGATCTGCTGATCGGGCGGGCGGGCCTGGACACGATGGATGGCCAGGGCGGCGTCGATACCGCGAGCTATGCCGACAAGACCGTGTCCGTGGTCGTCACCCTGAAGGGCGCGTCCGATGCGAATGTCAGCATCGGCGGGGTCGCCGAGGACATCCTGCGCAACGTGGAGAACCTGATCGGCGGTTCGGCCGACGACACCCTGACCGGCGATGCCCTGGCCAACAGTTTCCTCGGCGCCGGCGGCAAGGACACAATGGATGGCGCCGGCGGGATCGACACCGCGCTCTACACCGACACGACCTTGGCGCTCGCCATCACCCTGAACGGCGCCACCGATGCGACGGTGACGATCGGCGGCCTGGCGGCGGATACGCTGCGCAATATCGAGAACGTGACCGGCGGCAGCGGCGCCGACACCCTGTCCGGCGACGCGCTGGCGAACACGCTGCTGGGCGGGGCCGGTGACGACACCCTGAAAGGCGCCGGTGGCGCGGACATCATCGACGGCGAACTGGGCATCGACACGGTGCTGTTCACCAACGAGACCCTTGCCGTGGTGCTGACCCTGAACGGAGCCGCGGATGCCACCGCCACGATCGGTGGTGTCGCCGCCGACGTGGTGCGCAATGTCGAAAACGTCGTGGGCGGTGCGGGCAACGACATCCTGACCGGGGACAACCTGGTCAACCTGCTCGATGGCGGCGCCGGCGACGACATTCTGAACGGCGGTTTCGGCAAGGACGTGATGGATGGCGGCTCCGGGATCGACACGGCGAACTACGCCAGCCTGACGGCGGCCGTCGGGGTCGCGGTCACCCTGGCCGGCGCGTCCAACGCCATTGTCAGCATCGGCGGCATCGCCGACGACACCGTGCGCAACATCGAAAACCTGATCGGCGGGCAGGGAGTCGACAATCTGGTCGGCGATGCGCTCGCCAACATGATCACCGGCGGTGGCGGCAAGGATATCCTGGAGGGCGGCGGCGGCATCGACACCGTCGTCTACAGCGACCAGACCAAATCCGTGGTGGTGACCCTGAATGCCGGGACCTATGCGACCGTCAGCATCGGCGGCGTGGTCGAAGACACGATCCGCGACTTCGAAAACGTGATCGGCGGCTCCGCCAATGACAGCCTGACCGGCGACGCGCTGGCCAACGCGCTGTCCGGCGGGGGCGGCGACGATCTGTTGTCCGGTGGCCTGGGGGATGACCTGCTGGACGGCGGCAGTGGCATCAACACCGCGGTCTATGCGGGGACGTTGGGCGCCTACACGATCTCGGTCGGGGCGGACACCACGACGGTGTCCGGCGCCGAGGGCACCGATACCCTGCGCAACATCCAGTTCCTGCAATTCTCCGACACTACCGTCCCGGTCGTCGCCGGCGCCGGCATCAGCATCAGCGCCCTGGACGCGACGAAGGCCGAGGGGCTGGGCGGCACCCAGGGCTTCACCTTCACCGTCACCCGCGCCGGCAACACCACCAAGGCGCAGGCGGTGTCCTGGGCCGTGAGCGGGATCGCCGGCACCGGCACCACGCCCACCACCGCCACTGATTTCGAGGGCGGCCTGCTGCCGAAAGGCACGGTGAATTTCGGCATCGGCGAATCGAGCAAGACCATCACGGTCGGCGTACGCGGCGACATCGCCGGGGAGAACGACGAGCGGTTCGCCGTCACCCTGTCCAAGCCGACCAACGGCGCCACGATCTCCAAGGCCATGGCCGAGGGCGTTATCCTGAACGACGACACCAGCCTGACCATCAGCCGGGTCACCGCCGAACGGGCGGAGGGCAACAGCGGCTCGACCAATTTCTCGTTCATTGTCCGGCGTGCCGGCGACCTGACCGGGACCACCAGCGTGAACTGGGCCACCATCGGCGATGCATCGGATTTCGCCGGTGGTGTCCTGCCGCAAGGTTCGGTGACGTTCGACCCCGGGGTCGTCGGCAAGAGCATCAACCTGAAAGTCGCCGGCGACACCGTGGTCGAACCGGACGACGTGTTTTCCGTGGTGCTGTACGGGGCGACCGGCAATGCCGTCATCGCGACGCAAAGCGCACAGGGCACGATCCTGGCCGACGATGCGATCCCCAACAGCGCCGGCAACGACACGCTGGTGGGCACCTTCAGCAACGACCTGTTCGTGCTGACCGGCGGCAACGATACGGTCATCGGCAGCGCCGGGGTCGATCGGTTCCTGTTCCTGCCGGGTAGCCTCGGCGGTGCGGCGAGCAACACCGTCACCGTGCAGGACTTCGACCGATCCCTGGCGGAAGTGCTGGACCTGTCGGCGATCGATGCGATGGCCGGGACGCCGGCGAACGATGCGTTCGGCTTCATCG
>CAMATI010000267.1 GCA_945861095.1 Asaia bogorensis | reverse complement strand
TCTTCGGTCAACTCATCCCCGTCATGCCGGCGCAGGCCGGTATCCACGCCTTTCCAGGGCTGCAACAGCGCAAGGCGTGGATGGCGGGTCTGCACCCGCCATGACGGGGTTGCACGGCCAGTGGGTCGTTGTTTCCGCCGGTTGGTATTACATGAAATCCATGCTTCTCGCCGCGGCGGCGTTGTTCGCCGGCGGCCTCGCTTTGTCGCCCGCGACGGCGCGCGCCGACGGGCTGAAATTCGAACATGTGCTGAACATCGGCTCGGAAGGCACTGGCGAGGGTCAGTTCAAATATGTCGAGGACTTCGCCTGGACGAAGGATGGCAAACTGCTGGCCACCGACGCGTTTCATGCCTGGGTGCAGGTTTTCGATCCCACCAGTGGCAAGTTCATCACCCGCTTCGGCGGCAAGGGCGACGACGACCAGCATCTGGACAAGCCGGAAGGCATCGCGGTCGATCCCGCCGGCAATATTTTCGTCGCCGACTACAACACCGGCTTCGTGAAGAAATACGACGCCAGCTACAAATGGCTGTTGACGTTCAGCGAATACGGCACCGCCCCCGGCCAGAACATCAAGTCCGAGTTCATGGACATCCGCGACGGCAAGCTGTTCATGCCGGAAGCTGGCAACCATCGCGTCAACGTCTTCGATCTGAACGGCAAGTTCCTTTACCTGTTTGGTGGCCTGGGCACCGAGCCCGGCAAGATGAACAACCCCGAAGCCTCGAAATTCGCCTCCGACGGACGTCTGTATGTCAGCGACCTGAAGAACGACCGCATGCAGGTGTTCAGTGCCGACGGCAAACTGCTGTTCGGCTGGGGCAAGACTGGCGACGGCAAGGGTGAGTTCAAGGCGCCGGCGGGTGTGGCAATCGATGCCCAGGACCGCATCTACGTGACCGAAATCGGCAACGACCGCGTCCAGGTGTTCGACAAGGAAGGTAAGTTCCTGGCGATGTGGGGCAAGAAGGGCTCCGGCAACGGCGAGTTCGGCAACCTGCACGGCATCCTGGTCGACAAGAAGACCGGTCACATCTACGTCGCCGACACCGCCAACAACCGCGTCCAGGTGTTCCGTCCGGTCCCGGGCGGCGCGGGCTCCTGATTCAATCCGATCACGTAAGGGAGATGGTATAATGGCCGGCAAAACGGAAGCGAAAATGCGTCGTGGCATGGGAATACGGGGCCGCCTCGTATTGGCGTTTCTCTCGCTCGCGACCCTGATCGGGGTCACGGGCGGGGCCGGCCTTTGGTTTGTCGACCGGATCGGCAAGGGTGTAACCGCCCTTGCCGACACCGCCCTGCCGTTGCTGAAGCAAAGCCAGGATCTGGCGTTGAATGCTGAATTGGTGCGCAAGGCCGCGCCACAGGCATCCGAAATGGCCGATCCCGCCGTTCTGCGGGCGCAATTGGCCGAGCATACGAAGCAAGGCCGCGAAGGCCTGGATCGATTGCGGGTGCTGGCCGATGCGTCCGGCAGCGGCCTGGATCTTACATCCACAGCCGTCGCGCAGGCGGACCTGTTCAAGGGGATCGAAGGCGCGATCGAGCAGGCCGAGCGACGCGCCAACGCGGCACGCTTGGCTGATCAGCGCCTGGAACGGTTCGAGCAGGCCAAAACCGCGCTGCAAAAGCAACTTCAGGAACTCGCGGCCGATCTGGAACAGCGCATGGTCGCCGTCGAGGATACCGCGAAAATGAACATCCAGGCCGGCAAAGCCACGGTCGACTCGCTAGGCGACATGATCGCCGAGTCAATGAATGAAACGTTTCCCGCCTTGCAGGGCGCCTATCGCTTGATGCGCGACCTGGCCAAGCTGGAAGAACTCGCAAAGACCGCCCGCGTTGCCACCAGTGTCGATGCGATCGCTCCACTGGAACAGGAGGCGCAACGCACCATCCGGACCGGCGGCAGCGCGCTCCAGCGCCTGGCCAGCCGGTTGCGTAGCGAGGAGGCCAAAGCGAAGATGGCCGCGGCGCGCCAGGGCCTGACCACGATCCAGGTTACCTTGGACGGCAAGAACGGCATCTTCGCCGCTCGGCGTGACGCCATGGCCGCTTCCACCGCCTACGACGCGGCCCAACGTGCCATCGCCGCGAGCGAGTTGACCTATCGCACAGCGTTGGGGCAGGCGGCCGGCTCGGTCGCGGAAAAGCTGGAAATGGCAGCCACACAAACCGCGCATGACACGGCCAGGCAGGCGATCGTTGGCCTCGGCACGGTGGTTGGATGTGGCATCGTCCTTGCCATTCTACTGGGCCTGTTCGTCGCGTCCCTTATCACCCGCCCACTGTCGCAGCTTTCCACCGCCATGCGCGCCCTTGCCGCCGGGGAGAAACCCGACGTTCCCTGCCAGGATCGCCGGGACGAAATCGGTGGGATGGCGGCTACCGTCCAGGTGTTCAGGGACAACGCGGTGGAAATGGAGCGGTTGCGTCTGCAACAGGACGAGGAGCGCACCGAAGCCGAGCAAGCCAAACGCCAGGCGTTGGTGGACATGGCGGAGAAGATCGAGGCCTCGACCGGAGATGCGTTGACACAGATCGGCCTCCGCACCGCATCCATGACCAACACTGCTGGCCAGATGACCGCGCTTGCGGACCAGACAGGCAGCTCCGCGCAAGCGGCAGCCGCGGCCGCCGCGCAGGCACTCGGCAATGCTCAGACCGTGGCGAGCGCGGCAGAGGAACTCGCGGCATCAATCCAGGAAATCAGCGGTCAGGTTGCCCGGTCGAGTGCGATTGTCGGGCAGGCGGTAACCGCGGGCGGCGAAACCCGCGGCGCGATCGAGGCGCTGACCGAACAGGTTGGCCAGATCGGATCCGTGGCCGACATGATCGGCGAGATTGCCGCCAAGACCAATCTTCTGGCCTTGAATGCAACGATCGAGGCGGCGCGAGCGGGGGATGCCGGCAAGGGATTTGCCGTGGTGGCGTCGGAGGTCAAGCAACTCGCCACCCAGACGGCACGATCGACCGAGGAGATCAGCCGCCGCATCAACGAGGTGCGATCCGCTACCGGAGCGGCCGTCTCCGCCGTTGCCCGGATCGAGACGAGGATCTCCGAGATCAGCGCCATCGCCGGGTCCATCGCCGCCGCGGTGGAGGAGCAGGGCGCCGCGACGGCGGAAATCGCACGCAACGTCACGGAAACCGCGACCGCTGCCAGCGAAATGACCAGCCTGAATGCGGACGTCGCCACCCAGGCGACGCAGTCCGGCCAACACGCGGCCCATGTGCTGGAAAACATCAAGGCGCTGGACGGCGCCGTGGCGGAACTGAAACGTTCGGTCGTGCGGACCGTGCGGACGTCGGCGACCGAAGTGGACCGGCGCATATCCGAACGTATGGAGGTGGACCTATCGTGCCACGTCGCCGTTCCAGGCGAACCTGTCCGTCAGGCCCGGGTCACCAACATTTCAGGAGGTGGCGCCCTGATTGTCGAAGGACCGTCGCTTTCCGTGGATGTATCGGGCACGATCAATATCGCAGGGCTTGGAACCGCTCTACCCTTTGTCGTTCGTTATGCCGGGATGAACGAGTTGGGGATCGCCTTCCGGGCCGATGATGCGGCGGAAGTGCAGCTTACATCGTTCCTGCAACGGATTGCGCCGCGAAAGGCGGCATGATCGGCAATGGTCATCCGGCTGGGGCCATCACCCCCGTCGGCGAAAAAGGATCAAAACCGCGGCGATGGTCACCCCGAAGGCCCAGCCCACCAGCAGCGCCGGGTTCAAACCGCCGAACATGACCGCCCCGCCGATGGCCAGCAGGCCAAGGATGGCTCCCACCGCCAGTCGGATCCAGGGGGCAACGGTCTCGGTTTGCGACGACATCGGGGCTCTTGTGCTTAAGGTTGCAACGGACGCCAGTGCGGGCGAGGCCTGAAACCGCCCCGATCACGCTGGCTTCGTTCTAGAACCGACGCATCAGGGCGACAAGCCGCCCCTGCACTTTGACCCGATCGGCCGGGAAGATGCGGGTTTCATGGCGGGCGTTGCAGGGTTCCAAGGCGATTGAGTTGCCGCGCCGGCGCAGCCGCTTCAGCGTCACCTCGTTCTCGTCCACCAGTGCGACGACGATCTGGCCGTTTTCGGCCGATTCGCCCTTGTTGATGATGACGGTGTCACCGTCGAGAATCCCGGCTTCGATCATCGAATCGCCAGCAACCTCCAGCGCGTAGTGTTCGCCATTGCCGAGCAGACTGATGGGTACGTCGACGTGGCTGGAGGAATCGCGCAGGGCCTCGATCGGCAGACCGGCGGCGATCCGCCCATAAAGCGGCAATTGCACCGCGACCGCATCATCGGCCGCCCGCACCCCGGGCAGCCGGGATGTAAAGTCGCCTCTGATCACATTGGGCGAGAAGCCCGCCGCCGCCTCATCATCCGGCAGGTCGGCTTCCGGGCGCGCGATAAGGTTGTCGGGCAGCTTCAATACCTCCAACGCGCGGGCACGGTGATGGCGGCGACCGAGATAGCCACGCTCCTCCAGCGCTGAAATCAACCGGTGAATCCCGGACTTCGACTTGAGCTGAAGGGCTTCCTTCATCTCCTCGAAGCTCGGGGAAAAACCGGTCTGCTTCAGGTGCCGGTCAATATAGACCAACAGCTCGTATTGCTTGCGCGTAAGCATGTGGAAACCCCCTGGGCGTTATCCGGAACAAATCAGAAACCGACCTTGTTCTATGTTGGTTCCGAATCGCCCGTCAAGTCAAACCGTGGAGGAAGCCTAAAATTCCAGCTTAAAGGCCGAGGGAATCGAGACGGATGATCGGAACCTCGGCTCCGGCTGGCAATGCGGGGGCATGTGGGGGACGCAGAATCAAGGCATCCGCAAGCGCAAGACGCCGCAACATCGACGAATCCTGCACCGGAAACGGTGTGACGACGATCCGCCCGTCCGCGTCCGTCGCGATGGTGGATCGCAGATGGTCCGCCCGTCGGTCGTTTTCCCGCAGTGCCGTCCCGGCGATCGCGCGGGTCACCGGCGGTGGCGCGGCGGGCAACCCGCTCATGCGGGCGATCGATGGCAACAGGAACAGGATTGCGCAGACCAGGGCGGACACTGGATTGCCCGGCAACCCCAGGACCGGGACCGCGCCCAGGGTGCCGAACAGCAGCGGTTTGCCCGGGCGCATGGCGATCTGCCAGAAATCCACAACCAGTCCACGGGTTTGCAGACCCGCGATCACCAGGTCGTGATCCCCGACGGATGCCCCGCCGGTGGTGACCAGCATGTCCATCCCGTGCACCGCATCGGCGACGGCGGCGACCGCCTCCGTGGTGTCCCTGGCAATCGGCAACACGATCGGCTCACCGCCCAGCGCCAGGATCAGGGCGGCCAGGGCGTGCGAGTTGGAACTGACGATGCCGCCGGTGGGAATGGGTTCGCCCGGCAGAGCGATCTCGTCGCCGGTCGCCAGAATTGCCACCCGGGGACGACGATGCACCGTTATCCAGGGATGGTTGGCCGCGGCCGCCAGACCGACATCGCGCGCGGTCAGGCGCCGTCCGGCCGGGATCACCGCGTCGCCTTGCGCGAAATCCTGCCCGGCACGCCGGATGTGGCGCCCCAGGACGACCGCCTCGTTCACGACAAGGATGTCACCGTTGCGGGTCGCATCTTCCTGCAGCAGCACGCTATCCGCGCCATCCGGGATCACGCTGCCGGTAAAAATTCGTACCGCCTCACCGGCCCCGACCTGGCCCATGAACGGATGCCCGGCCGGCGCCGCGCCAATCACCGACAGACTGGCGCCCAGAGTTCCGTCCACGGCGCGCAACCCGTAGCCGTCCATCGCCGAAACATCCGCCGGCGGCTGGGTCAGGCGGGAAAGCACCGGTTCGGCGGTCACCCGATTCCAGGCGCCGGCAACCGGTACAACCTCAGCCGAGGTCGGTCGCAGCACGGCCAGAATGCGGTCGCGCGCCTCGTCAACCGAAAGGTCGCGGGATTTGGACGCGGCGGCGCCACTGGCTGGGTTCGAACCGCTCATGACTGAGAGAACTCCCCTGACTTGCCACCGGCCTTGTGAGTGACCCGCAGCCCATCGATCCGCATCGCCCGATCGACGGCCTTGCACATGTCGTAGACGGTCAGCGCCGCGACACTGGCGGCGGTCAGCGCTTCCATCTCCACCCCCGTTTGCCCGGTGGTGCGAACGGTCGCGGTGATCTCCACCGAATTGGCGTCCGGATCGGGCAGCAGATCGAGCATCACGGCGGTGATCGGCAGCGGATGGCATAGCGGGATCAGGTCGGCGGTGCGTTTCGCGCCCATGATCCCGGCCAGACGCGCCACGCCCAACACGTCCCCCTTCTTGGCGGAACCTGCCATGATCATCGCCAGAGTCGCTGGGTCCATCACCACACGGACCCGCGCGGTTGCCGATCGGTCGGTCGAGGGTTTGGCGGAAACATCGACCATGGTCGCGTTGCCCGCCTGGTCGAAATGGGTGAATCCACTCATGCGGCCGCCTCCCCCAGCAGGGTGCGAGTCGCCGCGGGGACGTCGTCCTGGCGCATCAGACTTTCGCCCACCAGAAACCCGTGTGCGCCGACGGCTGCCAGGCGACGCAGGTCGCCGGTGGCGCGGATCCCGCTTTCGGCAATCAGGAAGCGGTCCGGTGGGACATGGGATGCGAGCGTCTCGGTCACCGCCAGATCGGTCGTCAACGTCTTCAGGTCACGGTTGTTGATGCCGATCAGCGACGTTTCCAGCCCCAGCGCCCGCTCCAACTCCCGCAGATCATGCACTTCGACCAGAACGTCCATATCGAGCGCGCGCGCCACCGCTTCCAGCTCCCGCGCCTGGGCATCCGTCAGCGCCGCCATGATCAGCAGCACGCAATCCGCCCCCATCGCCCGGCTTTCGTAGATCTGCCACGGATCGAGCATGAAATCCTTGCGCAGGACCGGCAGATCGACCGCGGCCCGAGCGGCTTGCAGGTGTTCGGCGGTCCCCTGGAAATAGGGCTCATCCGTCAGTACCGACAGACAGGTCGCGCCGCCGTGCTTGTAGGCCAAAGCCAGCGCCGGCGGATCGAAAACCGGCCGGATCAAACCACCGGAGGGCGAGGCCTTCTTGATCTCCGCGATCAGGGCGAACCGTTCGCGCGCCGCGGTTTCCTTCAAGGCCCGTCCGAAGCCACGGGGCCGATCGTCCTGATCGTCGATCACCCGGCGAAGCGCATCGATGCTCCGCGCGGCCTTGCGTTTGGCGACGGTGGCCCTTGTGTCGGCACAGATTCTGGCCAGCACGTCCGGTACGGCGCGGGTTTCGTCGACCATGATCTCTCCTTGATCCGACATGGTACTTTCATCGCCGGCCCCGGACGGGTTGGCGCCGGCCGGCGTATCAGCTTGCCGCCGTCTCCCGCCGCAGGGTTTCCAGCGCTGTCCGCGCATCCCCGCGGTCGATCGAGCGGGCCGCCAGATGGACGCCTTCCCGCAGGTCGGACGCGCGGTCCGCGACGATCAGCGCGGCGGCGGCATTCAACAGAACCGTGTCGCGATAGGCACCCGGCGCGCCGTGCAGCAGTCCCAGCAGCGCCGAGGCATTGAAACCGGCATCGCCGCCCTTGATCGCCTCAATCGGCGCATGCGGCAGATCGGCGTCGGCGGCGGTCACGGTGAAGCTGGCGATCGTACCATCGCGCAGGGATGTGACCTGGTTTTCGCCGGCCAATGTCAGTTCATCCAGTCCCTGCCCGTGCACGATCCAGGCGGTCCGGCTGCCCAGAGCGGCAAGCGTTTCGGCCATCGGAAGCGTCCAGGCGGGATCGAACACGCCGGTCAGTTGCCGATGGACCCGGGCGGGATTGGCCAGCGGTCCCAACAGGTTGAAGATCGTGCGGGTGCCAAGCTCGACCCGCGGACCGGCGGCGTGACGCATGGATGGATGGTGACGCGGCGCGAACAGGAAGACGCAGCCGGCCATCATCAGGATATCGGACAGCCGATCCATGGGGGCATCGATGTTGACGCCGAGCGCGGTCAGGACATCGGCACCGCCGGTGCGGGACGAGAGTGCGCGGTTGCCGTGCTTGGCCACGGGCACACCGCAGCCGGCAAGGACGAAGGTCACGGCCGAGGACACATTCAGGGTCCCGGCGCCATCGCCGCCGGTGCCGCAGACGTCGATGGCCCCATCGGGCGCGTCGATCGCGGTCATGCGGGCGCGCATGGCTCGGACCGCACCGGTGATCTCGGCGACGGTTTCGCCCCGGACCCGCATCGCCATCAGCAAGGCGCCGATCTGGGCGGGCGTGGCCTCCCCCGACATGATGATGTCGAAGGCGTGTTCGGCGTCGGCCTCCGACAAGGATTCCCCGGCGGCGAGGCGGGCCAGCAGCGGCTTGAGGTTGTTCGACACGGCCGGATCAGGCGGCCCGGGCCGCGGCGGTGGGGCGTAGATTGGAACCGGGGGCATTGGAACCGGGAGCATTGGAACCGGGAGCATTGGAACCGGGAGCATTCGACCCTCGGGCGAGCGCCAGGAAGTTGGCCAGTATCTGGTGGCCGTGCTCGCTGGCGATGCTCTCCGGATGGAACTGCACGCCGTAGACGGGCATCGTCCGGTGACGCATCGCCATGATGATGCCGTCATCGGTCCAGGCGGTCGGAACCAGGGTATCGGGCAACGTGTCCCGCTCCACGATCAGCGAATGGTAGCGGGTGGCGGAGAATGGCGAAGGCAGTTCGGCCAGGATGTCGGTTCCGATGTGGGTGATCGCCGAAACCTTGCCGTGCATCGGCGAGGGCGCACGGATGACATGCCCGCCAAATGCCTGCCCGATGGCCTGATGGCCGAGACAGACGCCCAACAACGGGACTTTCCCAGCCGCGGCGGCGATAAGGTCCAGGCAGATACCTGCCTCATTCGGCGTGCAAGGTCCGGGGGACAGCACGATGGCTTCCGGGTTCAGCGCGAGCGCCGCGTCGACGGTGATCTTGTCATTGCGCCAGACATCGCATTGCGCCCCGACCTCGCCCAGGAAATGGTACAGGTTGAAGGTGAAGCTATCGTAGTTGTCTATCAGCAGGATCATGCGGCGCATCCTTGCTCCGGGGGCGGGTCGCGGTCAACGGGATGCCGATCAACCAGAGTCCGAACCAAGCACCACGGCAACGTCGGTCGTGCCAAGATCGTCGCCGACGAACAGCAACGGCGCCGAACAGGATCGCCACCACGGCCGAGGGGTAGACAACGATCATCCCTCATCGCCCGAAGCCGCATCCCATGCGTCTTGGCCTACCGGCCTAGTGCCCCGAGTCGTTCATAATGTGGGGTAAAGCCTCTTCAGCTTAACGCGGGCCTCGGCAGTGGTGAATTGCCAATCCGCCTTGGCGTGGTGTTTGTTTCGTCTGGCCTCCCAGGCGGCGACTTCCTCGATGAGGTTTTGCTTG
>CAMATI010000266.1 GCA_945861095.1 Asaia bogorensis | reverse complement strand
CGGAGATCGGCCGGTTTGCAAATCCACTCCCTGGGCGGGCAGGACGATTGTCTTTGACCTGTGGCGGATCGGACTCAGCGAACACTCGCCTATCGCTCATCGCCGGACGGGAATTGAGATTGCGATTCGTCCGCATTGAGAACTGCTGCCCGTTCTGCCTCTTGTGCACCGCACCCGCCGGGGCTAGAGCGTGCCCGCGTTATGTCGTCGCCCGGTTCTGATAACCAAAGTTCCGATATCCAAGGTTCTGCCAATAGCTGTATCACCGGTCACGCTGGCGCCGTCACGCCATCCGTGCCCCCGTCATCCCCTCTTGCCCGAAGGTCATCTCGATGTTCTCCCGGCTGCTAGGCTTCATGTCAGCCGACATGGCCATCGATCTCGGCACCGCCAACACGCTGGTTTACGTGAAGGGTCGCGGGATCGTGCTGGCCGAACCCTCCGTCGTGGCCATCGCCGATGTCCGCGGCAAGAAGCAGGTCGTCGCCGTCGGCGAAGAAGCCAAGCAGATGCTCGGCCGCACCCCCGGCTACATCACCGCCAGCCGCCCGCTGCGCGACGGCGTCATCGCCGATTTCGAAGTGGCGGAGGAAATGATCAAGCATTTCATCCGCAAGGTGCACAACCGCCGCGGCTTCGCTTCCCCCCTGATCATCGTCTGCGTCCCGTCCGGTTCCACCGCCGTGGAACGACGGGCGATCCAAGAAAGCGCCGAAAGCGCCGGCGCGCGCCGCGTACAGTTGATCGAGGAACCCATGGCCGCCGCGATCGGCGCCGGCCTGCCGGTGACCGAACCGTCCGGATCGATGGTCGTCGATATCGGCGGCGGCACGACGGAGGTCGCGGTGATCTCCCTGGGCGGCATCGTCTATTCGCGCAGCGTCCGGGTCGGCGGCGACAAAATGGACGAGGCGATCATCTCCTACATCCGCCGCCATCATAACCTGCTGATCGGCGAGTCCTCGGCCGAACGCATCAAGATGGATATCGGCGCCGCCGCGGTGCCGGAAGACGGCGAGGACGGCCCCTATCGCGAAGTCCGCGGTCGCGACCTGATGAACGGCGTCCCGCGGGAGGTGATCGTCAGCCAGCAGCAGATCGCCGCCAGCCTGAACGAGCCGGTTTCCGCCATCGTGGAAGCCGTCAAGGTCGCGCTGGAAAACACCCCCCCCGAACTGGCCGCCGATATCGTCGATCGCGGGATCGTATTGACCGGCGGTGGCGCGTTGCTGCACCGCCTGGACCAGGTCCTGCGGGAAGCGACCGGACTGGCTGTCGTGGTGGCCGAAAACCCGCTGCAATGCGTGGCCCTGGGCACCGGACGCGCGTTGGAGGAGCGGAAGCGCCTCAGCAATGTGCTCACCAGCATGTACTGACGGCGCAAAGCCGCCTGGGCGCTTGCATCATCGGAAAGCGTGCCTCCGCGACCGTTTGCTGCTAGTTGATCGCTGATGCTCCGCCTCTCCGTCCAGGCTCGCCAGGCACTCGCAAAACTGACCTTGCCGGTGCTGATCGTGGCATCCTTCGGCCTTATGCTGGTCGGCAAGGCCGATGCGCTGCTGGCCGATCGTGTCCGCGTTGCGCTGGCCGACGCCCTGGCACCCATCTTCGCCATCGTCGATGAACCGCTGGGCCAGATCCGCGATGCGATCCACGAAGCCGGCGGCCTGTGGACCCTGCGAGAGGAAAACGTCCGCCTGCGTGACGAAAACGAGCGGTTGCGCCGCTGGCAATCGATCGCACTGGCGTTGGACACGGAAAACCAGCGGCTGAAGGCCACCTTGCGCTGGGTCCCGGACAATGCCCCGGCCTTCGTCACGGCGCGCGTGGTCGCCGATGCCGGCGGCTTGTACGCCCGCGCCGTGCTGCTTTCGGTTGGCCCCGGCCACAGCATCCGCAAGGGGGCCATCGCGCTGGATGAGCGGGGCCTGGTCGGCAGGGTCACCGAACTCGGTGCGCGAACCGCGCGGGTTCTGCTGATCACCGATCTGAACAGCCGCATCCCCGTGATCATGGAAACATCCCGGGCCCGCGCCATTCTGGTGGGCACCAACGGCCCCCGCCCCCGCCTGCTCTATTGGGCCGAAGGCACCGTGCCGCAACAGGGAGAGCGGATCGTTACCAGCGCCGAAGCCAACGCGCTGCCGGCAAATCTGCCGATCGGCACCGTCCGCTACAGCGCCAGCGGGGTGCCGGAGGTCGAGCCGGAGGCCATGTTGCAGCGACTGGAGGTCATCCGGGTGTTCGATTACGGTCTGGGAGGATTGCCCGCGCCGGAACCGGCGCAGCGTTCCACACCGGGTCGGCATTGATGGCGCGGATCGACCAGACCCCGGGTATCCGGCCAACCCTGACCATTGGGCGGCGACTGGACATTGCCGCCCGCCACGCTTTCCCGGCCTTTACCACCGTCGTGATGATGCTGCTGACCGAATTGCCGTTGAAAATGCCTGGCCAGGCAGCGCTGTTGCCGGCGGTGGCGCTGATCGCGGTATGGTTCTGGTCGCTGGTCCGCCCATCCTCCATGCCGCCGCTGGCCGTATTCGTGATCGGATTTCTGCTGGACTTGCGCGCCTACCTGCCGTTGGGCAGCGGCGTGCTGACCCTGCTGATCGCGCACGGCATGGCGACCCGGTTTGGCCGCGGGTTGCTCCAGCAGGGCTTCGCGATGGTCTGGCTGGTGTTCGGCTTCGTCGCCACCGGCGCCGCCGCCCTGTTGTGGCTGCTGACCGCCCTGCTGACATTCCGGCTGCTGTCCCCTGCCCCGGCGCTGTTCCAGGCAGCAATCACGGCCGCGCTGTATCCGGTCCTGGCAATTCCCCTCGCCAACGCCCATCGCACCCTGGCCAATCCGGAACAGGCATGAAGCGCGATACCACCCGCACCAGCGTCTTCACCCGACGCGCCCTCCTGCTCATGGGCGGCCAGATCGCCTTGCTCGGCGGCCTCGCCGCTCGGCTTTATCAGGAACAGGTGGTCGACGGCGCCCGCTACGCAACGCTCGCCGAGGACAACCGCATCAGCGCCCGCATGATCGCGCCACCCCGCGGACGCGTGCTGGACCGCCACGGCACCGTGATCGCCGGCAGCCGGATCAACTGGCGTGCCTTGCTCGTCTCTGAACAGACCAGCAATGTCCAGGCGACCCTGGAGGCGTTTTCCCGCATCGTGCCGCTGAGTGAATACGAACGTCTGCGGATCGAGCGCGAATCCACCCGCCGTCGCCGCTTCATCCCGGTGATGGTGCGCGAATTCCTGTCCTGGGAAGATATGGCGCGGATCGGCGTCAACGCCCCGGAACTGCCGGGTATCCTGGTGGATGTCGGCACCACCCGGATCTATCCGTTCGGCGATCAGATGTCGCATATCGTCGGCTACGTGGCCCCGCCGAACGAGGCCGATGTCGCCAAGGACCCGCTGCTGGCCCTACCCGGCCTGCGCATCGGACGCGCGGGGGTGGAGAAATACCACGATCTGGCCCTGCGCGGGCGCGCCGGCGCGGTGCAGTTGGAGGTCAATGCCCTCGGGCGGGTCATCCGCGAGTTGGACCGCCAGGAAGGCATGCAGGGCGACGATGTCGGCCTGACCATCGACGCCGGCCTGCAGCGCCATGCGCTCAATCGCCTCGGCGACGAGAGCGCCAGTGCGGTCGTGATGGATTGCCGCAATGGCGAGATCCTGGCGATGGCGACCAATCCGTCCTTCGACCCCACCGTGTTCAACTCTGGCGTGTCGCAGGCACAATGGCGGGAGTGGACCAAGGACCACCGCACGCCGCTGATCAACAAGGCGACCTCGGGGCTGTACGCGCCTGGCTCGACCTTCAAGATGGCGGTGGCTCTGGCCGGATTGGAAGCGCGCACCATCACGCCCTGGGACCGGGTCGAATGCCCGGGACATTACGATCTGGGCGATACGCGCTTCCATTGTTGGCGGAAGGGCGGCCATGGCATGGTCGATCTGCGCGGCGGTATCAAGTATAGCTGCGATGTCTATTTTTATGAGATCGCGCGTCGCACCGGCATGGACCGGATCGCCGCGATGTCGCACCGGCTGGGGATGGGGGTCGAACTGCCGCTCGACCTGCCGAACCAGCGGGCCGGCCTGGTGCCGACCCGGTCCTGGCGCATGAAGAAGGGCAAACACTGGAATATCGGCGACACGATCGTCAGCGGAATCGGCCAGGGCTATCTCCTGGTCACGCCGTTGCAACTGGCGACGTTTACCGCCCGCATCGCCAGCGGTCGGGTCGTGCAGCCACATTTGACGCGCAAGATCGGCGCCACGATGCAACCCGGCTCCCGGACGGACGAATGGCCGAGCCTTGGGGTGCCTGAGCGGGCTTTGCAGATCATCCGGGAAGGGATGTGGTCGGTCGTCAACGAACAGGGCGGCACCGCGCCATTGGCCAAACTGCCCGATTCGCGCTGGCAGATGTCCGGCAAGACCGGCTCGTCACAGGTGCGTCGGGTGTCCCGCGAAATGCGCGAAAGCGGCAAATTCGACAGCGAGAAACTGCCCTGGGAATTTCGCCCGCACGCGTTGTTCGTCGCCTACGCGCCGCATGACGTGCCCCGATATGCCGTGTCGGTCGTCGTGGAGCATGGCAATGCCGGCGCCGCCGCCGCCGCGCCGATCGCGCGCGACATCATGATCGAGGTGATGCAGCGCGACCTGGGCAACCGCGTCGATCCGCCCACACCGCGCGTCGCCCAGGTGAAGTCATGAGTATGAAGCCGTGAGGGTGCATTCATGATGGAACGGCGCCTATGGCGGGAAACCTCGTTCGACCTGACCGGCAAGATCCGGCGGATCAACTGGTTGTATGTCCTGCTGCTGTGTGCCCTGGCCGGCGTCGGCTATACCGCGCTGTACAGCGCCGCGGGTGGCGCTCAGGAGCCTTATGCCGGCCGTCACGCCCTGCGCTTCGGGTTTGGTGCGCTGCTGATGCTGGGGATCGCCCTGATCGATATCCGCTTCATCGCGCGCCTGGCCTGGCCCGCCTATCTGGGCTGCGTCGGTCTGTTGGTGATGGTCATGCGGATGGGCCATATCGGCAAAGGCGCGCAACGCTGGCTCGATCTGGGCGGCTTCCAGTTGCAACCGTCCGAACTGATGAAAATCGCCCTGGTGCTGGCCCTGGCATCCTGGTTCCACCGCGCGTCGTGGGAGCGGATCGGCAATCCGCTGTTCCTGATCCCGCCGCTGATCGCGGTCGCCATCCCGGTCCTGCTGGTGCTGCGCCAGCCCAACCTGGGCACCGCGATGATCACCTGCCTGTTGAGCGGGGCGATGTTTTTCGCCGCCGGAGTCCGCTGGTGGAAGTTCCTGCTGGTCGCTCTGCCGATCCCATTCGCCGCCCAGATCGCCTACTCCCATCTCCATGACTATCAGCGGGCTCGGATCGACACCTTCCTGCATCCCGAATCCGACCCACTCGGCGCCGGCTACAACATCATCCAGTCAAAGATCGCCCTGGGTTCGGGCGGCATGTGGGGCAAGGGATTCCTGCAAGGCACCCAGGGTCATCTCGATTTCCTGCCGGAGAAGCAGACCGATTTCATCTTCACCATGATCGGGGAGGAATTCGGTCTGGTGGGCGCCCTGGCGGTGATGGGGTTGCTGACCATGATCATCCTGGGCGGCATGCTGATCGCGATGCGCTGTCAGCATCAGTTCGGGCGGCTGGTGGCGCTGGGCATATCGGTGAATTTCTTCCTGTACGTGTTCGTCAACATCGCCATGGTGATGGGCGCGATCCCGGTCGGCGGCGTGCCGCTGCCGCTGGTCTCCCATGGTGGGTCGGCCGTGATCACGGTGATGGTCGGCTTCGGCATCCTGATGTCGGTGCATGTGCATCGCGATGTGGAGTTCGCGAATATGCGCGATGAGCGGTGACGGTGTCGCCGCGTCTGGTCGGGGCGTACCGACGGACGGTCTATGCGGTCGGTGATGTGGAATTGCGGATCGGGCGGCGGTCGTCGGCCATGAACGCGTTGCTGCGCCGGTATCGCGTTCGGGAGGGCGTACTGATCACCGCCTGGAACCCGATGTCGCGGCGTATGCCGATGGGATGGAATCGGCGCGCGCAGTGCCGGTTGATGGAGCGCTTGCGGCGGTTTGTAACATTGCCGGCCGCGGGAAGCTGGCGGCATTGGCGGGAGGACCATGTGCTGGTTTTCGGGCACGGACGTAGGGTCGTGTGGCTCGCCGGGATATTTCGTCAGGCGGCGGTTGTCATTATTGGGACAGGCCGCACAACGGCACTGGTGATCCGGCCCTAATGGAGCATCCGGGGGAGAGGCAGCCTAGCCGACTGGAGAAAATCCTCCCCCTCCCCTTGCGGGAGGGGGTCGGGGGGAGGGGTAATTCCCCACAAATATGCCTGGGACCCCTCCCCCCAACCCCCTCCCGCAAGGGGAGGGGGAGAATTTTCTCCGCTTCCGAGATATCCGAATATGACGCCCGCGTCGCCTACGCCCCCGCGATCGCCGCGTTCAGCGCCTTCACCCCGGCCCCGGGCCCATCCGGATGGTTCCAGACGCACCCGACCACGGCCAGGAAATCCGTCCCCGCCCGCACCAGCGGCCCGCAATTCTCCGGCGTGATGCCCCCGATCGCGCAGCTTGGCAGTTCCATCAGATCCGCCCACCAGCGCAAAATCTCGGGGTCCAGCAGGTTCTTCACCTCTTTCGTCGTCGATGGGTAGAACGCGCCGAACGCGACATAATCCGCCCCGTCCTCCCCGGCCGTCATCGCCAGGTCGCGACTGCCCTTGCAGGTCACGCCCAAGGTCAGGTCCGGCCCCATCAGGCGTCGCGCCTCCTTGGCCGGCATGTCCTCCTGCCCGACATGCGCGCCGTCGCAGCCGGTGGCGACCACCAGGTCGGCGCGGTCGTTCAGCAGGAACGCGACACCGCGCGCCTGCGACACCGGCCGCAGCGCCTCGATCGCGCGCTTCCACTCATCGTCAGGCACGTCCTTCAGCCGCAACTGCACCGCCGCCACGTCGCCCGCGTCCAACGCCGCCGCCAACAGATCGGCGAACGGCTTTGGATCGAGCTTGGGCGGCGTGATCAGATAGACGCGGCAGCCTTCCGGGCCGCCACGATCCATCGGAGGCACGTTCGTCAGGCCTTGTTTTGATAGATGTCGATGATTTTGCTCAACATCTCCAACGCCAGTTCCTTCGGACGCTGGAAGGTGTTGCGGCCGATGATGCTGCCATTGGCGCCACCATCGCGCAGACCGCGCACTTCGTCATACACACCGTCCAGGTCCTTCGCCTCGCCGCCCGAGAACACGACGATTCGCTTGCCGTTGAACGAGGACTGCATGACATGCGCGACTCGCTTGGCGAGCGTGGAGCCGTCGAACTTCTCGTAGCTCTTTTTCGCCGCTTCCAGGCTGACAACCGCGGTCGGCGGCTTCACCTTGATGATGTTGGCGCCCATCAGCGCCGCCATCTGCGCGGCATAGGCGCAGATATCGACCGCGGTTTCGGCCGCCTTGTCCAGATTTGGACCGCGCGGATAGCTCCAGACCACGACCGCGAGGCCGGCGTCCTTGGCTTCCAGGGTCAGTTCCCGCAGTTCTTCCATCTGCGCGAAGGCGTATTCGCTGCCGGGATAGATGGTGAAGCCGATCGCGGCACAGCCCAACCGCAGCGCATCCTTCACGCCGGCGGTGACAGCCTGGTCCTTATTGGTCGCCAGGCTGTTGGAGTTGTTGCACTTCAGGATGGTCGGGATCTGCCCGGCATAGGTGTCGGCACCCTGCGCGATCATCCCCAGCGGCGCGGCATAGGCGTTCAGCCCGGCCTCGATCGCCAGTTGGTAATGGTAGTGCGGGTCGTACGCCGCCGGATTAGGCGCGAAGCTGCGGGCCGGGCCGTGCTCGAATCCCTGATCCACCGGCAGGATGACAACCTTGCCGGTGCCAGCCAGTTTGCCGGTCGAAAGAATGCGGGCCAGATTGGCCTTCACGCCGGGATTGTCGCCCTCATACCAATCGAGGATCCGTTTGACTTTCTGGCTGACTCGCATGGGGCCTGTCCCTTTCCTTGGATATGCCTGTCCTGATGCGACCCTCCTAACTCAGCCGGCGGCCGCTGTCACGTATGGCGCTTCGCACCTGCAACCAAACCGCCAACCGCCGAGCGGCCCCGGTTGTCGCCCCGGTTGGCAAAAGCTCCAGCGCGACCGGCGCTTCGGGCAGGACAAAGCCGCCCTGCCCGCGCGCAATCCGGTCCACCGCGTCCCATCCCGGGGCGGTCCGCCAGAGCACCAGCCGCCCGACGCCGACCCGCAACGCCGCCATGGCCTGCCCCGCCCCATCGCCGCAATCCAGAATATCGACCGTCTGCACCGTCGGGCACTCGGCACGTGCCTGGGCCACGACGTCCCGCCACCAGAGGCATCCCGCATACAGCCCGGCGCCCGGCGCCGACAGCAAGGTCACTGGCAAACCGGGCGCCAACGCGATGCGCGCATCCGCGAGCCCATGCACGATCACGGCGGGATAAAGTGGCATGCTTGACGTTCAAGCGGTTGACCGGGTTCAGTTCAAGCGGCATCAGGTTGCGAACCGAGCGGGGGCGGCCATGGCGAACGAAACCGACGACCCGGATAAGGCTGCCGATCGGCTGGAGGCCGCGCTGGAACGGATTGCGCGCCTGGCGGCTCAACCGCGCCCTGCCTTGGAACCCACGCCTTCGGCCGCGGCACCATCGGATGACATGGACGCGCAAGAGGCTCTGGACGTGGCCCCGACGACAGCGGAAATCGCCGAACGACTGGATGATTTGATCGACCGGCTGCGCACCGTGCTTGGGAAATAGCCCCAACACGGGCGCATCGTGAGAATTGGCCCACGGGAATTTGGCCCACGGGATTTGGCCCACGGGAATTTGCCCACGGGAACTAGAAAGGGATGCGCAATGGCGCAGGTGACGCTTCGCATCAACGGGTATGCCTACACCGTCGGATGCAAGGACGGGGAAGAACAGCACCTGATGTCGATGGGCAATGAGGTGGAACGGCGAATCGACAGCATCAAGGCCGCCGCCGGCCAAAGCGGCGAAGCGCGGATGCTGGTCATGGCCGCGCTGCTGATGGCCGACGATCTGTTCGAGATGCAGCGTCGCCTGGATGAACAGCCGTCGGTCAACGCGGATCCGCCGAAACCCGACCCGCGACTCGGGCGAAAGCTGAATAAGATCGCCAAACGAGCGGAAGACATTGCCGCGGACCTCGAACCCACCTAAGTAGGTGGGGCGGGGCTTCCCGGTGCGACAGGCAATTCATCCCCAGGGCCAGTAAGCATCTCCCTAGGGAGCTGGCGCTGTCGGGATCTTGGTCTCGGTATCTGGCACCCACCTGCACACGCAGGCTCTGGGAGGATGTTACGCCAACGGCCATGGA
>CAMATI010000265.1 GCA_945861095.1 Asaia bogorensis | reverse complement strand
ATCAACAGGTGATCCGACATGACACAACAAGATGCCCGCGACTCCCCCGCCCGAACGTTCTTGAGGCCTGGGGATCAATTTCCCCAGACCGTGGCAATTCCGACTCACCCGCCGATACGGAGTCGCCACTTCCAGCGCGCGGCACTAGGCGTCCTCCGTGGGGGCGTTGCGAAGGATCGGACACAGGTCTGCCCATTCGTGAGGCAGGCGGTGTCAAGGACCAACGCCATAGGAGCCAATCTTCAAGGCTGAGCGAGGCGTTCGCGTCGCCAGATTCGTGCTTGCCACGGGTTTCATCGCGCCGTTTTCGACCGTGGGTGTGCGTTTTTGATGGTCGACGCGGGGGACATTGGGATGGAGCAAGGGCCCTGGGGCAAGGGATGTGGCCAAATGTTTGCTTTTTGTTCTAGTCCGGACGGGATAACCGTGGCAAGTCGAAAAGTCGAATTTCGCGGCGAGGGCTGATTTTTAGGGTCAAAATCCTCGGATTGCCCTCCGGCCCGCAGTGTTTTGCCTGGATTTTGGGCGATTGTTAACAAAATTCCGGAATGGTTAATCTGACGCGAAACGGGCTGTTGGCGATTTTCGCCGCAGCTTATATCCGAGTTTCGGATCGGGTTACTAGGCTTTGATATAACACGATTTATCGAAATTCTTAAGATTCTACTTTAAGTATGAATTTTTGGTAATCCATTCCGATCAGGCGCGGATAAAGGGTATTCTCGTTACGAATCAGTGCGGATATCGGGGGGTATTGTTCCGGTCCCATGCGGTTAATCCTGTCGTTCATGATTGCTTGTAAATTCGGCATGTGGGTACTTTCAGGGCGGATCGGACAGGCCAACGTGGGATCGTCCAGCGGATGACGACTCCGGCCATGATGAGAACCGCCGGGTGCGCAGCTCAACGCTGGCGGCGAGGCAGGCCATCGCCTATACGTCGGCGCTTCGGACGACCCCGCCGAACCCGGTGGGGCGCTTTCACGCAGGCTGGACGAGTATCGCGGGTGAGACGTGCGCTGACAGAGCCGACGACATTCGAAGCCGGTCGGCGACCGCGTCCGCGCGATGCGTCCGCGCCGGTGCTGGGGATCGATGCCCGTCCGCGCCGCCGGACGACTCGGGCCGACCCGCGGCGCGATTGGGTTTGCCGCGCCCCGCGGCTGGGTCCGGGCAGCCGCCCATCATGACATCCCTCCTGGATCCGGTCGCCTTTGTCGGCCGTGTGACCATGCGCGTCTGCGTCCCCGCCGGACGGTTCGCGCTGTTCACGTTGCGGTCCATCGTGGCCGTGCGCGGGTCGCAGCTTTATTGGCGGCAGTTCATCGATAGCCTGATCAGCATCGGGTTTTTCAGCCTGCCGATGGTGGCGCTGACGGCCCTGTTCACCGGGATGGTGCTGGCACTTCAGTCCTATGTGGGATTCGCCAAACTCTCCAGCCAGGGCGCGATCGCCAACCTGGTCGTCCTGTCGATGACGCGAGAGCTGGGGCCGGTGCTGGCGGGATTGATGGTGGCCGGTCGGGTCGGCGCGGCCATCGCCGCCGAGATCGGCACCATGCGCGTGACCGACCAGATCGACGCGCTGACCACGCTGTCCACCAACCCGATCCGCTATCTTGTGGTGCCCAGGGCGCTCGCCGGCATTATCGCGCTGCCGTTCCTGGTGATAGTGGCGGACACACTGGGCGTGCTGGGCGGCTTCCTGACATCCGTGGTCCGGCTGGACCTGAACGCCGAACAGTATCTGCGGGATACGCTGTATTTCCTGAACACGTCCGACGTCGTCTCTGGCCTGGTGAAGGCGGCGTTGTTCGGCGGCATCACGGTCATGTTCGGATGCTACCAGGGGTATTACAGCAAGGGGGGCGCCCAGGGGGTCGGACGAGCGACCACGGACGCGGTCGTCGGAGCGTCGATCTTCATCTTTGTGTTCGATTACATCATTACGGATCTGTTCTTCACGCGCTGAGCCTGGGCGGGGTGAGCAGGCAAGGCGCGCAAATAATTGCCACACATCGCCGCACCTGCCCTAACCCTACCCAGCCCCGTCACCCTACCCAGCCCGGTCACCCTACCCAGCCCTGTCACCCTACAAAGTCAGCCCGCCGTCGATCACCATCGCCTGCCCGGTGATGAACTGGGCCTGGTCGGTGGCCAGATACACCGCCAGCCCGGCAATCTCCTCCGGCAAGCCCAGCCGGCCCATCGGCTGACGAGCCACGAAAGCCGACCGCGCGGCATCCATCGATCCCGCCGCCGCCGCATTCACCGCTATCCGATCATCCAGACTCGGCGTCTGCACCGTCCCCGGGCACAGCGCGTTGCAGCGGATGCCATGGGTCACATAGTCGGTGGCAACCGATCGGGTCATACCGATCACCGCCGCCTTGGTGGCGCTGTAGATGAACCGGTTCGGCACGCCCTTCACGCTCGACGCGACCGAGGCCATGTTCAGGATCACCCCGTATCGCCGCTCCAGCATCCCGGGCAGAAACGCCTGCATGGTGCGGAACATAGATCGGCAGTTCAGCGCGAATCCGAAGTCCCATTCATCTTCCATGGCGTCCTGGATGGTGCCCTGGTGCACGAAGCCGGCGCAGTTGAACAGGATATCGACCGGCCCGGCCTGACTCGCCGAGCGCTCGATGGCGGCGCGGTCCAGGACGTCCAGGCCGGCGGTGGTAATGGCGGACGACGCGATCTGGCCGACCTTGGCCGCATCCAGGTCGGTAGCGATCACCCTCGCCCCCGCCGCGGCAAAGGCCAGCGCGGTGGCTCGGCCGATGCCCTGGCCGGCGGCGGTAACGAAGGCGGTCTTGCCGGTGAGTGATGTCATGATCTGGAGTCTCCGGGGGCCGAGATGCACGGTGTCGCTGAGCGGATCGGTGCGGCGCTTGGTCGCCGAACCGTCTGGTCATCGCGTCGCATACTATGATCGCGGTCGCGGGGGCGAATCGGGGGTGCCTCGGTTGACGCGATCATATGGGCGCGTCGCCTTAGAGCATGATCACGCTGAGCGGAACGTAACAGCGTGTGAATCATGCGATCAAACAAGGAGCTAGAGCGGTTTGCCGTTTCCAGTCAGCGTGGAACCGCTCTAGCCGACCACATCGCCAACGGACCGCACGATGTGGCGCAATTCGCCGACCCGCTGCGTCACGCCCAGACCGTCGAGGAATTCCAACACCTCGATCGTCAGGTTGCGACCGATGCCGGCGCGTTGGTTGAACTCGGCGGCGGTGAAGGCGGCGGCCTCGCTTTCGCGGGCCAGATCGGCGGCGATGGCGCCCAGGCGACCGACCACGTCCGGCAGGAAGAAGCGGTTACGGGCGACCCGCAGCAGGCGGCCGAAGCGTTCCAGGCGGATCAGCAGGGCCTCGGTCTCGTCCGGCGTCAGGCCCAGGGCGGTGGCGAGTTCCCTGATCCGGCAGGATCGCAACCCCGCTTCATCCAGGATCGGCGCCAACTGGTCCCACAGGCGTTGGTCGTTTTCCGCCAGTTGCGGCGCGTGATCGGGCAGATGGAAGGCCGCGTCCTGTTGGCGGATCCGGGTTTGGTCCAGCAGGGATCGAAGCACCGCCTCGCACACCTCGGCCGGGCAGGACGGCGCCGCGGTCAGCAGGGCGGGTTTGCCGGGGCCGAGCCGGTCGGGGTGGCGGGCGTGCCAGTCGGCGAGGAAGGCGAGGAGGGTTTGCGCGATGGTCTCGCGCGCCGCCTCCGTCACCAGGATCGGTTGGGCGGATCGGCCGATACGGGTGGCGCGCAGGCCGGCCGACAGGGCGATCACCTGGTCCAGGTCCAGGTTGCGGGACCGGGCGAAGTCGGCGGGCGCGATCCAGCCCTCGGCGTCCAGCAAGGCGGCCAGGGCGTCGGCTGGGGACGGTCGGACCAAGGCCTGCAACGTCGCCAGCCGCCGTTCGCGGCGGACGCGGCGAGAGGGAGGGAACGGGTCGATGACCCGACCGCCGCCGACGACTCGCCCGGTACTGTCGTCGCGCAGGATGATCCGGTCGCCGAACAACGCGGCGATCGGGCGGTCGAGCGTCAGGTTGACGAAGCCTTCCTGGTCCGGCGGCATGTCCTGCCCCCCCAGGACCAGGATTTTCGCCCCCACGGCGGCGGCACCCAGATGCGCATGCATGCGGCGGGCGTGGCGCAATCCACGTTCTTCGGTGGTGCGCAGCAGCACATCCAGGCGCTGCGTCGGCGCGTGCAGGCCGGGATCGACCAGCCAGTCGCCGCGCCGCAGTTTGGCTTTCTCGATTCCGGCACCGGCGATGGCCATGGCGCACCGGTCGCCGGCCTGGGCCTGATCGACGGTCTGGTGATGCACCTGCACGCCACGCACCCTGGCGGCCAGCCGGGACGGAGAGATCAGCAGGCGATCGCCGACCGCGACTCTCCCGGCGATGATCGTGCCGGTCAGGACCAGGCCGGCGCCGGCCACCGTGAAGGCGCGATCGATGGCCATGCGGAAGCGGCCCTCCACGGGCGGAACGACAGTGGCTGCCCACGGGGCCGCCCCCTGGGTTGCCCTCTGGGCCGCCCCCTGGGCCGCGATCCGGGCGCGGAGGTCCTCGATGCCGATCCCCGTATGGCTGGATACCGGCACGATTGCCGCGTCGGCATAACCGGCGCGTGCCAGGACCTGGCGCACAGCCTCGGTCGCGGCCTGGACTTGCGCCGGGTCCACCCGGTCGATCTTGGTCAGGACCGCGGTCAGGCTGGGGACGCCGGTCAGGCGCAGGATGGCCAGATGCTCATGCGTCTGCGGCATTGGGCCATCGTCGGCGGCCACCACCAGCAGCGCGGTATCGACCGCCAGCACCCCGGCCAGCATATTGGCCAGGAAGCGTTCATGCCCGGGCACGTCGACAAACCCGACCGTTGACCCGTCCGGCATGACCGCGTGGGCGAATCCCAGATCGATGGTCATGCCGCGGGCTTTCTCGTCCGGCAACCGATCCGTGTCGATTCCGGTCAAGGCGCGGATCAGGGAGGTCTTCCCGTGATCCACGTGGCCTGCCATGGCGATGATCATGGCGGCCTGTTGCGCTGTGTTCGGAGCATGAACCGGCAGCTTGGCCCAGATCGGACAGGGCAGGAAGCCCCGCAACGGCGCCACGGACCGGTGTCGCGCGCGGACCGGCATGCTGCGTGGCGGGCAAGCTGCATGACCAGAAGCTCCTTGGCCGGAAGCTGCGTAGCCGGCCGGGACCCGGGCCTTCATTGCAAGCCCAGGCGGGGACGGGGATGATGGCGCGTGAAAACCGCGGCAGGGAGACCGAGAATGGCAAGCCAATCCAACCAAGGACACCGGCGATTCCTGGTCACCGGTTCGGCGAGCGGCATCGGTGCCGCGGTCTGCCGATCCCTGGCGGCCCCGGGGACCGCCTTCCTGGTCCATACCCGGCGCAACCAGGCGGGCGCCGAAGCCGTTGCCGCCGAAATCCGTGCGGCGGGCGGCGAGGCGGAGGTCGCGCTGGGCGACCTGGCGGAACCCAACGTCGCGGCGGCTCTGGTAGAAGACTGTGTCGCGCGGTTCGGCGGGCTGGACGTGCTGATCGCCAACGCCGGGTTCGCCGACCGCACGCCGATCGCGGCCCTGACCGACGCGGCGATGACCGCCTCCACCGAGGCCATCCAGGGTGGCTTCTTCCGCCTCGCCCGCGCCGCGCTGCCGCATTTCCGGGCCGAACGCTCACCGCGGATCGTCGCGGTATCCAGCTTCGTGGCGCATGCGTTCCGGACCGATCTGGCAACCTTCCCGGCCTCCGCCGCGGCAAAAGCGGGGTTGGAGGCGCTGGTGCGTGTCCTGGCCATAGAGCTTGGGCCGGTCGGAGTAACGGTCAATGCCGTGGTGCCCGGGTTCGTTCAGAAGGACCAGGGGGCGCATCGGGCGATCGATCCGGCGGCCCTGGCGGCGCAGACCGCGCGGATCCCGCTGGGCCGCATCGGTCTGCCTGACGATGTCGCCGGGGCCGTGGCATTCCTGGTGTCCCCGGCCGCGTCCTACATCACCGGCCAGGCGCTGCATGTGGACGGGGGATTGGTGATCGCCCCCTGATACCGATCGGCCTGAACGACGACCGGTGCACCGCCCCCACCGATGGGCGTTCCCCCATGGGGGTCGCCGAGGGCGGCATATCGGTCGTTGTTTCGGCCGGCTGGAATGACCGAGCGGTTCACCCGGGCCGTGCACCTGGGTCGTTCACCCGGGCCGACTACGGCCCAGCCACCACCGACAGGTCCCGCAGTTGGCGTTCCAGGTCGGGATGATCCGTCAGAAACCCGACCAGATCGCGTTCCAACTGCCGGCGCTGCTGCAGCGACATTTCATCGCCTTCGAACACGGGCCTGATGACGGCGAGAAGTGCGGCCTGCCGAGACCCAAGCAGACTGGCCTGGGCAAGCCGCAGACGGGTGGCGAGGCCCGGGCCGGTGGCGTCTCCGCCGATCCACAAAGCCGCCGCCGCGACGCCATCGGGGCGGGAAGCGATCATCACGCGCCATGCCGATGGGCTCGCGTCGCGTCGGACCAGTGGCGTCTCGGTCACTTCCTCGGCCTGTGCCGGGCGGGTCAACCGGCGCCGTTCGGCCAGCACCGGGCCCGCCGTGCTGCGCGGGGAGAAGGTTTCCAACAGCAGATCGAATTGGAGCGTCCCGCATCCCAAGCGCTGCGCCACCATGCGGCCCGGGCCCCGATCGGTATCGGCCGTGGCGGGGCCAGGCTCGGTCACGCAGTTGGGACCGGCATTAAGCGGCGTCGCAGCCAAGGTCGGCGGCGTGCCGGCGCGGTCGAGGCCGGCCGCGGTGCCGGCGCTGAAAACGGCGAACAGACAGACGGCCAACCCGGACGCGACGGAGGGCACCAGTCGGGGTGGCGTGCGCGGGGCGAGTGGCGTTGAGGGCGCCTGTGGCAATTCGTCCTGGCGGAACGGCATGCCGATTGCGATCAGCAGCAGGATCACGATCGAGAAGAACAACCAGCCATACAGCACATGGTCCGCCGCCGCGGCGTCGGCGCTGCCCAGGTAGTGTCCCAGCGCGACGATGCCCAGCGCGCGGAATCCGTTGGCGATGATCGGCACCACGATCGATATCAGGATGAATGCGCCGCGCCGGACCGGACTGCGATAGATCAGCAGCGCGTAAAGCACTCCGAACGCGATGGACGCGATCAGGAAGCGCAGTCCGGCACAGGCCTCGGCGACGTAGACGTGCCTTCCGGAATTTCGATGGTGTAGCCGTCGATATAGGCCGGGATGTTCAGGGCCACGACGCCGTAGCGGATGAAGACGGCGGTGAAGTCCTGCAGCTGGGGGGTCAGGAATTCCCCGAACGGCACAAGGAAATAGAGATACAAAAGCGGCCCCAGCAACGCCCACCACAACCGCCAGCCCAGGACCGCCAGGAACATGACCTGGGCAAAGCTGACCACCATCAGTTGCCGGCCTTCCATGATGCCCAGTCGTTCGGCGACCAGCCAGGTGGCGGCGACCGGGATGGCGGCGAGCGCCACCCATGGCACGGGAACGGCGGAGATGCCGACCAGCGTGTCGCGACGATCCCAGATCAGGTAGAGTACGATGGGGATGACCAGAAAGCAGTGGTTGTAGGCGGTCGAGTTTTCCCAGGTCCGCACCGCCATCGCGACTTCCTGATGGAACATCCCGCCCAGCAGAAGCAGGCCGATCCCGAGCGCGATCGCGCTGCCATGCAGTCCGCGCCAGGTGTCGGAAAGGGGAGCCATCGCGGCGGCCTGTGTGGTGCTCATGATCCCGTCATCCGTTGGAAGATCGTCCTGTCGAGGGCTTGGGTGCGGCCGAACCGCGTGACGGCGAGCCGATCTGTCGCGCGAACGGCGATGCATGGGCACAGCTCGATTGGCGACATATTGCGCGCTTGGTCCACCTTGCAACCTCCAACCGTCGATCCTGGGTCAGGCATCAAAGCCCAGCCTGCTCCAGCCGAAGTATCGCCCGGGCGCAGGCCTGGGCGCGTGGCACCAAGGTGTCGATCCGCATGAATTCTTCCGGGCTGTGCGCCTTACCGCCAACCGGACCGACGGCGCAAATGGTCGGGGTGCCGACGGCCGCGGTGAATCCCGAATCGGCGCAGCCCCCGGTAAATTCCCCGTCGGTCTGAAATCCGGTGTCGGCGGCGGCGCTGACATAGATCTCGAACAGGCGTTTGGCGGTCGGGGTCTGCGTCAGCGGCAGGAATTCGCCCTTCACCGACCATTCGGTCCGGGTTCCCGGCACGAAGCTGCGTTCCAGGATCGCGCCAATCCGCGCCATCAACTCGTTCTTGTCGTCGGGCGCGACAGAGCGCAGGTCGATCTGGCCCTCGGCCCAGGGCGCGACGGTGTTCACGCTCTGCCCGCCGCTGACCAGGCCGACATTCAGGGTGATGCCGCGTTCCAGGTCGGTCAGCGCGTGGATCGCCTGGATTTTGCGCGCCAGTTCCTCGATCGCGCTGATCCCGTCGGTGAAATTGCCACCCGAATGAGCCGCCTTGCCAGCGATGCGGAACGCCATGAACACGCCCCCCTTGCGGCCGGTGACGACGTTGCCGGACACCCGCCCAGGCTCACTGTTGAACACCACCCGCGCCCGTCTCGCCTCTGCCTCGATCACCGCTCGGCCTTCCGGGCTGCCGATTTCCTCATCGCCGGTGAACAGGCCAACCAACGGGGCCGGGGAGCCGCCGAATTTCGCGAACGCCGCCAGGATGAAACAATTCATCACCAGGCCGGCCTTCATGTCGGCCACACCCGGCCCATAGGCGATCCCGTCGCGGATGGTGAACGGACGGCGAGATGCCTCCCCATCCGGAAACACCGTGTCGCGATGACCCATCAGCACGATGTTGCCACCCGCGTTGCCGGCCGGACCGTCCCAGGGGACCGAGGCGCGCAGGCAATCGCCGTGCTTCTGCTGGCGCACGACCTCCATGGGGATGTTCTGGCTGTCCATGAAGCGTTGGACGACGGCGCCGACCGCGTCGATGCCAGGTTTGTTGTAGCTGCCGCTGTCGATGTCGACCATCTCCCGCAGCATCGCCACCATGGCGTCATGCTGGGTGGCAAGCCAGGCGGCGATCCGTGCTTCCGACATGCTGAAGACCCCATGCTTCCTCGGCGGAGGGATTACCGTGCCGATGGGTGCGTGTCACGAACCGGATATCGTGAAAGTTTGCGGCAGGTTCCCGACGCCCCCGGGACGGTCTATGATGGTTCGAAGACAGGCGTCCGGGCTTCGCCTCGGCGCCGCCCTGGCGGCTACCACCCCGATCCGTCGGCCTGCCCGGCGCACAGCGAGACATGAACATCACTCCTTCGGCATCTTCGCCCTCCGGGGCCGGTTCCCCCCAGGCCGGCGTTACAGGGTCGCGAGTCAAAGGGTCGCGGGTTGCCGGTTCGGGCGCGTCGTCGCCTGGTAC
>CAMATI010000264.1 GCA_945861095.1 Asaia bogorensis | reverse complement strand
ATCAGGCGGGCATTGCCGGCCGCGAAGCCCATCCGCCAGCCCGGCATGGAGTAGGTCTTGGACAGCGACGTGAACTCGACCGCGATATCCTTGGCGCCGGGCACCTGCAGGATCGACGGCGGAATCCTGTCGCCGAAATAGATCTCCGCATAGGCAAGGTCGGACATGATCCAGATTTCATGCCGGCGCGCGAAGGAAACGAGCTCCCGGTAGAAATCCAGATCGGCCAGATAGGCGGTCGGGTTGGACGGGAAATTGACGATCAGCGCGGTCGGCTTCGGCACCGAATGCCGCACCGCGCGGTCCAGGGCGCGCAGCATGTCGTCATTCGGCGTCGCCGGGATTGAACGGACGGCGGCGCCGGCGATGATGAAGCCGAACTGGTGGATCGGGTAGGACGGATTCGGCACCAGGATGGTGTCGCCCGGGCTGGTGATGGCGGATGCCAGGTTCGCCAACCCCTCCTTGGAGCCCAGGGTAGCGACCACCTCGGTTTCCGGGTCCAGACCGACATCGAAACGGCGCTCGTAGTAGGACGCAAGCGCCCGACGCAACCCAGGGATGCCTTTGCTGACGGAGTAGCGATGCGACCGCGGGTCCTGCACCGTCTCGATCAACTTCGCCACGATATGCGGCGGAGTCGGGCTGTCCGGGTTCCCCATGCCGAGGTCGATAATATCCTCCCCGGCGCCTCTGGCCTTGGCCTTGGCTGTATTGACCTCGGCGAAGACATAGGGCGGAAGGCGGCGGATGCGATGGAACTCGCCGGAGGAATCGCCCAGGGAAGCGCCAAGGGAAGCGCCCAGGGAAGCGCCAGGGGTCGCGGACGTCATGACGGGCCTTTCGAGGCTGGGAAACAAACTACTGTAGCAGACGCAGGCCGACTCCGCGACCTGCGGCTTCGGCACCCACGCGGATGACGGACTGAGGGACACCGGCGGCGGCCAGCGCGTTGGCAACGGACTGCGCCCGGGTCAGCGCCAGGCTGAGCGCGACGGTCTGCGCGCCGGGATCGCTGGAGACGGCGTCGCCGTAGCCGGTCACCACGATCGATCCGCCCGCCCGCCTGGCCGCGAAGGCCTTGATGGCCTCCTGGGCGGTTGGGGATACGGCAGACGATGCCGGGGCGAACTGGATCACCGTCGCGGCGGCCGAGGCCGGGGTCGGAATCGGGCTGATCGCGGATGGCGGGGGAGGCGGTGGCGATGGTGCGACGGCGGCGCGGGCTGGTGGCTCGGTCGGCAAGGGCGGCAGCGGCCCCGGCGCGATCGGCGGCGGCGCGAGTTCGGCCGTCGAAACGGGCGCCGCCGGCGCGGTTGCCGCAGTGGAAGTGACCGCAGTGGAAGCAACCGGTGCGGAAGCAACCGCCACCGCGGCCGGCGCGCTCGGCTGCGCTTCGGCCGAGGTGGGGACGGGGGCGGGTGCATCCAGCGGCGTGCTCTGAACGGACGCGACCGGTGCCCGGGACGGCGGGGCGGCAGGGGCCGGTGGCGGCGGTGCCGATGCCGCGGGCAGGGATGCGCTGGCGGCGAGAGCGGCACTCGGCGGACTGGCCGGCGGTGGTGGTGGCAATGTGCCGGAACCGAACAGGCCCGGTGATGCGGTGGGCGAGGACGGATCCGTCAAGGGCGCCGCCTCCGCCGCGTATTGCGCGTTGGTGCGGTCGCCGACCAGCGCATCGGTCAGCTTTTTCATCGCATCCCGATCGGGCGGCGCGGGGCGAGCGGGGACGGTGCTGAGATTCGGATACGGGTCGTCCGCGCCGGGTGGTTCGGGGCGGTCTTCCGCGATCCGGCCGCCTTGGGCAGCATGCCACCAGTTCACCGGGTTGAGCGAAGGGGCCGTGGAACAGCCCGCCAACCAGCCGACCGAGCATACGATCGCCAGCCTGGCCCCAATCAGGTGGATCCGAGATCGGTGGATCCCAGGTTGCCCAACCTCAGGTCGCCCAACCTCAGGCCGGCCAACCTCAAGCCGGCCAACCTCAAGCCGGAGCGAACCTGCTTGAACCTGTATGCTCGCACCACTAGGTTGCGCGCCACTCACGCTGACCACCATATGTCGGAACCTGCTCTACGCTGCCGGCCTCTGTGTAGCCGGTGCCGCCGCCGACGCAAAGGACGCCGACCGATAAGGGACGCTGGCCGAAGGGAAGTCTCCATGGTTCAAGACAAGGGCGCCGACAAGCCAGAGGCCGGGTTCAAGATGCCGGATCCCACCGCCGTCGGCCGCTCCATGGCCGATATCGCCGAGCGGTCGCAACGGATCGTGGGCGAATGGCTGAAGCGCCAGGGGGAAAGCCGAGCGGGGGACCGGCCGGGTGCCGATCCGTATAATATTGGCAATGCCTTTATGGAGATGACGGCGCGCCTGATGGCGAATCCGGCGCATCTGATGCAGGCCCAGATGGGATTCTGGCAGGACTACATGACCCTGTGGCAGAACACCGCGCGCCGCATGATGGGCCAGGAAAGCACGCCGGTCATCAATGCCGCCTCGGGCGATCGCCGCTTCAAGGACGATGCCTGGAAGGACAACGAGGTCTTCGATTTCATCAAGCAGTCCTACCTGCTGTCGGCGCGCTTCGTGCAGGACGTGGTCACGCAGGTGGACGGGATGGAACCGAAAACCGCGCAGAAGGTCGATTTCTACTCCCGCCAGTTCGTCGATGCGATGAGCCCGTCGAACTTCCTGATGACCAACCCGGAAGTCTTGCGCAAAACCGCGGAAACCGGCGGGGAAAACCTGCTGAAGGGCCTGAACAACCTGCTGGGCGATCTGGAGCGCGGCAAGGGCAAGCTGCACATCAAGATGACCGACATGGACGCCTTCACCCTGGGCGAGAATATCGGCATTTCCCCCGGCAAGGTGGTCTACCAGAACGACCTGATGCAACTGATCCAGTATGCGCCCACCACCGAAAAGGTGCTGAAGCGACCCCTGGTGATCGCGCCGCCCTGGATCAACAAATTCTACATCCTGGACCTGCGGCCGCGGAACAGCCTGGTCCGCTGGGCGGTGTCTCAAGGGCATACCGTGTTCGTGATCTCCTGGGTCAACCCGGACGAGAAACTCGCGGAAAAGAACTTCGAGGACTACATGCGCGAAGGCTACCTCGCCGCGCTGGACGCGATCGAGGCGGCGACGGGAGAGCGGGAGGTGAATGCCATCGGCTACTGCCTCGGCGGCACCTTGCTGGCGTCCACCTTGGCCTGGATGGCGGTGAAAGGGGACGACCGGATCAAGACCGCGACATTCTTCGTCACCATGATGGATTTCCGCGAAGCCGGCGAACTCGGCGTGTTCATCGATGAGGAGCAACTGACGGCGCTGGAGGAGAAGATGAACAAGCGCGGCTATCTCGAAGGCAGCGAGATGGCCACGACGTTCAACATGCTGCGCGCCAACGACCTGATCTGGTCCTTCGTGGTGAACAACTATCTGCTGGGCAACGACCCGTTCCCGTTCGACCTGCTTTACTGGAACGCCGATTCCACCCGCATGCCGGCGAAGATGCACAGTTTCTACCTGCGCAAGATGTATCAGGAGAACCTGCTGGCCGTGCCGAACGGGATCACCCTGGACGGCGAGCCGATCGACCTCGGCAAGATCCAGACCCCGGCCTATTTCCTGTCAACGCGCGAAGACCATATCGCCCCCTGGAAGTCGACCTATCGCGGCACCCAGTTGTTGGGCGGCCCGAAGCGCTTCGTGCTGGCGGCGTCGGGCCATATCGCCGGGGTGGTCAATCCGCCCGAAGGTGGCAAATACAGCCATTGGATCAATGAAGCCCAGGCTCCCGACCCGGAAGCCTGGTTCGCCGGCGCCACCGAAATGGCCGGGTCATGGTGGCCCGACTGGCATCGCTGGATTCTGTCGCACGGCAAGGCCCAGGTGAAGGCGCGCCAACCCGGGGACGGCAAGCTGGCCCCGATCGAGGATGCCCCGGGCACTTATGTAAAACTGCGTCTGATGTAGGACCGGCGGGTCCCGCGCGTGCCCCTGCCGCATCGACGGCCACAGCAAAGCCGACCAGCGTCAGTCGTTCTGGAATTCCAGAAGATCGTGCACGGCGACGAAGGACACCTTGGTCCCGTCCGCAAGCGCGACCGTCCGCCGGTCCGCCGCGGTTTGTGGGGGGGATGGTGAGGCAATGGGCGCGACCCTGGGCGGGGCGGCACCGGCTTCGCCGCCGCTGATGGTCGCATCCGATCGGGTTTCTTCCAGGAATTTTGCCACGTCGATCTTTGGGCCCGGGGCGCCGAATGCGACAGAGCCACCCCCCAATCGCCCGGCGCGTGCATCCCGGTCGACCGGCACGATCCGCTCCCCCGGGCGATTTGTGATGGGCCGATTGGTGATTGGTTGGTCCCGCGATGGGCGGGGGGGCTTGCTGCCGCTGGTTCTCATCGCATGCTCCTTCTCGAATGCCGCAAGGCGGGCCGGTGTGGGGGGCGACCTTTGGGAGAAAGAAGGAAATAAATCGTTAAGATCATGCGGTCCGGGCGTCCGCGCGTTAGGCGGGACGGTGATCGCCGGTTCGGCGATGGCGGCTTGCGGCCCGGCGCGCGCGGTTGGGGCGAGTGTAGGATTAGACGTTTTATCAACCGGTTATGATGATGGCCCGGACAGTTTCAGCTTGACGGGCGAGCGCCTCGCGCCCAACCTTGCATGGGTGGCATGCCGGACGCGGATCCAGGCGGGAGAGGCACGATGCGACGAGGCGGTGTGGCGTCGTTCGATGTGGCGTCGTTCAGCGTGATGTCGCTCGGTGTGGCATCGTTCACCCGGACCGCGGTCGCCGTGGCGGCCGCGCTAACGATCGGGGCGGCCACCGCCCGTGCCGAACCGTTCAAGTGCCCGCGGGTTGGCGGCCACTTCACCTTCGGTCAGGAAAGCCCGATCCACACCCTGGATCAGATGAGCGCGTCCAGCGGCGCGACCCGCAACGTGGCCATGAACATCCAGGAGACCTTGATAACGCGGAGCGAGAACAACCGCCCCATCCTGGAACTGGCGGAATCCCTGACCGAGGCCCCGGACCAACTGTCCTATACGTTCAAGCTGCGCCCGGGCATCGTGTTCCACAACGGCAAATCCATGACCGCGGACGATGTGGCGGCCTCGTTCGATCGCTATGCGATGGTCGGCGCCCAGCGGCGCCTGTTGGACAGCGTGGACCGGTGGGAAGCTGCCGATCCCGCCACCTTCGTGATTTATCTGAAGACGGTGCAGCCGACTTTCATCGAGGCACTCAGCGCGTTCGGCGCCCCCATCGTCATCGGCCCGGCGGAATTGCGTGACGTCCCCGCGCTGGAACTGACCCGACCGATCGGCACCGGCCCGTTCCAGTGGGTGGAGACCGTCGCGGGCGGCGTGAAACTGAAGCGCTTCGATGGCTATCAGCCCAATCGGCTTTTTCAGCAGCGCAGCGGTTTTGGCGGCTACAAGGTCGCCTGCCTCGACACCGTGACGTTCCGCATCGTCGCCGAACCGGCCGCCCGCGTCGCCGGCCTGAAGGCCAATGATCTGCAAGCCGTGGAGAACCTGCCGACCAAGGCGCTGGCGGATTTGCGCAAGGACAAGGCGGTGACGATCCTGCCGGTGCCGAACTGGTGGATCCAGATCGCCAATCCGAACGTTTCGGCGGAACCCACCGACAATCTGCTGGTGCGCAAGGCGATCCAGGCAGCGCTGGACATGGATGAGATCATGGAAGCGGCCTCGGATGGGAATTACCGGCTGAATGTCGGCTTCCAGTATCCGAACCAGCCTGCCTACACCGATGCGGGGAAAGATACCTACAATCTGCGCGATGCCACCCTGGCAAAACGCTACCTGATCCAAGGCGGCTACAAGGGAGAGCCGGTGGTCCTGGTTACCAACAAGGACTATCCGTCGATGTACAACGCGGCGTTGATCGTGCAGCAGCAGTTGCAGGCCGTCGGGATCAACGCGCAGATGAAGGTCGTCGACTGGCAAACCTCGGTGCGGATGGTGCGCAACACGGCGGATGGCTGGAACATGCATTTCACCGCCTGGGGCACGCTGCCCAGCCTGGGGCCCCTGGCCACGATGCAGTCCCTTGTATCGCCCGGCGCCACCTACAAGCCGAAGGATGGCAAGGATGATCCCGATGTCCTGGCCGCCTGGACCGAGATGAACACCGGCCCGACCGCGGAAGCTCGGCAGGCCGCCTTTGCGCGGATGCAGAAACTGGTGCTGGACCGTGTCTATGCGTTGCCGTTCGGGTCGTTGACGCAAATGCAGGGCATCCGCGCCAATATCGCCGGCTACACACCGTTCCGGGCGCCGCGTCTGTCGAACGTCTCAATAGTCGACTGACCGCTGGCCGCGGCCATGGAGCCGCCATGGTCAACAACCGGCATCCGACATTGGATCCCGATCGACGAAGCACGGGACCGCGGGATCACCGAACGCACACTGGGTCGCGCTGAGATTCAAATCGACACCGCGAGGTGTTCGTCGCCATGGGCGGGCAAACGGCAACGCGGGGGGATAATTTTTTTCAATCTTCTCTTCAATTGGATTACGCCGCGTTCATCTAGGTCTCCGCCTGTGACTCGCGGCAACGGAATTGAGATCCGGTTTCGGATCGAACCCGCCGCGAGGCGCGGGGTACGGGGAACATCAGCGAAGAACACCGACCATGGACGATCTGCTTGTACCGGCCGACCTCTTGATCCTTGATCGCCAGGCTCTGTTCTGCCACGGGCTGGCCGCACTGCTGCTGTCCGCCCATCCGGATTGGCGATGCCAAGCGGCGGACGACCTGGGCGACCTGCGCACGCGTCTGGCAGCCTGTCACGCGGCGATCGTCGTCATCGATCTGCACTTGCCGGCCATGGGCGGATTCGATGGGCTGCGGGCCTTGCAGGCGGCGAACCCCGCGCATCGGTTCGTAATTCTGGCTGATGACGATGACCGCGCATCGGTGTTGGAAGGGCTGACCTGTGGCGCGCGTGGCTACATCTGTCGGTCGGCGACGCCGGTGCAATTCCTGCGCGCCATTGAAACCATAGAGGCCGGTGGCGTGTTCGCGCCGTTGTCGCTGACCGGTGTACCGCGGCCGGAGCAGCCGGTGGCGCTGCCCAATGCACGGGATGCGAAAGATCTCCGGAGACTTCCCCACATGACCGACCGGCAACGGGATGTCTTCATCCTTCTCGCGGAAGGTTGCCCTACCAAAACAATCGCTCGGCGGCTGAACCTTGCCGTCGGCACCGTCAAAGTTCACCTGGCTGCCATCTACCGCCAGTTGGACGCCAGCGGGCGCATGGAGGCGGTCGCCAAGGCCCATCGCGCATTTGCGTCGTGATGCCGGCGAGCCTGTATCCCGGCCGGTATCATACGAATGTCATCCAGTGCATCGGATCATGACGCGATGGTTCACGGCATAACCTGATACAGGATATGCCCGGATTTGGTATCGTCCGCGACGCGGGTCAGCCAGACCGGGACATCGCCGTGCCCCAGACGATCCAGCAGGGTATCGGGCGGCAGATCGGCCACCAGCACGGACCGCTCGGGTGCCGGGCAGAACAGCACCAGCGCGATGGCGGCGGCGGTGAATTCGCGGGGCACCGTTTCTGACGGGCCGCTGCGCCAGGCCGAACGCAGCCGCAGAAAAGCCGGTTGGTTGCGATGATATAGCGAACCGACCGTCAGGATTCCGGTGCGGTGCAGCAGTTCCGGTGAATCGTTCACGTTGGTCAGCACCACCTGGCCCGCATAGGGCGCCAGCATCCCGCCCAGTTCGGACACCGAACACGTCGCGGCGGCCTGGGTGGGGGTGGCCTGGGCGGACTTCGACACGGACGGCAGGCCGCTGGCGAACGGCACCAGCACGAACAGGCAGATCGTGCCGACCCGCATCAGCGATTGCGTGGCGGCCGGTCGCGCCGCCATGCGCCGGTCCAGGATGGCGATGATGATCGGCACCATGACGGCACCCAGCGCGCCCGGATACGCCGCGAACCGGACATGCATCGCGCCGAGCGCCACGAGGGTGGCGGCGCAAAGTACGACATATCCCAACACCACGGACCGGCGCTCGATGGCGCAAAAGATCAGCGCGACACAGGCCAGGATGCCGGTCAGCAGGTGGCGCAGCGTCGATTCGAAGGTGTTGACGGGCTTCATCTCATTGATGTGGCTCCACATCGCGCGCGTATCGACATCCGCGGCCCCCTGGCTGAGCGCGTCCGTCAGGTCCGGGAACAGCATGATCCAGCCGAGGCAGGCCAGCAGGCCGAAGGTGCCGGATGCCAGCAGGCGTGCGGTGGTGGCGTTCCAGGCGGCATGGATCGCGACGATCGCACCGCCCGTGGCTGCCATGGCACCGGCCAGCACCGCGAACAGGATGGAGATGCGATCGGTCTCGGGCGCGCCCCATCCGCCCACCGGCGGATCGATCATCACGGCCAGCGAGACGGTGAACAGAAACGCGACCCCGGTCTGCCAGATGGCCTGAACGATGTCGTCGCGCTTCGGACAGTACAACCAGGCCACCCACAGACCGCCAAACGCCATGGTCGTCAGCGGCACGGTTTCCGGGGTCAACCACAGACCGATCCCCGACCAGGCGCCAATGGCCAAGCCGGCCCCGCGGGATGCGACGCCGATTACGACCCGTGCGGCCCAGCCCGCGGCGGCGACCGCGACGACGACGATGGCGACATGGTGATGCACGACGCCCATCCACCCGTAGCCGCCGATCGCGGGGGCCATGCAAGCGATGATTGGCGCCAGCCACAGCCAGCGCCGGTCGGCGAACGGCGCGGCGGCCCAGGCAACGGCGATCCCCAATGCGGCGAGGCTCGCCGGTCCGATGGTCAACGCGGCGATGTGGAGCGCCTGATCCGCGCCCAGCAGCCAGACGAACGGCGCGGCGATGGCAAGCACCAGGCTATCCAGCAGATGCGACCAGTGCAGGATCGCGCCGGTGCCCGATACGTCGCGTCCGACCACATGCACCGGTTCGGCGGCGCCCAGGATTTCCCGCAGGCGCACCATGCGCATATAGCTGTCGGGATTGATCAGGCCGCCATCGACAACCGCGCCGAACCGGCGAAAGCCCAGCAGCAGGATCAGTCCGACCGGCAGCAATCCATATGCGATGGTGGCCTTCCAGCCAATGCGATCAGATGTGCGAACCATCGCTGCCTGTCTCTCCGCTTTTGGGCCATTCCCGCCGGGGTCTATGCCCGCCGACCGGGTTGCCTAGTCCTTTTGGCCTAGCCCACCCGGGGGTGACGTGGCCATCTGGCGGAATTTACTCGAACGATGGTTTGCAACTAGTTTCAACTCACAAGAGAAATGCAGCGGACGGGCTCAGCCATCCCCTCATTTTTTCTCCTGTGATTCCAAGGCAGTAGGTTTGGATGCCAAGTCGCCCCGCCACCTGCAACGGGAAGCTGGCCCAACTGACCGGGTCATACCTCGAGTCACGTAACCCAGCCTGATACAAAAAGCGGTG
>CAMATI010000263.1 GCA_945861095.1 Asaia bogorensis | reverse complement strand
CATGTCATCAACTACGACCTGCCGGCCGAACCGGAAAGCTATGTCCACCGCATCGGCCGCACCGCGCGCGCCGGGGCGTCGGGCATCGCGATCTCGTTCTGCGACCCGTCGGAGCGGTCCACCTTGCGGGCGATCGAACGTCTGTTGCGTGAGCCGATCCCGATGTCGGGCGACAGCGCGGCCCCATTGGCCGAGACCGCGCCGATCCGCCAGCAGCAGCGTTCGGGTCCGGCCCCGCAGCGTGGCAGGCGGTTCGGCAACAGCGGCGGCAATGGCAATGGCAACGGGGGCGGCAACCGCTCTCGCGGCATCCGGTCCGCCGCCTGATTTTGACGGCGATGACGGATATTTTCATCGATGGCGATGCCTGTCCGGTGCGGGACGAAGTTTACCGCGTCGCCGACCGGCTGGGCCTGAAGGTATTCGTCGTTTCCAACGGATCCCGGCCGATCCGTCCGGCGGGTCGGCCGAACGTGACGATGGTGACCGTAAGCGCGGGTGCCGACGTCGCGGATGACTGGATCGCCGAACGGATCACGGCAGCGGATGTCTGCGTCACATCCGACATTCCGCTGGCGGCGCGGTGCCTGGAGAAGAAGGCTCGCGCCCTGTCGTCCACTGGGAAATTGTGGACCCCGGACAATATCGGATCCGCCCTGGCCGGCCGGGAAATCGGCCGCCATCTGCGCGAAATCGGTGTCGCGACCGGCGGTCCGGCCCCATTGACGAAGCAGGACCGATCCCGCTTCCTGTCCGCACTGGACACTGTCGTCCAGGCCGCAAGGCGGGAACACGCCGCATGAGTGCTGCCAACACAAACGACCGGATACTGGGCGTGCTGGGCGGGATGGGACCGCTGGCGAGCGCTCAATTCATGCTGCGACTGACCCTGCTGACGCCAGCCGAGCGGGATCAGGACCATATTCCGACGGTGCTGTGGTCGGATCCTCGGGTGCCCGACCGCACGCGCGGCAAGCTGCAAGGCGGAGATGACCCGTTGCCCTGGCTGCTGCGCGGCATCGCTGGGTTGCGCCAGGCCGGTTGCGGCGCGATCGCGATCCCTTGCAACACCGCGCATGGGTGGTACGACGCGATGGCCGACGCGGCAGGCATGCCGGTCCTGCATATCGTCGATGCCGCTGTTTCCGATTTGCGCCGCTCCGGCGTGATGGGGGGGCGGATTGGGCTGATGGGCACCCAGGCGACGCTTACCATGCGGCTCTATCAGGATCGGCTCGAACAGCTTGGCTATGACTGTGTTGCGCCGTCGCGGGACCAGATGGATCGCTTGGTCACGCCGGCCATTGCTCAGGTGAAGGCGAACCAGGTTGCCCAGGCGTTTCCGCCGTTGGCCGAGGTCGTCAACGACCTGCACGCCCGTGGGGCTTCGTCGGTGGTGCTGGGCTGCACGGAGATCCCGTTGGGCATTCAGGCCGGGCCGCAATCCGACCTGCGCGCGCCGGTGATCGATACGATCGACGCTCTGGCGCGCTCGGCTATTGCCTGGGCGCGCGGGTGAGGCGGTAGTAGCCTGATCGGAAACAGCGAACCGTTCTAACTTTTCGCATTATTGCATGGATCGCATGCTGTTACGTTCCGTTCCGCGTGATCATGCGCTGGCGTAGCGACAAGCGCGCGAGTGTACGACCATTGACCCATTCGCTATTCCGCATCCTGAACCTTCTCGACGAAGAACGGCTGTACTATCGTGTGGACCGTTATCGGCCTGACACCGTGACCATCATCCTAACCGTTGTCGCGGAACGGCTTGAGATTGATGTCTTCGAGGATGGCCACATCGAATTCTGTCGGTTCAGAGGCTCTGAGGCACCCGAAGATGGGGGAGCGCGCCTTGAACAGATAATCCGGCAGCACGGTCAGAAGCAGAATGTGTCGTAGCAGCTGCGTCGGTCCCCGTTTCCAAACATCAAGAATGGTGAAGCGGCCCGTACCTGGACTTCGTCCAGAAAATCCAGTCCAGGTATCAGTCCGATCCCGCGAAGGCCAAGTTGATCACAGACCGGCATTCCTTTTAGCGCGGCGAGGATGCTTCGGATCCCGATGGCGCCAAATCGACATTCTCATAGATTTCGGCAACCGGGATTTCGACGCCGATTTCTGACAGGGGCAAAAGATCGTCCGCCATGACTGTGGTGACGGTCCATTTCTGTCCCGCTGCCTGCCGCTCATGGACCGTCAGGCCGATGCTCGCGGATTCAACGATGACATAGCGGCGGATTGAATCGACAGCGGCGTATTCGCGGACTTTGACGATTCGATCGACATGTCCGGATGTTGGGCTGATCACCTCGAACACCACGACGGGGTTGGGTACCAGACGGCTTCCCCCTTGGGTGGGGGAACAGGTCACCACGGCATCGGGATAACGGACGCTGTCGCCAATCGTGGCGACGCCCGCGTCCAGTCCAAGGGGCTCGCAGCCGCTGCCAATGAGCCGGCTGTGGAGCGTCCTGTGAATATTGAAGGCAATGCGGTTGGGATTGAGGTTGCCCCCGGTCATCGCCACCGGTTCAAACCCATCGAACTCATGCCGAGCACCCTGGGCCTCGGCCCAGTCGAAGAACTGGTCACGGGTCATGGTTGGGACGCGGATGGTGACGCTCATGGGGCGTAGCTTAGCGGAATACCGCGAGGCGTGTCGTCCGATTTCGGGGATGCAATTGCCGGTGAGCGGTCAATCCGACCCACGGCCAGCCGTCGGCTACCTCGGCACTTCCAACAAAGTCTCCCGAATGGCGAACCAGGACTCCCGATCCGGCGCGCAGATCATGCCGCCTTCAATCGTGGTCGGGTCGTATGGCGTTCCGTCGAATTTCGCAGCGTAGCCGCCCGCTTCTCGGTGCAGCAACCAACCGGGCGCGTGATCCCAGGGATACAGCCGGTTGAAGAACAGGAAGTGGCAATGGCCCGCCGCGATCATGCGGTATTCATGCGCCGAACACCGGTAATCCCAGCATCCGCCCAGTTTCGGCAGGTTGGAGCACACCAGAGACCGCTGCGGCTCCGGCAGGAAACGCCAGGCGACATTCCCGGCCATCGCTGAAACCGACGCCGGCGGAGCCACGCGCAGATCGCGCCGCCGCCCGTCCGGGGTTTCGATCCAGGCACCCTCGCCACGCAACGCCAACGCGGTATCGTCGCCGAGGGGATCATGGATGGCGGCGGCGATGACCTCGCCCTGGGAAATGGCGGCGACCATCACCCCGAACAGCGCCAGGCCAGAGGCGAAATTCGCCGTCCCATCGACCGGATCGACGACGAACGCCAGATCGGCGCCGGTCAGATCCTTCAACAGAGCGGGATTGTCGCTGGCCGCTTCCTCGCCGACCACGACACAGCCGGGGAATTCGCGCCGCAGCCCCGCGGTGATGATCACCTCCGCCGCTTCATCGGCTTCCGTCACCAGATCGAGCGGCCCGGTCTTCATCCGCACCGCGCCATCGGTCAGATTGCGGAACCGCGGCAGGATTTCCTGGCGGGCGGCATCGCGCATCAGGGTCGAAATCGTCGCCAGTTGGGCGGTCGAAAGGATCATGTCCGCCTCTCGAACCGCGTGCGATCGGCTGGATGCAGGCGGACCTTCACATGCACGGCGGTTTCGTCGTCCTGTCGATCGACCACTTCGCCGTGCTGATACAGCCAGGCCAGGCTGGCCCCGTCATCCGGCCGGATGTCGTAATCGGCGGTTTCCATGCCCTCCGAAATGCGCCGGTCGATCGCTGCCTTCAGAGTAGCCAGACCGTCGCCGGTGATCGCGGAAGCCGCGACCGCGCCGGGACGAACCGGAACCTCCGCGATGCCGCCCAGCAGATCGGCCTTGTTCAGAACCTCGATCGTGCGGTCGCGCCAGTTGGAATCGAGCGTCACGTCGTCCACCATGTCATCGAGTACCGTCTCCACGTCGCCCCGCTGCGCCATGGAGTCGGGGTGGGCGGCGTCGCGGACATGCAGGATGATGTCGGCTTCGGCGACTTCTTCCAGGGTGGCACGAAACGCGGCCACCAGTTCATGCGGCAATTCGCTGATGAAGCCCACCGTATCGGACAGGATCACCTGCCGGCCGGATGGCAGCCGCAATCCCCGCATGGTTGGGTCCAGGGTCGCGAACAACTGGTCCTTCGCGTTCACCTCGGCGCCGGTCAAGGCATTGAACAGCGTCGATTTTCCGGCATTGGTGTAGCCGAACAGCGCCACCACCGGGAACGGCACCCGCTTGCGAGCGGACCGGTGCAGACCGCGCGTGCGGCGGACCTGCTCCAGTTCCTTCTTCAGCCGGACCAGGCGTTCGTCGATCAGGCGTCTATCGGCCTCGATCTGGGTTTCGCCGGGGCCGCCGAGGAAGCCGAAGCCGCCGCGCTGACGCTCCAAATGGGTCCAGGACCGCACCAGGCGGGATCGCTGATAGCCCAGATGCGCGAGTTCGACCTGCAACGTGCCTTCGCGGGTCGCCGCGCGTTCGCCGAAGATGTCCAGGATGAGACCGGTCCGGTCGATGACCTTGCAGCTCCAGGCGCGTTCCAGGTTGCGCTGTTGCACCGGCGACAGGGTCGAATCGACGATCACCACCGTGACGTCGTTTTCCTCGATCGCCTCGTGCTGCGTGGACACCTGTCCTTCGCCCAACAACGTGCTGGGGCGGCGCATGCGCAGCGGGATGATGGCGCTGTGCACCACGACCAGTCCGATCGACGCGGCCAAGCCGATGGCTTCGGCCAGCCGAGCGTCGGCGGCGCGTGGTTGGTCGGTGGAGTGCCCGGCTTTTTCCCAGGGCAGCACAACCGCGGCCCGGATCGGCCCCGTCGCGGTGTCCATCAATTCACCCTGACGGATGCCGGCGGGATTGGAGGTGACCGCGTTGGCGCGTCACCTATCCTCCGCCACCAGCGGGCGCCAGCTCCCTGCTCGGCACTGTCAGCGTGCTACCCTCGGTGCGGACGCCATCGAATAACTGGATGGGTGCGCCGGGCATGACCGTGCTGATCGCATGCTTATAAACGAGTTGGGTATGCCCATCCCGTCGAAGCAGAACGGAAAAATTGTCAAACCAGGTGATGATCCCCTGCAGTTTGACACCGTTCACAAGGAACACCGTGACGGGTGTTTTGTTTTTTCGCACGTGGTTCAGGAACACGTCCTGAACGTTTTGCGACTTCTCATTGGCCACGTTCTTGATCCTTCTTCTTTTCGATACAGTGCGTTAGGCCCGACGGGTCGTGGCACGGCCGCCAGCGTTGGTATTGTATCAGCGCGCTTATATCATCCGAGTTCACGAAGCCGTGAAGCGAAATCGAGCGCGGATGGGAAATGGATATCCGGGGCCGCATGTTCAACGCCCCCATCATGTTCGGCATCGCCGATCAGGATTGCGCGCACGCCGGCCGCCCGCGCAGCCTGCATATCGACCGCGGTGTCACCCATATACCACACCGAAAAATCGGCGGTGCGGCCCAAATGAGCCAGGGCCAGCAGGATCGGGGCCGGGTCGGGCTTGTCGGAATGCGCGTCGCCGGCCCCGACGACCGCGCCGAAATGCGGGTCCCAGCCCAGATGCGTTACCTCCTTGCGGAGAAATGCCCCGGCCTTGTTGGACACCACGCCTTGGATCCAGCCGGCCCCGGCGGTCAACATCGCCTCCGCGCCGGGCATCGGGGTGACCGCGTCCAGATGGCCTTCGGTCAGGGTCGTGTAAAAAATGTCGCGGGCACGCTCCCATTCCCCCCCGAACATGATCGGGAAGCTTTCGCGCAGAGAGACCCGGACCCGCTTGCGGGTGTCCTGGACCGTCCAAAGCGGCAGGGAAAACGCCGTGAAGGCGGCGTTGAGTGCCGCCGTGATGCCGGCCCAGGCATCCACCAGCGTGTTATCCCAATCGTAGAGCAGGACGGTCGGGCGAATTGGTTCGAAGCGGCTTGGCATGAGGACCTGTCTATCCGGAACCGTCGCTGGCTGCCAGAGGTTCGGAAATACCCTTATCAGTAGATATAAAAACAATATAGCAACCTATAATGGTATGTCTTCAAGATTCGATTCCCGGGGATGCTTTTTTGACCAATCCCTGTCATACTTGAAGCCTCGCGACCGAGAGAGGGATCATGCTCCGAGGCCATGTCGATGCTGTGTCGGACTCCCAGATCGCGGGCTGGGCGGCCGACGATTCTGCGCCCACAAGCATGGTGGACGTTTCGATATTCGTGAACGACACGAAAATCGCCCAGGTGACCTGCGACCGGCCGCGCCTCGACTTGAAGCGAACCCTGTCGCGGGACGACCTCGATTGCGGCTTCCGCTTCGTCCTGGACCCGGCGCTCGATGTGACCCGCCCGCATCGGGTCACGGTGCGATTCACCGAATCCGGCCGGACCCTGCCCGGTGGCGACGTGATGCTGGCGAACACGCCGTCCCCCGAAGCCCCGCCGGACTTCAATGCCCGTCCGCCCGCCCGGTTTCTGCCCCTGCCGACGCCGGATTCGCCGCGGGCTCTGTTCGATTTGCTGCGTCTGCATAATCCACGGGAAGGGCTTTATAATCTCCTGTGCCAGATCGACCTGGGCGACCAGAGTTACGACCAGATCGCCCGCGCTGTGTTCGGTGGACGCCGGAAGACCCCGCTCGGCCCGGAAAAGTGGAGCGCCGGGGCCGCACGGGACACGATCCATACCTTGCTCCGGTCCAGGCTGTTCCAGTCCAGCGTGATCGAATTGCTGCTGCATGCCTACAGCGAAAAGCACCGTCTGCTGTTCGTGCATATTCCAAAATGCGCCGGGACCGATTTGTCTTACAATATCGTCACCAGATATCCTTCGATCCATCGCACGATTACATCGCCCATGCACACGTCACCACGGAAACTGGTGGAAACGCTGATCGACACGCTGCGCGTTCTGCCTTATTTCGACACAATTTATACGCATGGGCATGTCAATCTATCCGAATACGAGAAATGGAACGTCATTCGGCCAAGCGATGAGGTCTTCACCATTGTCCGCCCGCCCTTGGATATCGCGTTGTCGCGGGTCAACTACTTCCTGACGCGGTTGAAGCGGGATGCCGCCGCGGGAGTCTTCCAACCGGATACCAAAGGCTGGCTCAAGACATTGGGGCTGGAAGCGTCGCGGGACGTGCTGACGGACGAATTCCTGGGTGGACTCAGCTTGCGCCTGCTGCACGAGCAAAAGATGGTAACCGCCAATCCCCTCTGTCAGTGGCTGGGTGGCGGCACCGCCGAACAGGTCGTCGCGCGCCTGGAAAAGCTGGGGGTGGAGGTGACCAACATGAAGCACTATGCGGCATGGCTCGCGGGGCGCTGGGGTATTACGACGACCAGCCGAGCGAACGAGTCGATCAAATTTTTGTCGTTGAGGGATTTGTCGGCGACGGATGTCGATTATCTGCACGCGATATCGGAGGAAGATACCAAACTCTACAGCCTGATCGAGGGACGTCTGGCGCGGTCCGATGCGCAATCGGTCAGGTTCGCCGCGGCTTCATGATGCAACCGCCTTGGGTCAGCCGCGTTGCGTTCGCATACCGGCCATGACGCGGGGCGATGGATACCCGGCCGCCGACCGACCTGGAATGCGGTAGACCCTGGCATCCACAGAGACCGTGCTATCGACTGGGGCTTTGCGAAATCCGCGTCGCAATGGACCGTCCCGGTCCAGGACATTATACGTATTGCCACAGCGCATGTAATGAATTGACGCAATTTTGGTACAATCGTCGCCACGATCAATGATAGAATGTCTTATTTACGCCGTACGGCGCAGATGATGAAAAAAGCAACCGATGATCGTAAATCGGAACGGGGTGAAACGGGAGGAAGGCAGATTTGGCAGATGAGAGGGTGGAATTAGGATTCGATGGCCCGTGGTATCTTGGTCGATACCCGGACGTTGCACAGGCTATCCGGCAAGGCGCCGCCCGCGATGCCTGGGACCATTTCGTCAAGATCGGGCGAGACGAAGGGCGGGATGCTTTCGCCTTCGATGAAGACTGGTATCTCGATTCCAATGCCGATGTGCGGGCGGCGTACCGCCAGCGCGCCATCCAATCGCCGAAGAATCATTATCTGCAGCACGGCCGAAACGAAGACCGTTTCCCCGTCGCGGCCGGCGGGGCCACGCGTGTCATTGCCTATGGGTCCTTCGGATCGAACAATGTCGGGGATGAAGCGATCCTGGAGGGGATCAAGCGTTTCTACCCGGACTGTATCCAGGTCTATCACAACAAGGTCCGCACCGGCGAAGGCTATCTGGCCACTCAACTGCTTGGTTCGACGCCATTTTTCCGACCGACCGACTATCTGATCCTGGGTGGTGGCGGCCTGTTGTACGACCGGGGGACGGTCACCCTGATGATCCGGCTGGCGCGGGCCGCGCGCGAACAGGGCGCGATCGTGGATATCGCCCGCATGGGATGTGAGGCGGCCCAGGACGATTACGCCAAGGAAATCGTCGAACTGTTCGAAACGGCCCGCCGCGTTACCCTGCGCAGCACCCTGTCCCAGTCCATCATGCAAAAGCTGACGGGCAAGACCTATGCGGTCGAACCCGACTTCGCGTTCAACCTTGCCGAAGAAGCCAGGCGTATGCCACGGCGCAGGAACGACATTCCGACCATCGGTATCGCAACCGCTTCCAGCAGCCGAGGGGACATCGAGGCTCTGGCCGAAGTCATCAAGAAATACACGCGCGCCGGAACCAGGGAAAAGGTGCGGTTCGTGCATATTCCCCACTCCCGGTCGTATTTCGAAATCGGCAACAACGATTGCGTGACCAGCAATGAGCTGTGGACCCTGTGCCACATGCACCAGGCGGAAGACGAATCGCTGTTGCAACTGCTGGATTACGATCCAGAGCCGTTGTCGGTGCTGCAGACCTACCGGAACCTGGATGCGGTGATGTCGTCGCGCTATCACGGGCTGATCTTCGGCCAGATCACCGATACACCTACGCTGGCCATCGGCGGAGATCTGATCAAACTCCGCTCCTTGATCGAAGACCACGGGGCGGAGTCCATGCTGGTGGCGCGGAATATGGGGGAACTCGAACAGACCATGGCCGCGCTCCTGCCCGTGGTGCGGGAGAGGTCGGCATCGCGGTAGAGCAAACTGACCGGGGCGGTCCACCCGTCCCACCGGCTGCCTTGGAGATTGACGCGACCGTGCCGTATAAGTTTCCGAAGGTATGGCGCCCGCCTTGCCGGACAATAAAAGATTAAGCGTGAGTATGACCCGCGAAAAGATCGACTCTCCGGTCGGTGCCACCTCGTCATGCTGGCGCAGGCCGGCATCCACGAATTTCCCAGCCTGCAACAACGCCAGTCGTGGATGGCGGCCCTCCGGCCGCCATGAGTGCGTCCGTGAGGACGCTTTGTCAGCGGGGTGCAAGTCCCCGTCTGGGTTGGTCGCAACCCAGCAATCGAAGGTAACTGCGTTGCCGCGAGGTGGCGTGGGGAGCAACCGGAGGTGAACCTTCAGTCCGTAGGATA
>CAMATI010000262.1 GCA_945861095.1 Asaia bogorensis | reverse complement strand
CGGAGATCGGCCGGTTTGCAAATCCACTCCCTGGGCGGGCAGGACGATTGTCTTTGACCTGTGGCGGATCGGACTCAGCGAACACTCGCCTATCGCTCATCGCCGGACGGGAATTGAGATTGCGATTCGTCCGCATTGAGAACTGCTGGCCCCGAATTCCCCTGCTTGAGACGCCAACCATAACCCGTTATGACCTCCACAACTCAGGCCCCCCAACGTGGGAAGCCAAACGGGAGGCAAACGGAAACCACGTGGACGCCGAAATCCTGATTGAGAACGTGCTGAACGCGTTGACCGCGGGCATCACGATCGGTTGCATCTATGGCCTGATGTGCATCGGCCTGGGGCTGATCTTCGGCATCATGAAGATCGTCAACTTCGCCCAGGGCGAGCTCCTCATGCTCGGCATGTTCACCAGCCTCTATCTGGTCACCGGTGGCGGCGTGCTGGCCTTCCTGGGTCCCTATATCGGGCCTTACGTTGGCGCGCTCCTGGCCGCGCCCGTCGTGTTCATCGCCGGCGCGCTGATGCACAAATTCCTGATCTCCCGCGTGTCCGGCCTGCGCACCGCGGGATCGGCCGATGAGGGCCATTTCGGTCAGTTGATTGTCACGCTCGGGATTTCGCTGATTCTGCAAAATGGCGGGCTGATCCTGTTCGGCTCCACCCCGGAAACGGTGAAGACGCCGCTATCGTCCAGCGCGATCCTGATCGGGCCGTTTTACGGCGACGCCACGGTCTTTCTGAACAAGGCCCGCCTGATCGCCTGTGGGGTTGCGGTCCTGGTGGCCGTCGCACTGTATCTGCTGCTGGAATACACACGGCTGGGCAAATCGTTACGTGCCGCGGCCGACAATCCGACCGCGGCCACTTATATGGGCATCAACGTCGACCGCACCTATCGCGTGGCGTTCGGGCTGGGCAGCGCCATCACCGCGGTCGCCGGCGGGCTGATGGCCTCCTATTTGTCGTTCGGCCCCTTTGTCGGCTTCGACTACGTCATCATCATGTATTCCGGCGTCGTGCTCGGTGGCATGGGCAGTATCCTCGGCGCCTTCTGGGGTGGGCTGACGGTCGGCTTCGTGCAGCAGTTCTCGGCCCTGATTCTGCCGCCGCAGTTGCAGAACGCCGCCATCTTCGTCGTCTTCCTCATGATCGTGCTGCTGCGCCCACAAGGCCTGTTCGGCCGTTCGGCGGAGCGCGCGTGATGCGCCGGCTCCTCATCTCACCGACCCCGGGAGTCCTGGCATGAGACAAGGCGCTGGCCCCCGGTTGAAAAAGCATCTGACGGCCCTGGCGGTCGTTTCGGTCGCTTATCTTGGTTTCTCTTCCTTCATCACCAACAGCTATTACCAGTTGATCCTGACGCTGGTGCCGATCTGGGCCGCCTTCGGCGTGTCGTGGAACATTCTGTCGGGCTATGGCGGGCAGTTGTCGTTCGGCCATGCCTCTTTCTTCGGCATCGGGGCCTATACCGTCACCCTGCTGCTGGTGCATTTCGGGATGACGCCATGGCTGGGCATTCCGCTTGCCATGGTAATGGGGGCGGTCGCGGCGGTGATCATTGGCACGCCGACGTTCCGGTTGCGCGGACATTACTTCGCGCTGTCGATGCTGGCCTATCCGTTGGCGATTTTGTATTTCTTGCAATATCTCGGATACCAGGAAGTGGCGTTCCCGATGCAACGGGAAAGCCCGCTTCTGTACATGGAGTTCAGCGACAAGCGCATCTACACGCTGATCGCGACGGTCTTGCTGATCGCCAGCATGATCGTGTCCCTGATCATCGAAAACTCCCGCTTCGGCCTGGCACTGCTGGCGATCCGGCAGAACGAACTCGCCGCGGAGGCGGCCGGGATCGATGCCCGCGGCTGGAAAATGCGGTCCCTGATCGTGTCCGGCATCATCGCCGCGGCGGCGGGTGGCTTTTACGCCTGCGTGCTGCTGGTGGTCACGCCGGATAGCGTGTTCGGCATGATCGTGTCGGCACAGGCGGTGGTGGTGACCTTGTTCGGCGGCGTTGCGTCGGTTTGGGGGCCGGTGATCGGTGCCGCCATCCTGGTGCCGCTGTCGGAGACGTTGCAGGCGGAACTGGGCAGTGTGCTGCCAGGTATTCAGGGTGTGGTATATGGCGCGGCCATTATCGCCATCATGCTGTGGTCGCCGGATGGGCTGTTCTGGACCTTGCGGGACCGCTTTTTCAAGCCGAAGGCGCCCGAACCGATCCCGGATCTGGGCCATCTCTCGCCACCGCCCCGGCCGGCCAGGCTTCCCGCCGGCGTTCCGATGCTGAAGGTGCAGGGCATTTCGCGGTCCTTCGGTGGCCTGCGCGCGGTCGGCGAGGTCAGCTTTTCCGTGGCCGAGGGGGAAATCCTGGGCATTATCGGCCCGAACGGCGCCGGCAAGACCACCCTGTTCAACCTGCTGAACGGCGTGCTGTCCGCTGACGAAGGATCGGCCGAACTGGCCGGTCAGCAGATGCTGGGCCGCAAGACGTTTGAGGTCTGCCGCATGGGCATCGGCCGCACCTTCCAGGTGGTGCGCAGCTTCCCCCGCGCCCCCACGATCGACAACGTGATCGTCGGTGCCTACGGGGCCGGGCTGTCGGACCAGGACGCTCTGGCGTCCGCCGTGCGGGCGCTGCACATGGTCGGCCTGCAGGACCAGGCCGGGATCGCGGCCGGCCAGCTTACCAACAAGCAGTTGCGACTGATGGAACTGGCTCGCGCGCTGGCCGGCAACCCGCGGCTTCTGCTGCTGGATGAAACCCTGGCCGGGCTGGGCCGTGACGAATGCAACGACGTGCTGGACGTGCTGGCGCGCCTGCGTGACGAAGGCATCACCATTTGCATTATCGAGCACACGATGCACGCCATGCTGCGCATCGCCGACCGGTTCGTTGTGCTGGATCATGGCCGCGTCCTGGCGACCGGACTGCCGCGCGACGTGGTGGAGGATGACGCGGTGATCGAGGCCTATCTGGGCAAGAAATGGCTGGCCCGCCAGAAGGCGGCAGCGGCATGAGCGGGACCCGCGCGATGCTGGAGATCAAGAACCTGTCGGTCGCCTATGGCGGACTGCGGGCGCTGACGGACGTTACTCTGACGGTGGCGGAGGGCCAGTTCGTCACCGTGGTCGGTCCGAACGGCGCCGGCAAGTCCACGCTGTTCAAGGCGATTTCCGGCATCGTTCCGCCGGTCTCCGGTGGTATCACGTTCCAAGGCCAGAATTTGCTGACCCGTTCCCCGTCGGAACGGGCCCATCTTGGCATCGCCCATGTCCCGGAAGGGCGGCAGGTGTTCAAGACCCTGACCGTGCGCGAAAACCTGGAGATGGGTGCCTATCCGAAATCCGGCCAGGCGGCGTGGGCGCGCACCATCGACCGCATCCACACCCTGTTCCCCATCCTCGCCGAACGCGCCAACCAGATGGCCGGCACGCTGTCCGGCGGGGAACAGCAGATGGTCGCGATCGGGCGCGGCCTGGCCTGCGCGCCGCGGCTGCTGATGCTGGACGAACCGTCGATGGGCCTTGCCCCGGCGGTGGCCGACACGATCTTCGAACGCATCTCGCAAATCCATCGGGAGGATGGCGTCACCGTCCTGCTGGTCGAGCAGCGGGCCGTCGAGGCGCTGGAACTGTCCGATCACGGCTACGTGCTCGAAACCGGCCACATCGTGCTGGACGGCCCTTATGAGACCTTGCTGACCGACGACCGGGTTCGCCGATCCTATCTCGGGCTGACCGATGCCTGAGCCAGATAACACCAGGGAGAATGCTTCAATGACAACACTTCCACCGCTTGGCCGGCGCACCGCAATGGGTCTGGGACTGGCCGGCGGCGCGGCCGCGTTGGCCACCCCTAGGCTGGCCCGCGCGCAGGCGCCGAAAGAGGCGAAGATCGCGATGTTGGTGCCGCTGTCCGGCCCCTGGGCGCGCGCCGGCATTCTGGAACAGATGGGCGCCCGCCTGGCGATCGAGGACATCAACAACGCCGGCGGCATCAAGTCCCTGGGCGGGGCCAAGATGACCCTGCTGGAATACGACGCCGGGGAAAACGTCGAAAAGGCGAAGGGCGCGGCGCAGCGGATGGTGGCCCAGGAAACCGACCTTTCGGGCGGTTTCGGCTGCTGGCTGTCCAGCTTCACCCTGGCGGCGACCGAGGTGACCGAGCGTGTCGAGCTGCCGTGGCTGACCTTGTCCTATTCCGACACCATCACCGGGCGTGGCTTCAAATACGTCTTCCAGACGTCCCCGACGGCCGAGACGCAGGCCAAGGAAATGCTGCCGGCAATCATGCGGCTGGCGGAGAAATCGACCGGCAAGCGCCCCACCAAGGTGGCGTTCCTCGGCGACAACACCGCATCCCCCGTCAGCTTCATGAAGCCGATCCGGGAATTCGTGCTGAAGGATCTGAACCTGACCGCCGTGGTCGATGAGGTCTACACGCCGCCGCTGGCCGACGCGACGACCCTGGTGCAGAAGGTGCGTTCCGGACGGCCTGACTTCGTGATGTTCCAGTCCACCAATCCGTCGGACAACAAGCTGCTGATCGACAAATTCGTGGAACTGGGCATTACGTCCGCCAAGGTGCCGCAGGTTGGCGGTGGCGGGCATTGGTGCACGCCAGAGATGCTGAAGATCGTCGGCAAGGAGAACCTGCAGGGCCTGATCGTCGGCCTGGCAAACTGGCCGGGCAAGGGCCTGGGCGATCTGGAACAGCGTTTCATGGCAAAGACGGGGGAACCATGGTTCGGCCATGACTCGATCTTCGCGTATGCCCACGTGATGATCCTGAAGGAAGCGATCGAACGGGCCAAATCCACCGACCGCAAGGCGGTGGCGCAGGCGCTGCGAGAGATCGACATCACCGACGGGCCGGCCAAGCTGTATCCGGACGGGCGCATCAAGTTCGATACGAACGGACGCCGGATCGGCGCGCAGATGGCGCTGGTGCAGTGGCAGGACGGCAAGCCGCGCGCGGTGTTCCCGGAGAGCATCGCGGTGGCCACCCCGGCGTGGCCGAAGAGCTGATCCTGGGGTGCGGGTGGTCCTGACTGGCGATGAAAACCGGCGGCCGGGACCGCTTAACCGCCGTTTTCGCGGCGGCCGAACAAGAACAGGAACACCGAGGTCGCGAGCGGTAGCAGCAGGTTCAGCGGGATAAGCTGCGCTATCTGCAAACGGGCGGACCGTTCCTCGCGGTAGGCGTCGGTGATCTGCTTCAGGATGTCGGCCACGTGGAGGGCGCGCTCGGGTGACGAAACCGACGCGGTCCGTTGGCGCAGCAACTCCAAAGCCATGACACACGCCCGCGGACGGGATGTGCGAAGTGCTGCATGGGTGGGGTCGCCGATCGCTGCTGGGCAATCGACCAGGGCGGGTCGCACGGCCGGATCGAGGTCCGTCCCGTACCGGCGGCCCTCGGTGTTCTCCGTGGTGCGAGGCTCATTTTCCGTGGACTGGACCCGTGGGGCCGCCATGACGGACTTGCAGTACCGGTGGGTCTTTGTTGCGGTCGGTTGGTCTGAGTTCTTGGTTCCGGTTCATCCAGCTTAGATATTTGCGGGTGTCATCATTATTGACACGCCGCTCCGGCGGTGGGATGGTTCCAGCAATCAGAACGAATTCAGCCGTTCCTCATCGACCGTGACCAATACGGCCTCGGTGCCCCCGCTGCCGGTCCCCGGCAACGGCGATGCGCGCTGCTTGGCCGACCGCGAAGGATGACCTGATGGCACAGACGATCAGCACCACGATTGCCACCCTGGTCAGTCTGACCCTGGCAGCCGATGATCCGACCACGATCACCTCCACCGGCGTGCTGGAGGCTGGCCTGTCCGGCGACGCCAGCCGAGCGTGGGAGGTGGTGAACGGTGGGACGGTGAGCCGCACGGTGGCGGGCGGGTCCGGGATCCGGCTGCTGGCGGGTGGGACAGTCACCAACAGCGGCGCGGCCAGCAAGATCAGTGGCAACTACGCCGGCATCCGCATCTCGGGCGAGGCGGGTACAATCAGCAACGGGGGCACGGTCTCGGGCGCCTATTTCGGCGCCTATGTTTACGAGGGCGGCACGGTCACCAACCTGGCGACCGGCACGATCACCGGCGGACGCGCGGTCTATGGCGGCCTGGGGGCGCTGACGGTCGACAATGCCGGTGTCATTGCCGGCGGCACCGTGGTCAGCCAAAGCGGCGTTCGGCTGCGTGCTGGCGGCAGCATAACCAACCGGACCACCGGCACGATCACCGGCCATTATGGCGCGCATATCCAGGGTAGCGCCGGCACGATCGATAACGCGGGCACCATCCTGGGCGGCTCCGGCACCGTGGCCCGGGCGATCCGGATGACCGCCGGCGGCACGATCGTCAACCAGTCGGGGGCCCTGATCAGCGGCTTCGTCGGTATCGAGGCGAACGGGACCGCGGCCTCGGTCGCCAACGACGGCACGATCGTCGGCAGCCTCGGCACCCAGGGCTTCGGCATCGGGCTGGAAGCTGGCGGTGTCGTCACGAACAGCAGCGGCGGCTCCATCATCGGGCGCGACGCCGTCTATGTTGGCGTCCTTGGCACGGTTGCATCGACAATCGTCAATGCGGGCGTCATGTCCGGCGCCACCACGGCAACCGGAAGCGGCGTCAGGCTGGGCAGCGCCGGCACGATCACGAACCAGGCTGGCGGCACGATCACGGGCTATCTGGCCATCCTCAGCAACGTGACCGCCGCCACCGTCTCCGTCTCCAACGCCGGTATCATCCTCGGGGACACGGCGGGTCTCGGCGGCTACGGCGTTTATGTGCGCGGCACGGGCGTCGTCACCAACCTTGCAAGCGGCACCATCACCGGGCGCTATGGCGTGTCGGCGCGGAACAAGGCCTCCACGATCGAGAACGCCGGTCGGATCGACGGTGGAACCGGCGTCGGGGAACGCGGCGTCTATCTTGGCAAAGGCGGGACGGTTACCAATCTGGCCGGCGGCACCATCACCGGCAATCGCGGGGCCGTGTTGGCGGGCGCCGCCGCAACTCTGCGCAACGCCGGCACGATCAGCGGCAGCACGAACGCCGTGCTGTTCGGCAGCGGCTTTGCCCATACCTTGATCGCCGATGTCGGTGCCGTGTTCTCGGGCACCGTCAACGGCGGCAATGCCATCGGCTCCCCGGCGGCCGACAGCACGATGGTGCTTGCCTCGGCCGCCAGCGCCGGCACGATCGGCGGCCTCGGCACGCAGTTCATCAACTTCGAGCAGACGAAGGTCGATACCGGCGCCAACTGGGTGCTGACCGGCACCAACGCGCTCGCCGACCAGACGGTCCTGACCAACAACGGCACCCTGACCGTCGATGGCGGGGCGCTGACCGTCGATGACCTGCTGGGCGCCGGGCGCGTCATCGTCGCGGGTGGCGGCACCGTCACCACCACGGGCACGGTGGCGGCCGGCGGGACCATCGAACTCGGCTCCGGCGGCAATGCTTTGGTGCTGACGGCCGCGTCGGGCTTTTCCGCCACGATCGCGGGTTTCGGTATCAGTGAAACCATTACTCTGACAGGGGTCACCGATGCCGTTTCGGCCGCGATCACCGGGGGCAACACGCTGGTGGTGGATCGGAGCGGCAATCCCGATATCGCGCTGATCCTCGATTCCGGCACGAACTACGCCGGCGTCACGTTCACCGTCGGCGACGGGGGGAGCGACTTCATCACCACCGACCTTGCCTGTTTCGTGGCGGGGACGCGGATCGATACGCCGGAAGGACCGGTGGCGGTGGAAGACCTGGCGGCCGGACAATTGGTGCTGACCGCTTCGGGCGAAACGGTTCCCGTGAAATGGATCGGTTGGCGAGCGCTTGATCTGACGCGCCATCCCGACCCAAGGCTGGCCCGTCCGATCCGTGTCAGGGCCGGTGCGTTCGCGGATGGGATGCCGGTGCGGGACCTGCTGCTGTCCCCCGATCACGCGCTTTATACCGACGGTGTTCTGGTCCCGGCGCGCCTGCTGGTCAACCACGCGACGATTGTTGAAGAAACGACATGCCAGGCCGTAACGTATTTCCATGTCGAACTGGATGTCCATGACATCCTGCTCGCCGAGGGCATGCCGGCCGAAAGCTACCTGGATACCGGCAATCGCGGCATGTTCGCCAACGCCGGCCTGCCGCTGATCCTGCATCCCGATCTTCGCGCGCCCGATCTTCGCGCGCCCGATCTTCGCACCACGACGGAACGCGGGGCGGAATCCTGCGCACCCGTCGCCGAAACGCCCGATCAGGTGCAACCGATCTGGCAGGCCCTGGTCGCGCGCGCCGAGGCCCTGGGTCACGTCGTGCCGCGGTCGATCCTGACCGACGATCCCGCGATCCGGATAGAGGCCGCGGGTCGTTTGCTGCGCCCGGTCGCGGTCGATGGGGAAACCTATGTCTTCGCTTTGCCGGCCGGGTGCGACACCGTGCGGTTGCTGTCCCGCGCATCCGCCCCCTCCGACATCCATCCCTGGCACGACGACCGCCGCCTGCTCGGCCTGTCCGTCCGACGGATCAGGGTCAGGGAGGGGCAGGGGATCACCGATCTTCCCCTGGACCACCCGGATCTGACGCAAGGCTGGTGGACGGTGGACGACCGCGAGGAGGCTGTGGCCGAAAGCCCCGGCGATGGCCCGATGGCCGCACGATCCCACGGCATGGCACGCTGGACCGATGGCAGCGCAATCCTGCCCGTGGGCGTTGGACGGGCCAGGCTGCTCGAAATCACCGCTGGTGGCCTGGCCGCCTATGCGGTTCGCCGGGATCAGGCCGGCCTGACGACAGAAATATCGGCGGAACGGGCAGGATCGACCGTGCATCGCGCCGCGTAAATCAGCGCGCGCACCGGTCGGACATCCCTGCGGCGGCACCGACGTGCAAGCGGATCGCTGGCGCGCGTTGGGACAGAGCGCGATTCCACTCTGAACGCCATGGCACATGGCTTCGCTCCGCTGGTCGTTACAGGTTCGGCCGTCGATGCGGTGCGCGCGGCGGGCCGTTCGGTGCCGGAAGAAGGGGCCGCCGGCCTCGCTTGTGCCCCAAACCCCGATGGGGCATCCGATGATGCGCCGGACGCCGTCGGTGGCGCCGAACAAGGCGGCGTCTCTCGTCGGTGACAGCTCTGCCGATCGCCGCGGTCACCAGGCCGCGAGGTCTCGCAAATTCGACTGGCCTTGAAAAAGGAACAAGTCCCCGGGGAAGGTTAACAACCGTGAAAGACAACGATACCCCCCGGACTCCGCGCCTGATCGTAACGATACCCCCCAAGATCCGCGCCTGACCGGAATGGATGGCGGCAGCCCCCAAACTTAAAGTGAAATCTGAAGAAGCCGAATAAATTCTGGTATTTCAATAATCTGCTGGCTGTATACCCCGACTCCCCCGAAACCCGAAGGAATCGCTTGCCAACCGGATCGAAGGCGATTCTGCTCCCATCCATGATCCGGCGCGGCTTCCTCGACAGCGAATCACGACAGGACCTGATCGAACTGGCCCGCGACGGGTCGGCCGCCC
>CAMATI010000261.1 GCA_945861095.1 Asaia bogorensis | reverse complement strand
ATCATCGCACCACTTGACCATTACGTCAGAGCGCGGCTCCGTCCTGCCTGAGTGGCAGGTGCACCGAAAGTCGCGGAGCGCTGCCGATAGGATCAACCGGCTTGGGGAACCCAAGACCGGCGTGCCCACGGTTTTGCCCCTATTACCATCGGGTGGTGCTGGACGGCAACCGGGCGACGGGGGTGGAATTCTCCCGCGGCGGCGCCACCGAACGCGCCGATGCCAGCGGCGAGGTCATCCTGTCGGCCGGCGCCATCGGCTCCCCGCACATCCTGCAATTGTCGGGGATCGGCGATCCGGACCATCTGGCGCGCGCCGGGATCGCGGTGAACCACGGATTGCGCGGGGTGGGAAAGCATTTCCAGGACCATTTCCTGGTGCGCCTGTCGGCCGACGTGCAAGGGATCGCCACGATGAACGAGCGGTCTCGCGGCATCGGCCTGCTGGGAGAGATCGCCAAATACGTGATGACCGGGCGGGGCATGCTGACCTATGCGGCGTCGCTGGTGGCGGCGTCCGTGAAGGTGCTGCCGGAATCGGACACACCGGATGTGCAGGCCTTGTTCGCGTCGGCCAGCTATGCGCCAGGGGTAACGCGGCAGTTGGATACCAAGCCGGGCATGACGACGGGGGTCTGGCAGATGCGCCCGCTCAGCCGCGGCCATGTGGAGGCGCGGACCCCGAACCCGCGCGATCAACCGACGATCAACCCCAGATATCTGGACGATGAGCGCGACCGGCGGGCGGTGATCGGTGGGATCAGGCTGGCGCGCCAATGGTTTGCCGCCCCCGCGTTGGCCCAATATTTCAAGGCCGAGACCGTGCCCGGGGCCAATGTCCAAACGGACGACGAGATCCTCGACTATGCGCGCCAGACCGGCGGGACGGTGTTCCACGCCACGTGCTCCTGCCGGATGGGGCCGGACGCGATGTCGGTGGTGGACGATCGGCTGCGCGTGCACGGGATGCAGGGGTTGCGGGTGATCGATGCGTTCGTGATGCCGGCGGTCACGTCGACGAACACCAACGCCCCCACGATCATGATCGCCGAAAAGGGGGCGGTGATGCTGCGAGAGGACGCACGGGCGGGCGTTGGGTAATCCGTCGCGGTCCCAACCCGTTGAAAAGGACCAGGCTTCGGATGCCCTGGGTGCGATACAGGGGTGCGGGCGCGATGCAGGTACACGGGCGCGGGCTTGGGGGTTTTCCCCCACTGATGTAACGTGCGAACCAATGGATCAGCAGCGCCGACCGCGCCAAAAGCAGGTGGGACCCAGGAATGGCACAAATCGACACGCACGCGATACAGCGTCTGACCGCAATGCCAGGCGAGCGCACGCATCACGGATTTGAATCCCTTCGACCGATGGGGACAATCGCGACCGGGACGTTCTCGCATTTTGAGGCTCGCCCCATCGTGCCCATGATCGGCGCCGAGATTTCCGGGATCGACCTGCGCCAACCAGGGGCGGAAGCGCAACGGGAACTCCGCGACGTGTTGATCGATCGCAAGGTCCTTGTGTTTCGCGATCAGGACCTCTCGCCCCATCACTACGCGGCCTTCCTGAAGATATTCGGCACGCCCGTGAAGGAAGACACGGTGGTGGATGCAAGCCACCCGCCGGAGGTCGGGGCCATTCATACCCGCCCCAATGAACAGCAGCAGATCAATTTCTGGCACATGGACCATTCGTTCCGCGAACTGCCGACCCGCGTCCTGTCGCTATACGCGAAGCTGCTGCCTCCGGTGGGTGGCGACACATTGTTCGCCAGCCTGGAGGCCGCCTACGACGCGCTTTCGGATGCACAGAAGGAACGGATTGAGGGTCTGCACTGCCACCACCGCATGACGCCAACCCAGAATACCAAGCGCCGGCATACGCAAGAGGAAGCGGAGGCCCTGGCGAACGCGCCTCCGATCATTCATCCACTGGTGGCCCGCAATCCCGAGAATGGTCGGCGGTACTTGTTCGTCAACGTCCCGATCTACTGCCGCGGCATTGTCGAACTGCCAACCGCGGAAGGCGATGAGTTGCTGCGCGAACTCTATCGTCACGTCCAGCGGCCGGAATTCCACTTCCGCCTCACCTGGCGACCGAACACCGTCGTTGTCTGGGAGAACAACCACACGCTTCACTATCCGGTGTCGGACTACTTCCCCCATGAGCGCAAGCTCTGGCGTGGAGTGATCCAGGCGACCGAGGCCGACAGACCCAGGGCGGCATGAGCCAAATCATCCAGTCGAGCCGCACGTATGGGTCGTATTGCCCGTAGGCGTCCGCTAACCCCAAAGATGCCCAACGCCTTACCCCGGAGGGAGAAACCGGTTCCCAGGCCGCGGTAAACCGAAATGCTCGCGCAGGGTCGTCCCCTCGTATTCCTCGCGGAAAATGCCGCGGCGCCGCAACTCGGGGATGACCAGTTCGACGAAGTCGTCGAGGCCGGCGGGCACGGTGGGGAACATGATGTTGAACCCGTCGGCGGCACCGGTTTCCAGCCACGTCTGCATCGTGTCGGCAATCTCCCCTGCCGTGCCGACCATCTCCAGCCCACCAAAGCCACCCATCGACTGGGCAAGCTGGCGGACGGTCAAATTCTCCCGCCGAGCCAGAGCCACCAGCGTATCGCGCTGGCTTTGGCTTTGGTTCGATGGTGGGATGTCCGGCAAGGGCGCATCGAGATCGAACGCGGAGGCGTCAACACCAAGCCCGATGGACAGGTTCGGAATTCCGCTCTCTGGATGCACCAGACTGTCGAGCAATGCCTTCTTGTCTTGCGCTTCCTCCCGCGTGCGACCCACGGTCACCAGCGCACCCGGCAGAATCTTGCAGTGATCGGCAGAGCGTCCCGCGGCCGTGACACGAGCCTTTATGTCCTTGTAAAAGTCCCTGGCGTTTTTGATCGTTCTGCTACTGCCGAACACGACCTCGGCGGTCTCGGCCGCGAATTGCCGGCCCGCTTCGGACGCGCCGGCCTGGACGATGACCGGCCAGCCCTGGATCGGTCGCGCGATGTTCAACGGACCGCGAACCGACAGATGCTCCCCCTTGTGATCGAGCACGTGCATCTTGTCCGGATCAAAGAAGACGCCGCTTGCCTGGTCCCTCCGCCATGCGTCATCGGCCCAACTGTCCCACAGCCCGGTGACGACCGTATGGAACTCGCGCGCGCGCCGGTAGCGCTCATCATGCTCGACATGATCGGTCAGCCCGAAATTCAACGCCGCGTCCGGATTGGCCGTCGTCACCACATTCCATCCCGCTCGGCCGTTACTGATGTGATCCAGAGACGCAAACCGGCGGGCGACATGGTACGGCTGATCGAACGTCGTCGAGGCCGTCGCCACCAGGCCAATCCGCTCCGTCACCATCGCAAGCGCGGACAGCAGCGTCATCGGCTCAAACGACGACACGGTCGCGCTGCGACGCAACGCCTGGACCGGCATGTTCAGCACGGCCAGGTGGTCGGCCATGAAGAACGCATCGAACCGCGCCTGCTCCAGCGTCTGGATGAACCGCACGAGGTGCTGCAGATTGAAGTTGGCGTCGGGGTACGCGCCGGGATAGCGCCACCATGCCGTATGGATGGCAACGGGACGCATGACCGCGCCGAGATGAAGCTGCTTCGTCATGTCGGATGCTCACATTGCCAAGATCCGACACATCACCCGTTTTGCCAGGCCAACGCCAGACCACCGCCGGGCGCCGACCGACCGTTTGCCAGCCGACCGGGTGCCGACCGACCGGGTGGCGGTCTGACACATCATGCGGTAAGTTCGTGATCAGCAACAGGCCGCCAGACTGGACGCCACCGGCTTGGCGCGCCTGAGACCAACCCGAAGCCCCAAGAGGCGCAACCAGCGACCAGCACCGGTACGTCCGGGCCATCGATCAAGGAATTGCTCCATGCCGTCATCCCCCACCAAAGCCACATCCGTCGATGTCGTCATCGTCGGGGCCGGTTTCTCCGGTCTGTATCTGCTGCATCGCATGCGCAAACAGGGCCTTTCGACACGGTGTTTCGAACGCGGAGACGGCGTGGGTGGCACCTGGTACTGGAACCGCTATCCCGGCGCGCGGTGCGACGTGGAAAGCATGCAGTATTCCTATGGCTTCGACGACGGGCTGCAACAGGATTGGAACTGGCCGGAGAAGTTCTCGGGGCACGCCGACATCCGCGCCTATGCCGATCACGTGACCGACCGCTTCGGCCTGCGCCCACACATCGATTTTGAAACGGAAGTGCGCGCCGCCCATTACGATGAGGCACGCCGGCAATGGAATATCGAAACCAGCGCGGGGGAGAAAGTCCGCGCCCGGCATTTCGTGATGGCCGGTGGCTGCATCTCAACCGCGCAGATCCCCAAGTTTGAGGGTCTGTCGGACTACACCGGCAAGACCTATCACACCGGCCGCTGGCCGCATGAACCGGTCAGCTTCGCGGGCATGCGGGTGGCCGTCATCGGCACCGGGTCCTCCGCCATCCAGGCGATTCCGGTGATTGCCCAGGAGGCCACGCACCTGACCGTTTTCCAGCGGCAGGCGAACTTCACCATCCCGTCGCGCAATCAACCGATGACCGATGATTACGCGGCCACATGGAAAAGCGGCTACCCGGCAAAGCGCGAGGAAATGCGCCACATGCCGAACGGCGTCCTGCGCGAATTGAACGACAAATCGGCGCTGGACGTAAGTGAGGAAGAGCGGCTGGCCACCTATGAACAGCGTTGGCGCCTCGGCGGCTCCGGGTTCCTCGGCGCGTTCAACGACATCATGACGAACCGCGAAGCCAACGACACGATGGCGGAGTTCGTCCGCAACAAGATCCGTCAGACGGTCAAGAACCCGGTGACGGCGGAAATTCTCTGCCCGAAAACCCATCCCATCGGCACCAAGCGGCTATGCGTCGATAGCCACTATTTTGAGACCTATAACCGCGACAACATCGAATTGGTGGACATCAGCCAGACGCCGATTGACCGGCTGACACCGCAGGGACTGACGGTCAACGGGCGCAATTTCGAATTCGATGCGATCGTGTTCGCAACCGGCTTCGACGCCATGACCGGCACGCTGTTCAATGTGGACATTCGCGGCCGCGACGGGCTGGAACTGAAGACCAAGTGGGTGGCGGGGCCGCGCACGTATCTGGGCCTGATGACCGAGAGCTTCCCCAATCTGTTCATGATCACCGGTCCGGGCAGCCCGTCGGTAAAAAGCAACATGATCACCTCCATCGAGCAGCACGTGGACCTGGTGGCCGATACCATCATCCATATGCGCGACCACGGCCTTGCGGTTATCGAACCGGAACGCTCGGCCGAGGATGAGTGGGTCGATCATGTGCAGGAAGTGGCGTACAAGACGCTGTTTCCGCAGGCGAATTCCTGGTACATGGGCGCCAATATTCCGGGCAAGCCGCGCCTGTTCATGCCCTATATCGCGGGCGTCGGCAGATATCGCCAGATCTGCGACAAAGTGGTGGCGGAAGGCTACAAGGGCTTTCGCTTCGATACCGAACAGGCGTTGGCGGCGGAATAAAACCGAACCGCCAAAACAATGACCGGTGACGTCCCCTCACCGATTAGGGGACGGTGCATCGGTCGTTGTTTTGGCGTGTGGTATTCCCGATCACGGGAGGGATCTGGTCGCCACGTTACCCCCGGGTCGAACCGGCCCGGTGATCGTCTGCCCTCCCCGCCGGTCCCAGCCCAGGAGATAACGATGCAGGTCGGCGTATTCCTCCCAATTGCCAACAATGGCTGGCTGGTCTCCACGACATCCCCGCAATACAAGCCAACATTCGATCTGAACCGCACGATTGTCGAACAGGCGGAACGATTCGGGTTCGATTTCGCGCTCTCGATGATCAAGTTGCACGGCTTTGGCGGCCCATCGCAATTCTGGGACTACAGCCTGGAATCCTTCACCCTGATGGCCGGCCTGGCCGCGGTAACAAGCCGGATCCAGTTGTTCGCCACCTGCGCCGTCTTGACCATGCCACCGCCCGTGGCGGCACGCATGGCCGTCACGATCGATTCGATCTCGCACGGACGGTTCGGCCTCAACATCATCTCTGGCTGGCAGCGCCGCGAATATGCGCAAATGGGCATCTGGCCCGGCAGTGACCACTACAACCGTCGATACCAGTACTGCGCCGAGTATGTCTCGATCATGAAGGAACTCTGGGCAACCGGCCGGTCGGACTACAAGGGCGACTTCTTCCAGATGGAGGACTGCCGCTGCCTGCCGCTGCCCACCGCGCCGATCCCGATCATTTCCGCGGGTCAGAGCGAGGCGGGCACGCGGTTCGCGGTCGCCCACGCGGATTACAATTTCCGCTCCGGCGGCGGGATCAATCAGCCAACCCGGATCGCCGACAGCGTCGGGCGTCTGACAGCCGCGAACCAGGACGCCGGGACGAACTGTGGCGCCTTGGTGCTGACCATGGTCATCGCCGATGAAACCGACGAAGCCGCGATGGCGAAGTGGGACCACTACAAGACCGGCACCGATCACGAAGCGATCGCGTGGCGCGATTCCCAGTTTGCCGACGATCCCACCAGCGATCCCTTGGCCGGCCCCAACAAGCGCCGCACGCTCGGCACCCAGGGGCTGCCCACGCAGGGCGGCGTGCTGATTGGATCCTACGCCTCGGTCGCCCGCATGCTGGACGAGTTGGCGGCGGTGCCGGGCGTGCAAGGGGTGATGCTGACATTCGACGATTTCATCATCGGAATGGAACAATTCGGCACGCGCATCCAGCCGCTGATGCGGTCGCGCACCGGGTTGCAGCTGGTCGCCTGAGGCGAGAGGGTCCGGAGACCCTCTCTGATCCCAGTCTACGCCGCGGCCTGCTTTGAAGCAGGTGCAAATGCCGGCATGACTTCCTCGGCGAACAGCCGCATGGAGCGCATGACCTTGTCCGGCGCCAGATCGCCGAACCAGAAATTGGCGTTGAAGTGATCGTTCTTCATCGCACCGTGCAGCCGCTGCATCTTCGCGATGCACTCTTTCGGCGTGCCCATGATGAAGTAGTCTTCCAGCAGCGCGTCCATGTCGGGTTCGTTGTCGAAGGGAATGGCGATCGCGCGCCCCTTCTCGACCCGCTCCAGCCCTTGGCGCAGGCTCAGCGTCACCCGCATGTTCCACCGCGCCTGTTCGACGGCATCCGGAAGTTCGGACGCGTCGTTGGTCACATAGACAGGGCGTTGGGTGCTGACCTTGATGCGCGACCGGAGGGACGGATCGAGCTCCATCGAGTCGTAGGCCTGCCGGAACCCGCGCAGCCGGTCCACCGAGACCCCGAAGCCGCCGGAGACGATGTTGAAGCCACGCCGAGCGGTGGCGATGATCGATTCCGGGCTTTGACCGACGATCCAGATGGGCGGGTGCGGCTTTTGCACGGGCGTCGGGAACACGCTCGTCTCGCCAAAGCGGAAGTGCTTGCCTTCATAGCTGAACGGCTTGCCCTGGAATGCCTTCAGCAGCACATCAAGCCCTTCCTCGAACCTCGCTCGGCTGTCGGTCAGCGCGATGCCCAGGCGTTCGAATTCGTAGGTCTGATAGCCGCGGCCGAGGCCGATATCGAGACGGCCCTTGCTCAGCAGGTCGGCGGTCGCGATTTCTTCGGCGACAAGGAGCGGGTGATGCAGCGGCAATACGACGACGGCGGAACCGACCCGAATGCGATCCGTATGCGCCGCCAGATGCGTGGCGAACATCAGTGGCCGAGACAGATAGCCATAGGTCGAAAAGTGATGTTCGGCGCACCAGACGCTGTCAAAGCCGAGCTTGTCGGCTTCCTGCGCGATCTTGGTGCCGAAGGCGAAAACCTCTTCCGAAGTGCGGGCGCTTGGCGACTGCAACAGAAGGAATGTCCCGAATTCCATGGTACCTCTCTAGAGTGCTGCTCTTGGGTCCCACCCGCGCAACAGGCGATATACGTCTCGAACAGACCGCCGGGCAGAACATGTTGGTATCCGCCGGCTTTCGCCGCCGTTGCCGCGCGCCGACCTCAGTATTGACGTCAGCCCGCCGCCGCAACCCCAGAAGGCGACGAGACGCCGGCCGGGTCGGCCCGACGGTGTGTTTTCGCTTGAAAGGACGCCGTTGGCCGTTGCCGGTGAACGGCCAACCCGTGGCCCGGGTCGACTGGCCGGCGGTCGCCATCGTGCGCGCGCGACCCGCCGCACTTGCGGTACGCGCGGATTCGATCACTATCGAAGGCCAATTCAAAACAGTCCAGGAAACGGTCATGATGCGCGCGCTTGCTTTGTTGCTATCCCTTGTCCTGCCCGCCGCATCCGCCCTGGCGGCCTGGCCGGAAAAACCCATCCGCCTGCTGGTCGGCGTGGCACCGGGCGGCCCCGCCGATCTGTCCGCGCGCATGATCGCCGAACGCATGAGCGAGACGCTGAAGCAGCCGGTCATCGTCGAAAATCGCCCCGGGTCAAACAATCTGATCGCGATCATGGCCGTGCTGGCCTCTCCCGCCGACGGGTACACTGGTGATGCATGGCACCACCGGGGCGATGACGATCTCTCCCGCCACCACCCGGAACCTGAAATACGATCCGCTGCGCGACTTCACGCCGGTGGGTGGCGTGGTCAGCTACTCCTACCTGCTGGTAACGCGGCTGGGGCTGCCGGTGACCTCGTTGAAAGAATTCGTGGCCTACGCGAAGGCAAACGAGGGCAAACTAAGCTACACGTCGCCGGGCATTTCCACGGTGAACCACATGGGGATGGAGAATTTCTCGATGCTGACCGGCATCAAGATGACCCATATCCCCTACAAGGGTGACTCCGAAGCTCTGGTCGACGTGCTGGCCGGGCATGTCGATTGCGGGTTCATTTCGTTCTCCCTGACCGCGCCGCAGGCGAAGACCGGCAAATTGCGCGCATTGGCGATCAGCCAGCCGGAGCGCAGCAGCATCGTGCCAGACGTTCCGACCGTTCGGGAAGCGGGCGTGCCCGGGTTCGACCTGCTGCCCTGGACCGGCCTGATGGTCCCGGCCGCCACCCCGAAGGAAATCGTCGCCACCATGAACGCGGCGATCAATGACGGGCTGCGCCATCCCGCGATGGTCAAGCGCATGGCCGAACTGAACTACAATCCGATGATCACCACGCCCGAAAGCTTCCGCCAGTTGATCGCCGACGAACAGGCGCGCTGGCGAGAGGTCAACGCCCAGGTCAAACTGGTGCTTGAATAGATCGGGCGGCCCATCCCGGCGCGGGCCGACATCCACGCCTTCCACCCTGGAAGGCGTGGATGGCCTTTCGGCACCCGCCACGACGTAAACCGACAGATGCGCAACACTCATGCCCGGAGCGCTGTGTTTCTTCAACGCGCTCCAGGGTCGTTCGCGGATGTGGCGAGCCGGTCAGTGCTTGCCGGTTTCGAACGCGTAGAATTCGCTCATGAACGGGGCGGCGACATCGGCGTTCAGCTTGCAGTCCAGCAGGATCGGGCCTTGCGGGTTGCGCAACAGGGGCGCCGCCGCGTGCAGGTCTTCCAGGGTGCGGATGGTC
>CAMATI010000260.1 GCA_945861095.1 Asaia bogorensis | reverse complement strand
GGCCTTACACGGACGCTTGACCGTCCGTGTAAGGCCCTATCCTCAAGACACCAATGATCCTGGTTCCAAGGGCCGTCGCCCTTGGCGGGTCCAGGGCAGAGCCCTGGTCGGGGTCCGGGGCGGAAGCCCCGTCTTTCCTCACCCCAATTGCCGACCCCGTCACGATCCGGCACCCTGCCCTCCAACAACGACAAGGTGCCCCATGACCTTCATTCTAGGCCCGGAAGTTCAACTGGACCGCCCGGCATTCGTCGATCCCACCGCGCGCATTTTCGGCCGCGTCAGCGCCGGGGAGGGCAGCAGTTTCTGGCCCTACTCCGTCATCCGGGCGGAAGGTGCCGGCGTGCGCATCGGCCGCGCCTCCAACATCCAGGACGGGGCGGTGATCCATGTCGGCGGCGGCAAGGGTACCGTCATCGGCGACTACTGCTCGATCGCCCATCGCGCCGTGGTGCACGGGGCAGAGATCGGCGACGACTGCCTGATCGGCATCGGATCGGTGGTGATGGATGGCGCCAAGATCGGCCGCCGCTGCGTCGTCGGGGCGATGGCGTTGGTGCCGCCAGGCATGGACGTGCCGGAAGGGTCCGTCGTGATGGGCGTTCCCGGCAAGATCGTTGCGACCCGCGACAATTTCATCGCCACCAGACGCAACGCCCTGGTCTACCACCTGAATGCGCGCGCTTATGCGGAAGGCCGTCACGACGCCTGGCGCGGGGAGGATTTCGCGCGCTGGCGAGAGGATCTGGCCCGCCGTCTGGCCGCCGGGGAGGAAGTGGGTATCTGACTCCGGTTCAGGCCGCGGCGGCGCGCTTGGATGCCTCGATCTTGGCGAACCGATGGGCGCCGGCGCGAATGGGCGGATATTTCGGCGGATGTTCGGCCGATTGGCAGGTGGGCAGGCATTCCACCACCAGGTCGTCGTTCGGGTTGCAGAAGAACGCGAATGACAGCCGGCGTGCGGACCCACCCGAGCCAGGCGGCGGGTTCACCACGCGGTGCTGGTTGGACAGCCAGGTGTCGTTCGACCAACGCATCATCAGGTCGCCGATATTGACCACGAAACTGTGCGGATTGGTTCGCGCGTCGATCCAACCGCCATTGGGGGTGCGGACCTGCAGGCCGCCGAGCCGGTCCTGACCCAGCAGCAAGGTCAGGGCGCCGTAATCGGTGTGGGCGCCGGCGCGAAGCTGGTTGGGTTCGGGGGATTCCGCTTGCGCCGGGTAGTGATTGACCCGGAACGTCGAATTGTGATTTGTGAAACGATCGACGAAATAGCGGGGCGGCAGGTCCATGCCGATGGCAAACAGTTCCATCAGCACGTCCATCAACCGCTCCATCTCCTGATAGTAGCGGGTCAGGGTGTCACGAAAGTCCGGGGCGTCCTGGGGCCAGACATTGGGCGTGTAGGTGGCGCCGATGCGATCCAGTACTGCCTGCTCCCGCTCTACCCGTAGCGGCCCCATGCCGAACCCCTCCTTCAGGTCGGGCGGGGTGCGAACGCCGGTGGTCAGGGCCAATGTTTCCAGCCCGAAGTCCAGATAGCCGCGTGGCGATCCCTGGACGGTGCTTTTGATGCCCATCTTCTCGGCCAGGGGGCGGTCGAAAAATGCGGTGGATTGTGCGAAGGCGGCATCGATCAGGGGCGCCGGAACGCCGTGGCCGGAGATCACGAAGAAGCCCAGATGCCGGAGTTCTGCGGCAATTTCCGCCGCCCAGAGCCGCTTTCGCGCGATATCGGCGCTGCCGATGCCAGTCAGGTCGATCTCGCGCAATGTATGGGTCATGAGGTTCCCGCGCTGAAGCTGTCCACGATGCGGACCCTAGGGCGGTTTGCCCGCGACTGGAACCGGCAAACCGCTCGGTCACTTTGTTTGGTCGCCGGGTTCTCGCTGCCGCGTGCCGTTTCCCGCGATGAACCGACCAGCCGTCGCGGGGAAGCCAGGCGGGGTAGCCGCGGGCTGGAATGCCCGGTTCTCTGATTGACATCGTGGAACCCGGATGCGTTGATCGCCCCAACATGCGCCGGCAAATCGGCGTTCGGGAGGATCGGATGTACAGGATTTCCAGTCTGCTCGTGGCCGCGCTGTTGGCGCTCGCCAGTGGCGCATCCGCCCAACAATCGGGTGGCGTCCTGAGGCTGACCCACCGCGACAGTCCGGCCAGCCTGTCGATTCACGAGGAAGGCACCAACTCGGTGCTGACGCCGATGATGTCGGCCTTCAACAACCTGGTCATCTACGACCAGCATGTGAAGCAGAACAGCATGGCCTCGATCGTGCCGGAGCTGGCGACGGCCTGGTCCTGGAATGATGAGCGGACGCGGCTGACGTTCAAGTTGCGCGAAGGCGTGAAGTGGCATGACGGCAAGCCGTTTACCGCCAAGGACGTCAAGTGCACCTGGGACCTGCTGATGGGCAAGGCGCCGGACAAGTTCAGGCTGAACTTCCGGGAAGGCTGGTACAAGAACCTGGCCGAGGTCACGATCTCCGGCGATCAGGAGGCGGTGTTTCACCTGAAGAATCCGCAACCTGCCTTCCTGGCGCTGCTCGCATCCGGGTATTCGCCGGTCTATCCCTGCCATGTGCCGCCGAACACGATGCGCACGCAGCCGATCGGGACCGGACCGTTCAAGTTCGCCGAGTTCAAGCGCAACGAGTCGATCAAGCTGGTCCGCAATCCCGATTACTGGAAGAAGGGCCTGCCCTATCTGGATGGGATCGAGTTCACCATCATTCCGAACCGCTCGACCGCCATATTGTCGTTCGTGGCTGGCAAGTTCGATGTCACCTTCCCGTTCGAGCTGACCATTCCGCTGGTCAAGGACCTGAAGGTGCAGGCGCCGCAGGCGATCTGTGAGATCGCGTCGAGCAATGTCAGCACCAACCTGATGGTCAACCGCGAAGTCGTGCCGTTCAACAATGCGGAAGTCCGGCGCGCCATGGCGTTGTCCCTGGATCGCAAGACGTTCATCGACATCCTGTCCGAGGGCCAGGCCGATCCGGGGGGCGCAATGCTGCCGCCGCCCGAAGGCATTTGGGGCATGCCGGTGGAGATGCTGCGCGCCCTGCCAGGCTACGGCGCCGATGTCGAAAAGAACCGGGAGGAAGCGCGGAAGATCATGCGCGGCCTCGGCTACGGGCCGGAAAAGCGGATCAAGGTGAAGGTGGCAACCCGCAATATCGCGCCATACCGCGATCCCGCGGTGATCCTGATCGATCAGTTGAAACACATCTATATCGACGGGGAGCTTGACGTGATCGAGACGGCGATCTGGCATGCCAAGATCGCCCGCAAGGACTACGACATGGGCCTGAACCTGACCGGCAGCGGCGTCGACGATCCGGATCAGCAGTTCTATGAGAACTACGCTTGCGGCTCTCAGCGCAACTATACCAGCTACTGCAACGCGGAAATCGACGCGCTGATCGACAAGCAGTCGGCCGAGATCGACCAGGAGAAGCGCAAGCAGATCGTCTGGGAGATCGATCGCAAGTTGCAGGAGGACGGCGCCCGTCCGATCATCTTCCATGGCCGGTCCGCCACCTGCTGGCAGCCGAAGGTCAAGAACATGACCATCATGGTCAACAGTATCTACAACGGTTGGCGGTTTGAAGACGTGTGGCTGGAGAAATAGGCACGCTGTCCGCCCCTTCTAACCCAGGGGCGGACATCTTCGCCGGCTGTCAGGCGGTCAGGCCGTAGAACTCGGCGACATTGCCGTACAGCACCCGGTTGCGTTGCTCCTCCGTCAGATGCGCGGTCTGTTCGGCGATGACGTCCTGGCTCCAGGGCCAGGTCGAATCGCTGTGCGGGAAGTCGTTGGCCCACATCAACTGGTGTGGCGCCATCATCCCCGCGAGTTGGAACGCCACGTGATCGTCCTGGAAGGTCAGGCGGATATTCTCGCGGAAATAATGCGACGGCAGTTGCGGCAGTTCCTGCCCTTTCAGCCAGTAACGATGCCGCTTGTAGGCATGGTCCATGCGATACATGAAATGCGGCGCCCAGCCGGCATCGGCCTCCACGCAGGCGACTTTCAGCTTCGGGTGGCGCGCGAAGACGCCGCCGAAGATCAGCATCGCCATGATGTCCTGACAGCCGCGAATGATGGACAGGAAGGCGTTGATCTTCGGCCCGCGCGGTCGGTTGGAGGCGTCTGAGCTTGACGTCAGGATATGGAACGACAGCGGCAGGTTCAGCGCCACCGCGGCTTCCCAGAACGGATCGTAGGCGGGATCGTCGTAGTCGGACTCGCCGGGATTGCCGGGCATCATCACGCCCTTGAAGCCCATCGCCTTGATCTGTTGCAGGTCGGCGATGCCTTCCTTGATGGTGCGGATGGCGGTCTGACCCATACCGATCAGGCGCTTCGGGTCATGCGACGTGTATTCCTGCAGCCAACGGTTATAGGCGTCGAAGCAGACTTTCTTGTAGTCCAGGTCTTTGTGGTTGCACAGCACCATGCCGACGGTGGGGTAGATGATCTCGGCACCGACCCCGTCGCGGTCCTGATCGCCCAGGCGCGCCTTGGGGTCCCAGCCGCCGCGGTGCAGATCCTCGAACTTGGCGCCTTCCTTGCTGAGTTTACTGGGATCGACGCCGGCGGCGGCGACCAGGCCCATCGGGATGGTCTGCTTCATGCCCTCGACGACGTAGATGTCGCCGAAGCGGGCGTCGCGCACGATATGCGGCGCGCGGTCCCTGAAGAGCGGGTCGATATGGGCGCGGTAGCAGTCGGGTGGTTCGGTGATGTGGGAGTCGGCGGAGATTGGTTTTTGTGCCACGGTCGTTTCCTCATTGTGTTGTTGATGGGTTGGGCTTCCGCCCCCAATGGTCCTTGGGGACCCCGACCAGGGCTCTACCCTGGACCCGCCAAAGGCACGGCCTTTGGAATGCGATTCTTTTGTCGGTTTTCCCCTTGTGCCGCCATGCTACGCGGCATTCCGGCTGGTGGTCCACTTTACCCGGGTGATGGCGGCCCACCTGCCAACGCCAACGACTTTCCGGCATGATGACGACACCGGACCTACAAGGTAACCACAGGATCGCCGGCAGGGGAGGGGACGCGGATGCGGATCGGATTTATCGGCCTGGGGATCATGGGCGGGGCGATGGTGGCAAACCTGCTGAAGTCAGGTTTCAACCTCACTGTCCACGATATCGACCGCGCCGCCGCCGATCGTCATCTGGCGGCCGGTGCGCAATGGGCGGCATCCCCGCGTGAGGTTGCCGCCCGATCGGACGCGATCTTCACCTGCCTCCCCGACCTGCACGCCATTGAAACGGTGGCCATCGGCGAGGACGGTATCTTGTCCGCCATCTAACCAGGCCACGCCTATTTCGAGATGTCGACCAATTCGCCTGACCTGCTGAAACGCCTGCATGCCGCGTTCGCCGCCAAGGACGCCGCGATGCTGGACGCGCCGGTCAGCGGCGGCGCCGGTGGAGCCGTGCTGGGGCGGCTGGCGATGTGGGTGGGCGGCGATCGGGATGCGTTCGACCGATGCAAGCCGGCGCTGGACGCGATGGCGGATCGCGTGGTGCATGTCGGCCCCATCGGGTCCGGCCTGGTCACCAAGCTGGTGCATAATTGTTCCAGCCAGGCCATGCAGGCGGCCCTGGCCGAGGCTTTCGTGCTCGGCGTCAAGGCCGGCGCGGAACCGGTCGCACTGTGGGAGGCGATCAGGCAAGGTTCCATCGGCCGCCGCCGCACCTATGACGGCCTGGTCGATGAGTTCCTGCCGGCCCATTACGAACCGCCAAGCGCGGCGTTGCGGATCGTGCACAAGGACATGATGGTGGCGACGGAGTTGGGGCGGGAGCTGGGCGTGCCGATGCGGTTCGCCAACCTCGCTTTGGCGGACATCGCGGAGGCGATGAACCGCGGCTGGGCCGAACGCGACGCCCGCTGCGTCATGCTGCTGCCGCAAGAACGCGTCGGCGTGCACATCGCCGAGGACCCGGAGCGGATCGCGGCGGTACTGCGCAAGGACCCGCCCGCCCCGACCGACACGAAGCGGGGCAAGGGGGAATAGTATCTGCCGTCACTGATAAAGCGGCCCGCGTCAGAACCACAATGCGGCGACTTTTCATGGCGGACTGTGCGGACCGCCTAGCGGATCGGCATGCCGTCTGCGCCATTTGATGAAGGACGCCCGCGACGCGGTGGCGAATGTGCTGGAGAACTGCTCCCTGGCCAAACTGGCGGTGTTTGCCTGAGCAAACGCGCCGCTACACCCGTTCGCTCAAGCCGATCGCCACGCGGCAGCCGGCCTTGATCGCCGCCGACAGCAACCGATAGCCAGGAGCCGCTTCGGCGCCGTGATCCAGGGCGGTGTCGCGGTGTTCGCGTTCCTCGGCCCGGAAGGTTTCCAGGGTTGCCCGCAATTCGGGTTCGGTGTCGCCCAGGGCATCGATCTGCGCGGTGTAGTGCGCGTCGATCGCCTCCTCCACCGCGACGGTGCAGGCCATGGCGGCTTTTTCCCCCAGCAACGCGGTGGCGGCGCCCAGGGCGAACCCGGCCAGATGCCAGATCGGCAGCAACGCGGTGGGGCGCACGTGGCGGTCCGCGACGACCTTGTTGAACGTGTCCAGATGCTGTTGTTCCTGCCCTTGCATATGCCGCAGCAGCCCGGCTTTTCGTCCGCGGCCCAGCACCGCGAGCTGGCCTGCGTAGATCCGGGTGGCACCGTATTCGCCGGCATGATCCACCCGGATCATCCGATCCAGAAGCTCCCGTGGCTGGGGGGCTCCGGGCAAAGCGCGCGAATGGGTGGTCATCGTGGCAAGGTCCTCCTGACCGTGAAGATGGCGAGGAAGGCTGAAAACACCAGGGCGAAGAGCAGGTTCATGGCCGCCATCGACAAAGGCACGCCGGGGATCAGAAATGTCGGATCGTCGCAAGGCTTGGCCGGGCGGGCGGGCATCGCGGCCAGCCGATCGGCGATCGACCCGCCGCCAAACGCCGGCGCCGAACATTCGGGCAGCGGGCTGGGCCACCAGCGAAACTCCACCCCGACATGGGTGATTGCCATGGCGACACCGGCCAGCACCGCCGCCAGCATCACTGCCAGCAGCCAGCGCGCGTGCCGCGGCAGCAGGGCGGCGAGCAGACCCAACACCAGCGCGACGCGATAGGGCCACCGCTCCCACAAGCACAGGGCACACGGCACCAGGCCGAACCCGAGCTCCGCGACATGCGCCACGGCCAGGGCAAAAGCGGCGGCGAGGGATCCCGCCAGGGCAACGGTCCGGAGAGGAAGGTTCCGCATGTCGCGCATGTGCACCTGCCGGCCGCGGTTCGCAAGGCTTGGAGGGCAAGGCCAGGCATCGAGCAGAACGGGTCAGCCGGGGGGCGATAGTGGGGCACGGTCAGGACCCACGTTGCCGTTCGCGCCGCCGACGCATAGGGTCCGCCGATCCGCAACCGGGAGAGTGATCATGCGCCGTATCGTCTGGGGACGAGCCACATCCAGCAACGTGATGAAGGTCCTGTGGGGTCTGGGCGAACTCGACCTGCCGTTCGAGCGGATCGATGTTGGCGGCGCGTTCGGCAAGACCGACACCCAAGAGTACCGCGCCATGAATCCGACCGGCCTTGTGCCGACCTTGCAAGAAGACGACTTCACCCTGTGGGAGAGCAACGTCATCCTGCGTTATCTGTGCCACGCGCATGCCGCGCACTCGCCCATGTGGCCACAGGAGCCGCATGCGCGCGCCAATATCGACCGCTGGATGGACGCGCAGCAGACCGTGTTCAACCGGCCCATGAGCGCGGTGTTCTGGGGCCTGGTGCGCACGCCGGCCGACAAGCGCGACATGGCGGCGATCCAGCAGGCGATCGAGGACACCGCCAAGGGCTGGCGCATGGTGGAAGCCAAGCTGAGCCAGCATGAGTTCATCGGCGGGGAGACGTTCACCCTGTGCGACATTCCCTGGGGCGTACACGCGCATCGGTGGTTCAACATGGATTACCTGGGGTTGCAACGGCCCGATCTGCCGGCGGTGAAAGCGTGGTACGACCGGCTGTGCCAGCGCGCGCCTTATCGTCAGCACATCGCCGACCATAAGGTCGTCTGACGGTCGATCGGGCTTCCCCAGCGGCGACCGGCCCGCGGCCGGGGTCACGGATCCCGGCGACAAAGCCGGCCGCTGGCCGGGGATCCGGCCCCGGGCGCCGATGCAGAGCCGTCGAGCGGCGCATCAGGGGGCGGATCGGCGCGTAAGCAGTGGGCAGCAGCGTGTCCTCGTTGCCCCTGTGCCCGTCTGTCGGACCGAGGTCCGGGGAACGATGACATTTTCTCGCACCTGTCCGACCGGATGCCGGACCGGCTTGCCGATCGGTATGGCGGTTGCTAGAGCGTCGATGTACCGAAGCGTCGATACACACGAAACCGTGATTGAGCGGATTGGAAGATGGCTGCGTGCGAACTATACGATAGTGCAAAAAACTGGATCAGTTTGCTATGTCCGGTCAGGGCGGAACGATCCCGGACGCTGGATGGTGCTCCGCTCGGGGCGGAACGACTGAAGCAGGGTTTGGGCCTGATAACGAAAGAGATCGTCATGCCGAACGCGATGGCACGGGCCATAGTATTGGGTGGAATGCTGGTGGCCGGCACAACCCAGGCGGCGGAAACGGTGGCCGCCGCACCACCGTCCGGTTTGCTGCAGCGGATCGAGCACCAACTCAACCAGACACCGACGCTCTCACGATTTATGGTGGATGAGTGCCTGCTGGCCGCGACGGCGGCCATGGTTGTCGCCGCGGTTTCGACCGGACCGATCGCCCCCGCCGTCAGCGCGTCCCTCGGTGTGGCACCGGGTCTATCCGTGTTCACCATTGGCGGTTTGGCCTGTGGCGCCGGCGCCGCGGCGGCCGTGGTGGCAGCCGGAGTTTGGACTACCTGGTCGGAGCGGCAGGTCATCGCCGAGGCCGCGGAGGCGCGGGTGGTCGCGCTGCTGAATAGCGCCGAGTCTTTATCGGTTTCGATCCGCCTACGGCCGATGGAAGTTGTCGGCGAGCGGCCGATGGAAGTGGTCGGCGAGCGGCTCGATGTGGTCGCGCGCTTCCTTTCGGCGATCGTGCCGACGGGGTGGCATATCCGGGACGTGCCGTTGCCGGATGCCGGCCAGCGGTCCGGGCCCGACGTCGCCTTCCCTATCAGGCAACGCTGACCGATCGGGGCCAAAGGGTTCCACCGGTAGCGTCGCATCGACCCCCTGATCGAATTGCCCAGGGATCCGGTCCGGCGGAGGCATCTGCTGATGACGGACTACGTCGACCGGCCCTTGATCCCCCGACCGGTCGGGCGAAGCGCGGGAGCGACCGGCTGGACCTTCCTTCGGTAACGATATGTTAAGTTTTTTGAATCAAAGTTGCATTGGTTGATGGTGCAGCAGTTCTCAATGCGGACGAATCGCAATCTCAATTCCCGTCCGGCGATGAGCGATAGGCGAGTGTTCGCTGAGTCCGATCCGCCACAGGTCAAAGACAATCGTCCTGCCCGCCCAGGGAGTGGATTTGCAAACCGGCCGATCTC
>CAMATI010000259.1 GCA_945861095.1 Asaia bogorensis | reverse complement strand
GGACCTCTTCTCCCTGACCATGGCCCTGGACACCGCGAGACACCCCCGATGAGGATAACCAGCCACTGGAGAGCCGTGTGCGGGAGAACCGCCAGCACGGTTCGGAGGGAGGGGAGGCTGGTAGCCTTCCCTACCCCTATCGGAATTGCAGTGCCGGTGGGTCATTGGTTCGGCGGGTTGGTATTACGCGTCCACCAGTTTGCGGATCAGCGCGATCGCCGACGGGCTTGCCCAGTTCGCCACCCCTTCCAGGCGGGCACAATCGCGTCCGGTGCGGTCGATGATGACGGTGGTGGGCAAGCCTCGCACCTTCCAGGCCCGGGCCATCGCGCCTTTCGGGTCCAGCAGCACCGGCAGCCCGGTCAGTCCCTTACCGCGCAACCATGGCTCCACCACCGCGGCACCCCCGCGATCCGACGACAGCGGCAGCACCGCGATATCGTGCGGCGCGAGGCTTTTGGACAGCGCCGCCAGGGCGGGCATTTCCGCCACGCATGGCGCGCACCAGGTGGCCCAGAAGTTGATCACCATGCCGCGGCCGCGGAAATCGGCGATCCGATGCTCCTTGCCGCCGGTGTCCAGGAACACCGCATCGGGCGGCTCGACGGCGGGATTGGTCGGCACCAGCTTGGCCGCCAGATCCGCCAACCCTTCGGCGCGTGGTTTGCGCGGGACCAGCCCGGCGGCTAGGGTCCCGCCCACTGCCAGGACCATCCGGCGGGACATTGAACTCATGCTGAAAGCGCCTCCGTGAACGACACGCCAGATCATCGGCCGGACCCTGCACCAGAACGGCGGCCAGGGGAAAGCCCAGGGGAAAGCCCAGGGGAAAGCCCCGGGGAAAGCCCAGGGGAACGGCCACGGGAACGAAACGTGCCAGCCAACATGCAGTGGGGTGGACGCTTCGCCGCCGGGCCGTCTGTTATCATGCAGGAGATCAACGCCTCCATCGGTTTCGATCGTAAGATGTGGCGCCAGGACATCAAGGGATCCCTGGCGCATGCCGCCATGTTGACCCGGATTGGCCTGATCACCGCGGCCGACCTGGCGGCGATCCAGGGCGGGCTGGCAGGCATCGCCGCGGAGATCGAGGCGGGGCGCTTTCCCTTCGATGCTGCGCTCGAAGACATCCATATGAATATCGAGGCGCGCCTGACGGACCGCATCGGGGAGGCCGGCAAACGCCTGCACACCGCGCGCAGCCGCAACGACCAGGTCGCCACGGATTTTCGTCTATGGGTGCGCGATGCGATCGACGGGCTGAGCGGGCAGATCGGCGACGTGATGCAAGCCCTGGCGGAGCGGGCGGCCACCCATGCCGCCGATCCGATGCCGGGGTTCACGCATCTGCAGACCGCGCAGCCGGTCACCTTCGGGCACCACATGCTGGCCTATGTGGAAATGCTGGATCGCGATCGCGGGCGGCTGGCCGACTGCCGCAAGCGGCTGAACGTCTCGCCGCTGGGATCGGCCGCGCTGGCCGGGACGTCCTTCCCGATCGACCGGCATATGACTGCCACCGCCATGGGGTTCGACCGGCCGTCCGACAACTCTTTGGACGCCGTGTCGGACCGCGATTTCGCGCTGGAGTTCCTGTCGGCGGCGGCGATTTCGGCGATGCATCTGTCGCGCCTGGCCGAGGAAATCGTCATCTGGTGCAGCGCGCCTTACCGGTTCATCCGCCTGAGCGATGCGTTCACCACCGGCAGTTCGATCATGCCGCAGAAGCGCAATCCGGACGCGGCGGAATTGGTCCGCGCCAAGACCGGGCGGATCAACGGTGCCCTGGTCGGGCTGCTGACGGTGATGAAGGGCCTGCCTTTGGCTTATGCGAAGGACATGCAGGAGGACAAGGAGCCGGTGTTCGACGCGGCCGAGGCCTGGGCGCTGTCCCTGGCCGCGACCGCCGGCATGGTGCGCGACATGACGCCCGACACCGCCAGGATGCGGGAATTCGCCGGGTCCGGCTTCGCCACCGCGACCGATCTGGCCGATTGGCTGGTCCGGGTGTTGCGCCTGCCGTTCCGCAACGCCCATCACGTCACCGGACGGCTGGTGGCCATCGCCGAATCCCGCGGCGTCGACCTGTCCGGCCTGTCGCTGGCGGATATGCAGGCGGTGGAGGCCGGAATCACGGACGACGTGTTCTCGGTGCTGACGGTTGACGCCTCGGTCGCATCGCGCACCAGCCATGGCGGGACGGCACCGGCGAATGTCGCGCGAGAGGCGGCGCGGTGGCTGGAGATATTGGCATGAGCAGCGATTGGCGCTCTGACGGCGAAAGCGCGGGCACGACCCGTGATTGGCGTCCCCATGGTCCGACAACGTGGGTTCGAAGGATGGGCGAACCGGCGATCACCAGCCGGGGCGAGGTCCATGCGGGCGCCGGTGTCGCGGTAAAGCCCGGAACACGAATCGGGCCAATGCGAATGCCAGCAAGCCCGCTCCCGCTCGACCTGCATCGGTCGATAACAACCGCGGCGCACGTCCCGCGGGCGATCCTGCCCGCCGCCCGATCGCCGCGACGCACGCTCCCCGCGATCCTGTTTCTGCTTCTGCTGCTGACGCTGGGCAGCCTGGCGGCATGCGGGAAGAAGGGGCCGCCGGAACCTCCCGGCCCACCCGAAAAAGTCACCTATCCAAGGATTTACCCGACCCGTTGATGCACCGAGCGCGCTTTTCCAACGCCTTGTCACGATCCATCCGCGACCCGGCGCGGCCCCGCGTGGGCGGGAAGCGCCAGACCTGCGGCGGTCGGCTTGCCTCGATCAGATCGGCGGGTTCAGCAGGTCAGCAGTTCCACCGGTTCGATGAATTCCCCGTCCCAAGGCTGGCGGCTGGCGCGGATATTCCAGGTGGAGGCCAGATCGGCGCAGGCGCCGTTCCCAGGGCGAGCGGCGTCAACCGGCGCGATGGTCGGTCCGCCGGTGTCCCGCGCCGAAGCGGTCAGCAGCATTGCCTCCACCGGCCCGCGGAGGCGGATGAACCCATCCGCGGGGGCGAAGACGCCGGCCACCGTCACGCCTTCCGGCAGGTGCCGGGTCAGGGTGAACAGGTCGCTGCCCGTGGACCCGTGCAATTCGCCCACCTGATCACCAATATCGGGCGTCAACATGCCGATACAGGTCATGGTCGGCGCCAGGTCGATCGGGGCCGTCGCGCCGACGTCACGACCCATCCCGGTGCGAGACACTGTCAGGTATTCGCCGTTGCGCCCCCAGCGGGCGACGATCAGCCATTCGTTGCTGGTTTCGCGGCGTCGTTGCGACTGGCAGGGCCGAGCGGTGCCGATTTCCGCTGCCATCGCGACCACAAATCCCACATAACCCAAGGACATCTCCCATGGCTGGGCCGATCCGGCGCCAAACCTCACGATGGGGTGAAGGTGCCGTTGGGGTCGTTCCTAATCGGATTGGCCTCTGAGGAGTGTAGTCCACATCACAGATTCAGGATCGAATTGGAAAACTCTCCCATAGGTTGTATTTATGGCCATTGACGACCCTCGGGAGATGTTTCGTCAGGCGGCCTGCCTGCTGTCCGGTGACGCACCGGTCGCACCGGCAGGCGCCGGCGCCACGGGATTGTTACAGGCGCTGGGCTATGATCGACCCGACCCCGCCATCGCGGACCAGTCCGACGACGAAACCGCCCATCGTACCAGATTGTTGCTGGCGGCAGCCAGTTTTCCACGCCTTTTCCAACTGGACTCGGAAGCCGCGCCTGGCCTGGTCTTTTTTGGCGCCGAACTTGCGACTCTATCGCCGCTGTCGGCGTCCGGCGTCGGGCTTACGTTTCGCGCCGGGTTCGAGGGATGTGTCGGCGAGGGGATCGAGTTATCGTCGCAATTCTCCGATATTAACGATAATTTGACATTCGATCCGCCGGCCGGCGCAGCCCGATGGGACCCCCGCTGTTTCCAGTCGGGCCATTCCCAAATTGGCCATTCCCAAATTGGCCATTCCGAACTGGGCCATTCCCACATTGGTCAGTCCCATCTGGGCATCCCCGCCGACACGCCAACCGACTGGTGCCTCGCGCATCGCCTCATCGACGGCAGTGCCGTTCATGTGCCGGCGGACCTGGTGGTGCGGCGGGGCGACCAACGCAAGCTTCTGGCACCCTACCCGTTGAGCATCGGCTGTGCCGCGGGCCGATCCCTCGCGGCGGCGACCCTGCACGGATTGCTGGAATCGATCGAGCGGGATGCCGCCGCGCTTTGGTGGCGGGGGGGGCGGCGGGCGCGTCTTCTACCGTTCGATGAGCCGGCGATGGCGCATGCGTCGCTCGTGCTCGCGGCTGTTCGCCAGGACCAACGGCTGCGGCGAAGCTGGCTGCTGGACATCACCAGCGATCTCGGCGTGCCCTGCGTGGCCGCCGTATCGGTCGACCCGGATGGGTTCGGCTTCGCCTGTGGCGTCGCCGCCCGAATGACATTGTGGGCCGCCTCACAGGCGGCGATCCAGGAAATGTGCCAAATGGAACTGGCGCGGGCGGTCGTGGCGGCGAAGCGGCGGGAACGAGGCGAGGCGGGATTGAACCCGCTCGACATGGCCCATGTCAGGCGCGCGCGCGCGGTGGATGCGGGGCGCTGCCTGTTGCTGCATCCCCTGCCGCCGATCACGCTGACGCCCGATCCGGACCCGCTCCCCGGATGGGACGCACCGCCGGACGCGCCCGCGCGGGATCCGGCGAGTGCGGTGCGCGCGTTGGTGCGGCGTCTGGAGGCGCGGGGGATCGCCGTGGCCATGGTGGACCTGACCCGGTCCGAATTCGGCGTGCCGGTCGTGCGGGTGCTGTGTCCGGGCCTGGAGAAAGAACCGTCCACCCAGATGGGTCCGCGCCTACATGCGGCCATCGCCGAAACGGGGGGCGGCGCGGTGCACACACACGATGTGCCGCTGATGTGAGCGCCATGGCAGCGCGTGACATGCCGAACGGTCCACAACCGAGAGGGCCGCGTTTCCGGTCATCGTGAAAGCCCACCGGCCGCCCCGCGTGAGTCGGCCTGGTGCCCGGCGTGAAAACCGACTCACGCGCGACTGACGATGGGGGTGTCACCGTCCGGCTCGATCATATCCGATCGACAGGAGGCGGTAGGCGCATGCTCCCGATCCACGTGGCTCTCACGACGCTGACCCCCCGGGTGAGCCAACAGGAACTGGCACGGGTTGCCGCGGCGTTGCAGATCCAGGTCACCCGGGATTTCGCGCCGCTCTGGCATGTCGATGCCACCGTCAGCGCCTTTGCCTTCGACGATGTCCCGATCGGCTACTGGCCCATCATCGTGCAGGATGTGATCGAGGAATGCGGGGCGGCCGGCGTGCACCGGACCGAGGATGACGAGGCGCCTTATATCCTGGTGCGCCACGGACCGACCTGGTCGTTGACGGCCAGCCACGAGTTGCTCGAATTGCTCGCCGACCCGACCGGCGCTCGGCGCATCCGAGGGGACATCCCGGGTCAGTTTCAGGGAAATCGTCAGGGAAAGCATCACGGGCCGGTGCAGTATCTGTTGGAAGTCTGCGCGCCCTGCGAGGATATCGCGACGGCCTATGGGATCGATGGCGTCGTCGTGTCCGACTTCTGCACGCCTGCCTATTTCGCCTCCAGCGAGCAGTCATCGGCGCGCTACAGTTTCTCCGGTTCGATCCGCAAACCCTTGCAGGTGTTGGCGAACGGGTATCTGACCTGGTTCGGCGCCGACGGTCTGATCTATCAGGCGCGGGCCGATGCGGCTGGCGATGCCGAGGTCGATGGCGGTTACTCGATGGCGAACCGGGACGGGATGATGCTGCGGGAATTCGTGAACAACCTGACCCCGGATCAGCAGGAACGTCTCTCCAACGCGGTGCGCCCGGCCGGACTGCTCGACGGCAAGGCCTGCTCCCGCGCCGCGTTGGCGCGGCAGAGTGCGCGGTTGCGCGACGATCTCGCCTGGCGCTTCGGCTATGCGCGCCACAGCGAACCCCCGAGGCCACGGCTTCCGGTGCTGTCGCCGCCGTTGCCGCCGGTAACGTTGCCAGCAGGTGCGTCCCGGGTCGCTCCCCTCGTTGATGGGTTCTCGCGCATTCCGGTGCCGGGAATTCCGGTGCATGCAGACCCGGTGAGTGCTGACTCGGTGCATGCAGACCCGGTGCGTGCCAGCCCGGTGCGTGCCAGCCCGGTGCGTGCCAACCCGGTGCGTGAGAGAGAGGCGGTTTGATCGTCGGACGAATTGTTGTCGGGTCGGTGGTATGGCTTGGTGTCATATCAACCGGGCTAACCATCGACCGACGCACCGCCCCTCACCGTCATTGCCCTCACCGTCAATGACGGACTTGATCCGGCAATGACGGTGAGGGCAACGACGGTGAGGGGCGGTGCGTCCACTGGTAGCGGTTATTGGTGTGCGCAGCCTAAGATGACGCCCCACGCGGGACCGACCACCCTCATGGCCAACCTCCCGGGCGCCGGCCGACAGAACCCGGGCGGCGCGCGGGGCAGGGGCAATGGCAGGCCGCTCTGTCCGGTGTGGCGGATCGACAACGCCCGAGGCCATGGTGACAGATAATCCCTCCGAAATGACAAGGTCCGCGGCTTTGGCCCGATGGGCCACGTTGCGCAGCTTCACATCGGCGCGCGTGGCGTTAGGCCGAGCGGGGAATGGGGTGCCGACCGGGGCGCATTTGGCGTTTCAGGCGGATCATGCGCAGGCCCGGGATGCGGTGCATGCGGCGTTGGATGTGGCGCGGATGCGGGCCGACCTGACGACGGCTGGATTTGCCAGTGTCGCGGTTCACAGTGCCGCGTCCGATCGGCGGACCTTTCTGCTGCGCCCGGATCTCGGCCGGCGGCTGCGCCCTTCCGATCGTGCCGCATTGCCCGAGGCTCCGGGGGCAATGCTGTTCGTGATTTGCGACGGCCTGTCCGCGACGGCGGTGCAGCGGCACGCGGTGCCGTTGCTTGCCCGCGTGATTCCGGCGCTGACGGGGACCGGCTCGCTTGTCCCTGGGGTCGCGCCCGGGGTGGCACCGGTGATCCTCGCCGAACAGGGCCGGGTGGCGTTGGGTGATGACATCGGCGCGTTGATGGGGGTGGAGGCGGTTGCGGTGCTGATCGGGGAGCGGCCGGGTCTGAGTTCCCCCGACAGTCTGGGGGTCTATCTGACCTGGCAGCCGCGGATCGGTCGCACCGACGCCGAACGCAACTGCATCTCCAACATCCGGGCGGAGGGCTTGCCGGTCGCCGCCGCGGCGGACAAACTGCTTTGGTTGATCGGTGCCATGAGACGGATGCGGTTAACCGGGATCGCGTTGAAGGACGACCAGCCGGCATTGCCGCCGAACCATCGTGACCTGATCGACGCCAGCGTGAATAACACCAGCTTGGATGACGCCAGCTTGAATGACGGATTGGGGCGGGAGCATGATCAGGCCCAGCGGCCCTCGGCAGCACGCTAATCCCGGGATACAACCGATATCTTGAACGGTTTCCGGTTTCCCTGCTCGCCGAGGCTGCTGTAGCGTAATGCGCCGCGAGTCCACCACGATGGCCACGAGATGCGGCGCGATCCGCCCATCCTGGCGCAACCCAAAAGGACCCAGCCCATGCCGCCCTTGCTGATACGGATATTGATGGGCGCGGTCGCGGCGGAAATCGCGGTCCTGACCTTTCACCAGGGCACCGTCTTGGCGCTTGGATCGATGGGACTGGCGCAGGGCGCGGTCTACAGCATGGTGCCGGTCCCGCCGCTGGGAATTCCGCGCATCGTCAATCTCTGCTTCTGGGGTGGGTTGTATGGCGCGGTCTATGGGATGGTCTGGCCGCGCCTGACGATCCCTTCGTGGCTGAGCGGGCTGTGCCTGGGCATCATCGCGTCCCTGGTCGGCATGTTTATCGTGGCCTCGATCAAAGGCACGCCAATCGCCAATGGCTGGGCGGCCTGGCCGATGGCGCGGTCCCTGATCATCAATGGCATGTGGGGCGTTGGCGTCGGGCTGATCGCACCCTTGCTGTTCGCCCGTGTCATGCCTCTGGTCCAGAGATCGGCGGACCGCCGATAGCCAGAACCCGCGATCCCGGTTCGGTCGGCGCCCCTTACCTTGCTCGTCTGCCCCTCGGCCTGAATTTCGGCGCGGTCAGCCGGATCAACGAGCGGGTGCGGATCGCCCTGACCCTGTCATTGCCGCGCAATTTCGCCCCGGGTGTCGGCGCCAATGGTGGCAGCGGTGCACCGCGCCGCATCGCGCGCCAGATCGAGTTGATGGCGGGGGTGATGGAGCGGATCGTCGAATAGGGTAATCATGCGGCGAGGCGACGCGAGGATGGGCATGCAAGTCGGCATTCAATTTTTCCCCGATGTGGGACCCGAGGTAAAATCCGGCCGCGATTACTGGCAGGAAGCCTTGCGGCTGGTCGGTCTGGTCGATCGCTACGGCTACAGCCATGTGCGGACCGTGGAGCATTATTTTCATGCCTATGGCGGCTACAGCCCCAATCCGATCGTCTTTCTCGCCGCGGCGTCGCAGATTACCCGCCATGCGCGTCTGGTCACCGGCGCGGTGCTGCCGGCGTTCGGCCACCCTTTGAAGATCGCCGCCGAACTGGCGCTGCTGGATGCGCTGAGCGACGGCCGCCTGGATGCCGGTTTCGCCCGCGCCTTCCTGCCGCATGAATTCGAGCGCTTCGGCGTCAAGCTGGACGACAGCAGAGCGCGGTTCGATGAAGGGGTGGAGATGGTGCGGCGATTGCTGGAGGAGGAGGACCTCTCCATCCAGGGCCGGTTCCATTCGTTTGCCAACGTGACGTCGCTGCCTCGCCCGACGCAGTTGCCGCGCCCGCCGATCTATATCGCCGCCCTGGCGACTCGGGAATCATTCGAACGCGCCGGTGCCGCGGGGTATGGCATCATGGCGATCCCGATGGCCGGCGGCGCGATGCGGGAGTTGCTGGACACCTACCGTGAATCACGCGCGCGCGCCGGGCATGACGGTCCGGGTACGGTGATGCTGGCGTTTCACATGCTGTGTCATCTGGACCAGGAGGATGCCGATCGCCTGGCCCGGGCGCCGCTGAACCGCTACCTGACATCGCTGGTGGAGGCGGCGTCGGACTGGACCTCGGGCGCTGCATCGGCCGACTACCCGGGCTACGACAAGGTGATCGAGGCGTTGTCGCGGGAGAATTTCGACACCCAGGTCGCCAAATGCGCCGCCTGGGTCGGCACGCCGGAGCGGATCCTGGACACCGTGCAGACCTATCGCAGGCAGGTCGGCGATTTCGAAATTGCGTCCCTGCAGGTGAACTTCAACGACCTGCCGCTGTCGGTGGCCGAGGCATCAATGCGGCTGTTCGGAGAGAAGGTACTGCCACATTTGGTTGGGTAGGCGACGTGCAACGATTTCAGTGGGCGGGGGCAGTCGGGTGGAGGAGAGAAAGTCTTGGGGCGCTGCCCAAACCCCGCGAGGGCTTCGCCCTTCGAACCCACCAGGGGCACGGCCCCTGGACCGCGATCAATTGGGTCAGGGACGGCATCCAAGGCCCAGCCTTGGTGGGGGTCGAGGGGGCAAAG
>CAMATI010000258.1 GCA_945861095.1 Asaia bogorensis | reverse complement strand
AGACCAGGCGGTGGGTGAATCCCGCCTCGAACCGCACCGCGTAGTTGCCCGTGGTGTCGATGGACCCGGCGTTGATCAGCGTGCCGGAGCCGCCGCGGATGCCGACGCCGCCATAGCCGCCGATCGTGCCGGAGGCCGCGTTGGTGACCATGCCGCCGGCCACCAAGTAGACGCCCGGATTGTTGTAGGTGCCGCGGATGATCCCGGCGTTGTTCACCGTGCCGGCGCCGCCGCCGATGCCGATGGCCCCGGACCGGCCGATCAAGGTCCCTCCGACCAGGTTGGTGACCACGCCCCCCAGGCCGGCGCGGATCGCCGTCCCGTCCAGACCCTGGATCAGGCCGGAATTGACCACCGACAGGTAGGCGCCGTTGGTGCTCACGCCCTGGTAATGGCCCGTGATCGTGCCCGTGGCGGCGTTGGTGAGCAGCACCGCTATGGTCCCACCGATGCCGCTGGCCGAGGTGCCGGTGATGATCCCCTGGTTCAGGATGGTGCCGGGCGCACCCGACACGTAGATGCCGTGGAACCCGCCGGCCAGGGTGCCAGAGGCCGCGTTCGTGACCGTGCCCCCGGCGAACAGATCGACGCCGTTGCTGCCGTCGGCGGTGCCCTCGATCCGCCCTTCGTTCGTCACGGAGCCGGCCGCGCCATCGATCAACAGGCCGCGGGCCGTCCCCAGGATCACGCCGGAGGACGCATTGCTGACCACCCCTCCCTCGGCCAGTTGCACGCCGGGAGCGCCGCCGCCGGTGGCCTCGATCCGTCCCTGGTTCACCACGGTGCCGGACGCGCCGTAAACGATGATGCCTTTGGAATATCCGTCGATGGTGCCGGTGGCGGCGTTGGTGACCACGCCGCCATTGGTCAGACTGATACCGTAGCCGGCATCCCCGCTTGCGGCGATCGAGCCGGCATTGACGACGGTGCCGCCCGCGGTCATGGCAACGCCGCCAGACCCGCCGACGATCACGCCGTCATCAGCATTGGTCAGCGTGCCGGGCGCGCGAATACGAGCGCCGAACCCGACCGTGCCGATCAGGGTGCCAGCGTTGGTGACGGTGGCGGGTCCGTCGATGAGGTCGAGCGCGTTGTATTGCGCGGCGATGGTCGCACCGGCCTCGTTGGTGACGCTGGACGCCCCGTAGATGACGATGCCCTGCTGGCTGGCCGATATGACGCCGCCGGTGCGGTTGGTGACGTTGCCGCCGACATTGAGGAACATGCCGTGGCGGGTGGCGTTGATAACGCCTTCGTTGATGGCGGTCCCGGCCGAAACATAGATGCCGTCGCCCCCGGCGGTGATCTCGCCCAGGTTGGTCGCGGTGCCGCCCGCGCGCAATTCGATCCCCGCGCCTCCGGCCTGGATAGAACCGCTGTTGGTCGCCCGCCCGGCACCGCCACCGAGGACGATCCCCGACGATCCGGCGATGATGGTGCCGGCGGCCTGGTTGTTGACCGTCCCGCCAGGCTGGATCACGACGCCATAGCCGCTCGCGGTGACTAGGCCGCGATTGACGACCGAGCCGGCATAGTTCGACAGCACGATCCCGACCGCGCCGGATATCTCGCCGGAGGTCTGGTTGGTGACCGCCCCACCCGAGTTCAGCGACACGCCGGCGCTGGTGCCGCCGATGCTGCCGGCATTGACGACCGTGTTGGGCGTGTTGGCCCCCGTGCCATACACCGCGATGCCGGCATTGGTGACGACGCCGGTGGTGGTGTTGGTCAGCGTGTCATCGCCGGATAGGCTGATTCCGGTCGTGATCGTGGCGCTGTTGGTCGTGGTACCGGCCATTAGGCTCCCCTGTCCCGCGTCGCTGCGTGTCGCGAAAATTGTGTCGTTGCGGTCAGAATACGGGACTGGTCCCGGAAATTCAACGATGCTAGCGACACGATGCTAGCGACACACCCGTGTCTTCAGATGAACAGGAAGTCCGACGCGGTTATCGCCAAAAGGGTCCCGGTCGTGGGCGTCAGCGTCGCGAGCAGCACGCCAGCCCCGGCACCGTTCCCGTCTGCGTCATAGAGAAGCTGGCCAAACCCTGCCCCGGCGTTGTCGAAAATCAGTTGGGCCACTGCCGTTGCCCCGACCGTTCCGGTGGCGTTGATCGTCAGGCGGCTGCCGATGTTGAACGAATTGATGTCGCCGAAGGCACCATCGACCAGACCGATGAGGTCCGCGCTGAAGTCGAAGTCGCGCAACTCGTCCGCGCCGCCTGTTGTGCCGGTGAACACGAAGAGATCCGCTCCCGCGCCGCCGAACAGACGGTCGGCCCCATCGCCCGATACCAGCGTGTCGTTGCCCGCGCCACTGCGCAGCACGTTCACCTGACCGTCACCGGTGATGAAGTCGTGCCGGTGCCGCCGGTCACATTCTCGATCCCGATGATATCGCCGAGAAACTGCGTCAGCGGCACCGCCAGCCCCAGCAGGTCGAACATCCCGGTCAGATCGACGTGCACCCCGGCGGTGTTCGCCGCAAGCGCGCCAGATATCCGCAGCGTGTCAATCCCGGTTCCGCCATCGACCAGGCCGACGCCCGCGTGGGCAAAGATGGTGTCGTTGTCGGCCCCGCCATAAACCCAATCCGCGCCCACCTCGGCGCGAAGCGTGTCCAGCCCGTCACCACCCCACATCTCGTCGTCGCCAGCCCCTCCCACCAGGATGTCGTCGCCGGAGTCGCCGAACATCAGATCGTCGCCCGCGCCGCCGGACAGCGTGTCGTTCCCGGTGCTGCCGACCAGCAAGTCGCCGCCATTGCCACCGGACAGGAGATCATCGCCGGTCCCGCCAAGCAGGCTGTCATTGCCGTCCCGTCCGTACAGAGAATCGTTGCCCGACAGACCGGACAACAGGTTTGCCGCCCCGTCGCCGCGAAACAGGTCGGCACCGCCGCTTCCCGTCAGGTTCTCGATCCCGGACAGGACAAAGCTGTTGCTCGGGAAGCTGCCGGGGGTCTGCAGATCGACGCTACGCGCGGCAATGCTGCCGGCGAAGAAGACCACGGTATCGACGCCTGCTCCGCCAAAAATCTGATCGCCGGTGCTGATGCCCGTGAAGGTGTCGTTGAACTCGGTGCCGACAAAGGTTTCGGCGTTGGTCGAGGACGACACCACCGTGACCCCCGCATTGCGCGGGTCCAGAACCGTGCTGAACACGTCCTGCCCGGTCAGCCCGTTGGGATAGGACAGGCCCAGTGCCACGCGCCCGTCCGCCATCAGGTCGGCGCTTATGTCGATGTCTGCCAGCAGCCCGTCGTTGCTCCCCGTGCCGAAACCCCGGATCAGGGTCGCACTGCCTTCGGCTGCACCGTCGTTCATGTTGTAGACTTGGGCATAGACCCCGTCAGTGTGCGCATTGACATTGAAAGAGTCGCCCGAGTCCGCCACCCAGACGATCAGGATGCGCCCGCCGCCAAGGTCGACCAGTTCGATGGCGAAGCTCTGCGACCCGGTGACCGTGCCGCCCTGGATCAGCGTTCCTACAACCGGACCGGTGAAGCCGTAAGTGGCGATCGCCGAATCGTCGCCCGCGCGCATGGTCAGGGTCACTTCCGAAGCAGCGGCGGTGTTGGATGCCGTGACGACGACCCCGGGCGCGATCGAGATCATGTCCTTCAGGTTGGTGGGCAATGCGGGTGTGCCATCGGTACCGACGATCGATGACGGGGTCGCGGTGAACTCCGTTCCATTCGGGGCTCCGACCATTTCGACCAGATCGGCCGAGCCCGTGAAGTTCTGGTTCACCACCGACGGCGCGCTGCTGATGACGCCCGCCGTAGTAACGACAGCCCTGACGAGGTCATTGTTGAAGCCGGCGTCTATTGCCAGACCCGCCACGATCAACGAACCGGCGACCGCCGGATTGACCAGCAATTGACCGCCGGAAATGCCGAACGGCGACAGCCCCGCCGTGTTCAGGATGGTCGGCGCGGCAGTCGGACCGCCGGTCGTATCCGAGAACGACTGCACCACCAGGCGATGGTCCGAATTGAGGTTCCCGATCCTGCCCCGCGTCAGGATCGAGAAGATTCCGTTGGCGGACACGGCAATGTCATAAAGCTGGTTCTCGATGCTGCCCGTCGTGACCACCTCGGTCACTGCGCCGACGCGGTTGCCAAGCGCGTCGTGGCGCTGGAAATGCACGGTGGAGGTGCCCGAGATGTTGCTTTCCCAGGCAGAGACATAGCCGCCGTTGTTCAGCGCGGCGGTGCGGACGTCGCCCTGAAAGCCGGCGATCTGCGTCTTGTTGGTAAGCGAGGGGGGGGCGAATGTGATTGGCATGGGATGCCTCCGGGATCAGGTGATGCGAAGATTCAGGAGCAGTTGACGCGCTGTACCGGCATCCACCCGATGACCCGTTCTTCGGGACAAGGTTGACGCCAGGGACGGGCGTTGGCAAGCCACATTTGGCAAGCTTGTGGCAAGCTCGGACCTCGGCACGATGCTGGTGCGGCGTTGCCCTGGGCTGACGACGACACACTGCGTCAGCCTTGTGTCGGGGCGTTGCCGTGGCAGCGGCTGGGGCAGCGGTTTGCCGTGGTTGGCCGTGGTTTGGATCACCTATCCGGGGCGCGGGACCACCGTGGGGTTGGCCAGGCGCATAGGGGTTCCGGCGGCGTAGGCGACGATCTGCTCGAACGCCTCCCGGAAATAGAGTTCGAAATTGTCCCATTCCGCCCAGCCCAGATGCGGCGTGCACAGCACGTTGGGCATGGACAGGAACGGGTGATCGCCGTTGACGATGGGTTCCTGCTCATACACATCGACCGCGGCGTAGCCGGGCCGCCCCAGCCGCAATCCGCTCAGCATGGCGTCGGGTTGGATCAGTTCGGCGCGCGACGTGTTGACCAGCAAAGCGGTCGGCTTCATCCGAGCCAGGTCGTCGGGACCCACGATCCCGCGCGTGTCCGGACGCAGGCGCACATGCAGGGACAGGACGTCGGATTGCTCAAACAACGCTGCCTTGCTGGCGGCGACGTTGTAGCCAAGCTCCCGCGCCCGGGCGGCGGAGCGTTCCTGGCCCCAGACCAGCACGTTCATGCCCATCCCGGCGCCCCCGCGCGCCACGATCGAGCCGATCGCGCCCAGGCCGAAAATCCCCAGGGTCGAGCCGCTGATGCGATGCGCCAGCGTGTTCGGCCAGGCCCCGCGGCGCATCCGTTCCGCCTCGACGGCAATGTTGCGCCGGCTGGCGACGATCAGTGCCAAAGTCAGTTCCGCCGGCGAATGCGGGGAATTGCTGGCGCCGGTGGACACCAGGACGCCGTGTTCGGTGGCCGCCGTATAATCGATCGTGGTGGCGTTGCGCCCGACCAGGGCGATCAGGCGCAGATTGGGCAGGCGCTGGATCAGGGCGCGGGTGAATTCGACCCGTTCTCGGATGGCGACGATGATGTCGGCCGGATGCAGGCGTTGCACCAGTTGCTCGAAGTCCGCCGCCGGTTCGCGGAAGCAGGTGACATCGTGGCCCGCCAGCATGGCGTAGCAGGGCAGGTTCGGCACCATGGCCTGGTATTCATCGGGGATGACGATTTTCATGTCAGTATGGCACCGTTCCAGTGACCACGGTCCGGTGCAGCACACGCCGGTGCCGGCCCATGTCGTCGTGCGGCAAGGCGCGATGCACCAGACAGCGATTGTCCCACAGCACCAGATCGCCCTGGCGCCAAGGATGCGTATAGACAAATGCCGCCTGCGTCGCGTGCGCCAGAAGGTCCACCAACACCGGCCGCCCCTGCTCATACGAACGCCCGACGATGTGGGACGCGTGATTGCCCAGATACAGCGTCTTCGCCCCGGTATCGGGATGCGTGCGCACCACCGGATGCTGCACCGGCGGGCGTTCGCGCTTTTGGTCCTCGGTCGCCGGACGGCTGGCGGAGTTGATCCGACTGGCTTCCCAACTATGTTCCGCCCGCAGCCCGTCCAGATCCCGTTTGGTCTGTTCGGGCAACGCCGCATAGGCCATCGCCAGGTTGGCGAACTGCGTCTCGCCCCCTTTCGGCGGCAGTTCCACCGCGTGCAGCATGGTCAGCAAGGACGGCACCGCGTGATAGGACTTGTCGGAGTGCCAGTAATAGTTGCCCCGCTCGCTGAGTATTTCCGAGGGATTGCCATCGGCATCCAAATTTGACACCGTATGCACGGCCGTATAGCGCTGGCTGTCGACGAAGCGGCCGACATGGCGGGTTTCGATCTCCCCGAAATTGGCGGTGAAGTCGAATTGCTGTTCCTTGCTCAGGCGCTGGTTGCGGAACACCAGGATCGGATGCGTCCGAAACGTTTGCAGCAGCCACTCCTTGCGCTCGGCCGTCAGGGGTTGCGACAGATCGAGGTCGGTGATCTCGATGCCGCCCACTTCCTCCAACCGGCGCGTTTCGTCCGGGCGCGGTCCGCTGGGCGGGATTCCGTGCCCTGCCGTCGTCGTCGCGCTCATGCCACCGCCTCCGTTGCCGCCATGTGATCCCGCAGCAGGGTGCCCCAGCCGGACAGCGGGGCCGTGTGGCCGGCGAGGCGCAGCACCGCCCACAGGCTGACCTGGTTGGTCGTCAGCACAGGCTTGCCGATGGCGGTTTCCAGCGCGTCCACAATATCCAGGGTCAGCCAGTTGCCGCAGGCCAGCATCACCGCCTGCGCATCCGCCCGATCCACCGCCTGCCCCAGGTCCAGCGCCGTTTTCGGGTCCAGCACGCCGATGTCCAGGTTGCTGACCAGGCCGAGCGCCTGATGCGCAAGGACGTCGTAGCCGCTGGCCTCGATGAAGGCGGCGGTGAAGCGGTTGACGTCTTCGCCCCAGGGCGCGGCGATGACGATCCGGCGCACCCCCAAGGTCGCCATCGCCTGGATTTGCGCGGTGGAGGCGGTGGTCGCCGGCTTGCCGGATGCCGAGGTGATCCGCTGGATCAGTTCCTGGTCATAGCCGATGCCGCGGCGCGAACTCGGCGCGGTGGCGGCCAGCACGATCGCATCGACATCGGCGTCGGCCAGCTTGCGGGCCTCGGTTTCGATGTCGGCGACGATGCGCACGGTCGAGTCGGCCTCCACGTTGCGCAGCGGCAGACGCGCGACATGCAGGCTGACACCGGGCGGCATCACGCGCCAATACTCGATCTCCTGGGTCGTGTTGGAGGAGGGCAGCAGCAGCCCGATCCTGCGCAATCCCGCGTGCGACGGCATATCCGTTCTCCTTCCCGGAGTTCGGACGGACTGTTTCAAAGCGGTCCCGCCGTGTCAAACCGGGTCTTAGGTTGCGGTGACCGGTTGGGCCGTCCGGATCCATGCCGCGGCGAGACGGTGACCGGCGCGCCGGGTGCGAACCAAGGTTCGGCGATCAATTACACGCTTCACCGTCATTGCCGAGCTTGGCTCGGCAACCCGCGCTTCACCGTCAGGGAGTGGGTTGCCGGATCAAGCTCGGCAATCACGGTGAGGCGGGTCTATCGGTCCATGATTAGAGTCGTCGAGATTGCTCCGCACAATGCTGAACCGCCCCCGGCGCGCCAAGCGGCTTCCCACACCGCCCGGTTCCGTTACCATGTTCGCGAATGACCGAAGCGCCGCCCGCCCCCAGCCAACCCACGCTCCCGCCATCCGGCGAAACCTGGAAGCGCACGCTCTGGGCGATGGTCGCCATCCAGTTCGTGATGACGTGCTCGGTCAGTTTCCTGACGCCGATCATTCCGCTGATGCTGCCGGAACTGGGGGTGGACTCGGTGGAGGCGATTGGAATCTGGGCTGGCGTGATCACCGGCTCGACCTCCTTCGTCGCGGCGTTCGCCTCGCCGTTGTGGGGGCGCATCGCCGACCGGCACGGGCGGAAACTGTCGCTGCTGCGGTCGAGTTTCGCCATCGCGCTGTTCACCGGGCTGATGGGGCTGGCCACCGATGTGTGGCAGTTCTTCGGCGCGCGGGCGATCATGGGGGCGTTTGCGGGTTTCACCGCAGCGGCCATTGCGTTGGTGGCGAGCCAGGTGCCGGAACGCCGCCTGGGGTGGGCGCTGGGGTGGTTGAGCACCGGGCAGTTGGTCGGATCGCTGGTCGGGCCGGTGGTGGGCGGCGCGCTGGCGGATTTGACCGGCAGCTATCGGATGCCGTTTTTTCTGACCTCGGCGATGACCATGATCGCGCTGGCGCTGGTCTGGTGGGTGGTGCAGGAGGATTTCACGCCACCGAAAGCAGGCGGCAAATCGAAATCGCTGTTCGGTGGGCTGGCGTTGGTGACCGGATCGGCGGGGCTGATGGCGCTGTTCTTCGTGCTGCTGATGGCACAGTTCAGCGTGCGCACGGTGCAGCCGGTGGTGACGTTGTTCGTGCAGGAACTGATCGGATCGCCGCCGCAGATCGCGACGTTGGCGGGGATCGCGTTTTCGATCACCGGGCTGGCGAATTTGATCGCGGCGCCGTTTCTGGGCAATCGGAGCGATGTTATCGGGTATCGGCGGGTGCTGTTGATTTCTCTGGCGGGCGCGACGGTGACCAGCATTCCGCAGATTTTCGTTGATAGCTATTGGCTGTTCTGCGTTGAGCGGTTTGCGGTGGGGCTGTTTATTGGGGGGATTTTGCCGACGGCGAATGCACTGATCGGGCGGAGCGTGTCTCGGGAGAACCGGGGGTCGGTTTATGGGATGACGGCTTCGGCGACGTTTTTGGGGAACTCGCTGGGGCCTTTGATGGGGGGGTTGGTGGCGGCTAGTTTGGGGATTCGGTGGGTGTTTGCGATGACGGCGTTGCTGCTGCTGGCGAATCTGGTTTGGGTTTGGTTTACGGTTAAGGAGTATCGGGAGGATAGGGTGGGGTGAAGGGAAACATTAGTCGCAGCGTGACTAAACGAGTGCAGGTGCACAACGAAATTGCGCACGATCCGCACTGCTTGGCACGTCTGGGCGCCCGCGTCCGCCCGTTGGATACCCCCTGAAACAGTGCATCGACACAAGTTTTAGTTTCAGTAGCAACACTTTATGCTCGGAGTACGTAACGCGTTGTTTCGACACAGGCCGTTCCGACCGTTCTGTCGTTGACTGAATTTGGCGGGCCGTTGTGTTATTGGTGGCGCACGCGTATTGTATAAAGATAACATCGGATAACGGCCAAGCGCGAGGGCAACTCTGGGAGGGTAATTTGGCTCTAAAAGACGGTTCAGCGGAGGACGCTGCGAACTCATTCTTTCTCGGTGATCAAGAGATCGGCCCTGCAATCAAGTGTGTTATATCTGCCGCACGACTACGATGTGCAGTGGCGTTCTGGGGTAACGGTGCAGCTCAAAATCTTTTCGCCGGCGCGCCGCCACCGGACGCCCGTATAATCTGCGATATTTCGATGGGTGGATCGAACCCGAAGGAACTGAAGCGGCTGGGGGCCCCCGATAACGAAAACCTCAAACAACTACCCGGTCTGCACGCAAAGGTATATTTGTCAGAACAGGGTCTGATTACGGGCTCTGCTAATGCGTCAAACAATGTAATTGCTCACCCCACCCCTGCGATCGGCTCGGCGGGTAGTTTGACCGCGAGCACGAAGCGAATGGTGTCCAACACCGAAGCGCGATTGGCTTTCGCCGTGCTGACGACAGAGCGGAAGGCGGCATAGGTCTCGGCGCCCCACTCGC
>CAMATI010000257.1 GCA_945861095.1 Asaia bogorensis | reverse complement strand
CTCGATCGACAGGTCGGACGGGCCGATCAGCAGGACGTCGACACCCGGGACCGAGGCGATGGCATCGAGATTCTCGATCGCCTCGTTGGTCTCGATCATCGGCACGATCAGAAGCTCGTTGTTCACGGCATCCATGTAATCGCGGTAGGTCTGGAACTCACCCCACTCGCCGCGGACCCCGGCGTTGCTGCGGTTGCCCGCGGGATAGTAGTGGCAGGCGCGGACGGCGGCCTCGGCCTCCGCCCTTGTGTTCACCATCGGGATGATGACACCGCGCGCCCCGGCATCGAGCGCGTAGCAAATCTGATGGGCCTCGTTCGCCGAGACCCGCACGATCGGCGTCGTCTGCTTGCCGCGCATCGCCTGGATTGGCGGCTGAAGCTGCTTGATCTCCCACGGCGAGTGCTGGGTGTCGAACAGCAGGAAGTCGAACCCGGCGTCAGCCAGGAGCGCGACGTCCACGGCCGGGGATCCGGCTGTCCCGACTACGGTTTTACCTGACTTGATGGCGTCTTTGATGGCGTTCATTTGGTGTCGATTCCTCCCACACTATACTCTGGCGCTCGCTCAACCGACGCGACGGTGACGGGCGCATCGGCGCGGCGTGATCGCACATCGGCGAAGCGGCGCAGCCTGCGGGTTGTCCCCATCGGGCTCGCCTCGACGATCGGTCGGGGCCAGCCATTTCGCGTTGCTTTTCCGACGCGGCCAGTCCGCGTTCCATCCGTTCTATAGCCACCATGGGCTTCGCACCTTCCTCGCTGGAAGGCAAGGTGCGGACCTCCGCATGGCCCATCCGGCCGACAACCGAGGTGCTATCGGCGATGATGGGTCATCCAAGGCGGTCGGCCAGCGCTTGCGAGTAGGAAAGGGCGATTGAAAACGCCTCACACCGGTCGGACTTGACTTTGCGCGCTCGGTCCCGTCAGGTCGAATACAGGTAACGATGCGAAGGAGTTCCAGGGGCATGGCCAAGCAGCAGGTGTCTTCCCGGCCGGAATTGCGGGCTGCGAGCGACGCGGTCATCGAGGACGCGATCGCTCATGCCGATCCCATGGTCCTGCGTGGCCTGCTTTATCAGCTTACCGGCGATCCGGACGTGGCGGCGACGGGCGTGAAGACGGTGCTGGCCGGCTACTTCGATGTCGCCGCGCCAGCGACCGAAGCGGACGTGGCGCTGCTCCGGCGCAAGGGGGCCGCGTTCCTGAAAGCCTATCGCGACAGCGGCGCGGGCGATATCGCCATCGGCCCACCCGAACGGCTCGCGACCAGCCTGAGCCTGATGCTGGGGCAGACCCTGGAAGGCGAGAACCTGCGGCATCACGTGGAGGAGTTGGCGCTCGACCCGGCGGTGCGGTCGCTGCACTGGCGGGAGAAACCCGATCCCGATCGGCTGAAGGACTTCACCGTGACGGTCATAGGTGCCGGCATGGGCGGACTGAACGCCGCGCTGCAACTGCGTCAGGCTGGGTTTCCGTTTACCGTCATCGAGAAGAACTCCGGCGTCGGCGGGACCTGGTGGGAGAACCGCTATCCGGGTGCTCGGGTCGATACGCCAAGCCGGTCCTACACCCACACGTTCGGGGTCGACTTCCCGTATCCCAACCCGTTCTGCGAATGGCGGGAGAACGTGAAATACTTCGACTGGGTCGCCGACAGCTTCGACCTGCGCCGGCACATCCAGTTCGAGACCGAGGTCAAGGCCATGACCTGGGACGAGGTCGCCTGCGAGTGGAAAATCGACATCGATGGGCCAGACGGCGCCCGCACAATCCGGTCACGCGCGGTGATCACGGCCGTCGGTTTTCTCAGCCGGCCGAACATACCCAAGATCGCTGGCGCCGAAACGTTCGCTGGCGCGTCCTGGCACACGGCGAAGTGGCCGGAGGACGTCGACCTGAGGGGCAAGCGGATCGCGGTGATCGGCACCGGCTGCACCGGCTATCAGATGATCCCCGAACTCGCGCTGGAGGCCGCCCACGTCACCGCGTTCCAGCGGACGCCGCAGTGGCTGTTTCCCGTGCCCGGCTACCGCTCGCCGTTTCCGCCGCAGGTCAACTGGCTGGACCGCAACCTGCCGTTCCACACCAACTTCATGCGCGCCCGGACCTGCTCGCTCGACCGTATCGCCAACGTCGCGGAGATCGATCCGGAGTTCAAAGATCCGTATGCCTGCAACCCGCTCAACAGCCGAGCCCGGGAGGGGTGCATTGCATTTTTGGAGCGCAAGCTGGGCGATCCGGCGCTGGTGGCAACCATGACTCCGCCGCACCCGGTCTGGTCGGCCCGCGCGGTTGTTGTCGACCCGGACTATTCGATCCTGGACGCCCTGCGGCGCGACAATGTCAGCCTGGTCACCAGCGGGATCGAGCGCATCGAGCCGCGCGGCATCGTGGCCAAGGACGGGACGCTGCATGAGGCCGACGTGATCGTCTACGCGACCGGCTTTCACGCCACGGAATACCTCTATCCGATGACCATCACCGGCCGCGGCGGGCAGACGCTGGACGCGTTGTGGGCCAAGGATGGGGCGCGCGCGTACCTTGGTTGCATGATGCCGGGCTTTCCCAATCTGTGGTCGGTCTACGGCCCGAACACCAATGGTGGCCTTACCGTGGCGACGTTCCACGAGAAGGTTGCCCATTACGCGCTGCAGTGCATGGAAACGCTTGTCCTGGGCAACGCCGCGGCGATGGAGGTCCGGCCGGACGCGTTCTGGCGCTACAACCGCCTGGTGGATGAACGCAACCTGACGAAGGTGTGGAGCGATCCGCGCGCCCACAACTACTATTGGACTGAGCACGGCCGCTCGGCCGTGATGAACCCGTTCCACACCGCCGAGATGTCGGGGTTCCTGCGGGAGCCGGACCTCGCCGACCTGGAGATCGCTTGAGGGAGGGTGGCGGGGTTAGGCATGGCGCTATCACGGCGGCACTAGCCAACCGCGTGGCCCGCGATGTAACCGATTTCAGACGGATCATCTCACGATCGTGCCAGTATCGGTGAACCGCGGCACCCACGCGGAAAGCAAGGCGCAGCGCCTCGAACCACATCTTCCAGCCCGCCCCCACATGCCCTATGCCTCGCCCGGCCAGAACAGCAGCAAAGAGAGTGCACCCGGGTGACAGGACCACTCAGCGACATCCGCATTGTCGAGGTCTCGGCCTTCATCGCCGCGCCGTTGGGCGGCATGACGCTCGCGCAGCTTGGCGCCGATGTGATCCGCATCGACCCGCTCGGCGGCAACATCGATATCGCCCGCTGGCCGCTCGCCCCCGACGGCAGCAGCCTCTATTGGGCCAGCCTGAACAAGGCCAAGCGCTCCGTCTGCCTGGCGCTGAACAAGCCCCAGGGGCAGGAACTGGCACAGGCGCTGATCTGTGCGCCCGGTGAGGGCAACGGCACCTTGCTGACCAACCTGCCCGGCTCCGGCTGGATGGATTACCCGACCTTGGCGAAGCAGCGCGCCGATCTGATCATGCTGCGGCTGACCGGCAGTTCCGACGGCAGCCAGGCCATCGACTACACGGTGAACAGCGCCGCCGGCTTCCCCATCGCCAACGGCCGGACCGAGGAGCCGATTAACCATGTGCTGCCTGCCTGGGACGTCGCCGCCGGGCTGTACCTGGCGACGGGTTTTCTCGCCGCCGACCGCAACCGACGCCGCACCGGTCAGGGGCAGGAGATCACCTTGGCGCTGTCCGACGTGGCCTTCGCCACCGTGTCGAACCTGGGTTATGTCGCCGATGTGCAGGTCAACGGATCGGTCCGCCCGCCGATGGGCAACGACCTTTACGGCGCCTTCGGCCGCGACTTCCTGCTGAAGGACGGGCGCCGGATCATGCTTTGCGCCATCTCCAACCGGCAGTGGCGCGCGATCGGCACCAGCACCGGCCTGGCGGGGAAACTGGCGATGATCGGCCCGTTGATGGACGTGGACATGGACACCGAGGGTGGCCGCTTCGCCGCGCGTGGCGCCATTTGCGCGGTCCTGGAGCCCTGGTTCGCCGCTCGCACGCTGCCTGATGTGCGCGCCGCGTTCGACGGCAAGGGCGTGCTTTGGGGACCCTATCAGGATTTCGGCCAAATGGTCGCCGAAGACCCGCGAGTCTCCCCCGCCAACCCGATGTTCGCCCAGGTCGAGCAGCACGGCGTCGGCACGTTGCTGGCCAATACCGTGCCGCTGCGCTTCGACCTCGGCCAGCGCCCACCCGCGCCGGCGCCCCGCCTGGGCGAGCACACCGAAGCGGTGCTGACCGAGTTGCTCGGTCTGTCCGCCGCCCAATATGGCAAGCTGCACGATGCCGGCGTGGTCGCCGGACCCGACGCGCCGAGGAGAGCCTGACAATGGAGTCCGTGGAAAAGCTGCTCAGCCTGTGTGGATCCGGGCTGACCGTGGCCGAACAGTTCCTGGCGACCTGCCGCAACGCGGTTGCCGGCATGGTCGGCGATGCCGGCAAGCCCGATCCCGCCCTGTTGGAGGCGCATCAACTGGCCGCGCACGGCTTCGCCTGGCAGGCGACATACGTGGAAGCGCTGCGACAGGCCCTGCGCTGGGCGCATGGGTTGCAGGAAGCCGGCATGTTGACGGCCGTGGAATGCGCCATCCTGCGCCTCGGTTTCGCTGAGTTCCTGGCGCAGCTTGGCGGTGGCATCCCGATCAGCCAAACCGAGATGGTGCGCCCAGGTGACCAGGGCGTGCCGACCGCGGCGACATTGGCGTTTTTGTCCGCGCCGGTGCTGGCACAACTGGCCGACCGCGCCGCGTTGGACGCCGCCCGGGCGTCCATCGTCAGCGGCGCGCTGGACGGCCAGTTCGGCACGGTCGGACTGGATGAAACGCACCAGGCGATCCGTGACCAGTTCCTGCGCTACGCCGCGACCGAAATCGCGCCGCACGCCCAGAAATGGCACCAGAACGACGAGTTGATCCCGATGCCGGTGGTGCAACAACTCGGCGAGATGGGCGTGTTCGGTATGACGGTGCCGGAGGAGTCCGGCGGCCTCGGTCTGGGCAAGGTCGCCATGTGCGTCGTGTCCGAGGCCCTCAGCGGCGGCTATATTGGCGTCGGATCGCTTGGCACCCGCGCGGAAATCGCGGCCGAACTGATCGGGTCGGCTGGCACGCCAGAACAGAAACAGCGCTGGCTGGCGCCGATTGCCGATGGCACGGTGCTGCCGACAGCGGTGTTCACCGAACCCAACACCGGATCGGACCTGGCAAACCTGCGCACCCGCGCAATTCGGGACGGCGACGTCTATCGTGTGACCGGGGCGAAGACCTGGATCACCCACGCCGCGCGCTCCGACCTTATGACGTTACTTGTTCGCACCAACCAGGACGTTGCCGGGCATCGTGGCCTGTCGATGTTGCTGGCGCCGAAGCCGCGCGGCACGGACGACAACCCGTTCCCCGCCCCCGGCATGACCGGCACGGAAATCCGCGTCCTGGGTTATCGTGGGATGAAGGAATACGAATTAAGCTTCGAGAACTTCGAGGTCCCGGCTGATTGTGTTCTCGGCGGCGTGGAGGGGCAGGGCTTCCGGCAGTTGATGGAGACGTTCGAAAGCGCCCGCATTCAGACCGGCGCGCGGGCGCTCGGCGTGGCGCAGAACGCGTTCGAGCTTGGACTGGCCTATGCGCGGGATCGGCAACAATTCGGCAAGTCGATCGTGCATTTCCCCCGCGTCGCCAATAAACTCGCCTGGATGGCCACCGAAACGATGTTCGCCCGCCAGTTGACCTACTTCGCCGCGCGGCAGAAGGACACTGGCCAACGTTGCGATATTGAGGCGGGGATGGCGAAGCTGTTGGCCGCGCGCGTCGCGTTTTCCAACGCCGACTGCGCGTTGCAGATCCACGGTGGCAACGGCTATGCGGTGGAATTCCCGATCAGCCGCGTGCTGTGCGACGCCCGCATCCTGTCGATCTTCGAGGGCGCCGCGGAGATTCAGGCCCAGGTCATCGCCAGGGGTCTGCTCGGACGCACGAACTGACCGGAGCGTCCCGGTCCGGCGGTGGAGCCGTTGCCCGCGGCCATGGCGGCTATTGGACCGACGATTTGGTCTTACCTGGAGCCACACCCCCTGTACTGTCCATTCCGGCCGTCCGGCAGGGGAGGCCGGTTAAACGAGCATCGACAATACGCCAAGAACTTTCGAACTGGCAGACATCCGTGGCCGATCTCGTTTTCGAGGTTGCAAAGCGGCGGAAGTGTTCGTCTGGCCTGTCGTTCCGCAACCTGGGGAGCCGTCGCGCGGCTGATGGCGAAGACCATTCATGCAACCCCTGAAGAAAGCCAACTGACGACGGTGCGGGCGCTTGACGATCCCCTTCGTGTTGGCAAAGGGGGGCCGCGCGGCAGCGATTCCTGGGATTTTGAATTCTCGTGCCGGCACGTCCGATTCTCGTTAGGGCACTTGGAAATGTGGCCGTCGGACCGACCTGCGTTGCAGGTCCAACATGTATGAGGATATCGGACGCTCAACGGGGGTGGCAAACGTCGCGAACAGCCATTGTTTCCGAGCGATTTCAGAAGGCGTGATCCAATGATGTCCCATGAAACCCGCAATCCTGTGTTCTTCAACACCACCGATCCAATCGCGGCTCGGATCGACCGCCGTTGGGCCGATGGCGATCGATGCCCCCGGATGACGAAAAATATGCGCGGGATTCTCGGTCGCGGCGATCCGCAAGCCGTTGGTGTGATGTGGGGTGCTTGTTTTAGCGGCGTCGGCATGGCGTGCATGTGTCCGTCCGCGGAACGAGAAGGCCATTGTCAGTGACCCATCCGCTGCGATCCTCCCTCGGGGCAGTGCCCACTATCGGCCTGGATTCATTTCCGAAGTCGGGCCTTGCCGTGATTTTCGGCTCCGGCGGCGGCATCGGCAGTGCCCTAGTCGCGGCTTTGAACGGCACTGACAGATTCCGGCAGGTTGTTGGCTTCAGTCGAACAACGTCGCCGCCTATCGACCTGCTGGATGAGGCCACGCTGGAGCGCGCCGCGGTGTCTGCCGCCGAAATCGGTGACCTTCGGCTCGTCATTGATGCGACGGGGTTTCTCCACGATGACCGCCAGGGTCCGGAGAAGACCTGGCGCCAACTCGATGCAGGCAATCTCGCCCGCTCCTTCGCGTTGAACGCGATTGGACCCGCGCTGATCATGAAGCATGTGCTTCCGCGGTTGCCTCGGTCGGGCAAGGCGGTGTTTGCCACCTTGTCCGCCAGGGTCGGCAGCATCGGCGATAATCGGCTTGGCGGTTGGTATTCGTATCGTGCCTCGAAGGCGGCGCTCAACCAGCTTGTACGAACCGCCGCGGTGGAACTGGCGCGCCGATGCCCTGATGGCATTTGCGTGGCTTTGCACCCAGGCACCGTAGCAACGGCACTCTCGGAGCCCTTCGGGGCACGCGGGTTGGAACTCCACACGCCGGCTGAAGCGGCTTCCCATTTGTTGGCCGTGGTTGACAGTCTGAGTGCCGAGGCCAACGGCCACTTCTTCGACTGGCGCGGCGAGCCGGTACCTTGGTAGCGGCATGGTCAGGATGCGCCCGAAGTCGGAACTTCCTGCCAAACTCTGCGCGTATTGCCGCCGGCCCTTTGCCTGGCGCAAGAAATGGGCGCGGGACTGGGAAAACGTGAAATACTGCTCGCAACGCTGTCGCGGCGCCGGCAGTCCCAAACCGCCAGTGGACACATGATGGACGTTCTCCGGATCATTCTCGGCGATCAGCTTTCGTTCGACATCACCGCGCTCGCCGGTCTGAATCCCGCGCATGACATCGTGCTGATGATGGAGGTTTCGGACGAAAGCACCTATGTCCGCCACCACAAGCAGAAAATCGTGTTGTTTCTGTCGGCGATGCGCCACTTCGCGGACGCTCTGACAAGGCGCGGTGTGACGGTGGACTACGTGAAGCTGGACGCCCCTGACAACAGCGGCTTCCTGACGAGTGAAATGCAACGCGCGGTGCGACGTCATGCGCCGGACTGCTTGGTTGTGACCGAGCCAGGAGAGTGGCGCGTGCAGGCGATGGTCGAAGGCTGGGCGGCCCTGACGGGGTGCCTGGTCGATGTCCGCCCCGACAGCCGCTTCTTCGCAAGCCGCTCACGTTTCGCACAGTGGACGACAGGGCGTCGAACATGGCGGATGGAGCATTTCTATCGCGAGATGCGGCGAGAGCACGCCATCCTGATGGAAGACGATACGCCGGCGGGCGGCGAATGGAATTTCGATGCGGAGAACCGCAAGGCGCTGCCAACCTCCATCTCCCCTCCCAGCCGCCGTCGTTTTGCGCCTGACGATACGACGCGGGAGGTCATGGCGCTGGTCGAGGCGCGCTTCAACAGTCATTTCGGTAGTCTCGACGCGTTTGGCTGGCCGGTCACGCGCGCGGATGCGTTGCTCGCACTGGATGATTTCATTGTCAGCGGCCTGCCGCTATTTGGCGATTACCAGGATGCCATGAAGGCCGGTGCGCCCTTCCTGTTCCATGCGCTGCTGGCGCCGGCAATGAACATCGGGCTCCTGTCTCCCCGTGAGGTATGTGAGGCCGCTGAGACGGCCTGGCGCTCTGGGAACGCACCGTTGAACGCGGTTGAGGGGTTCGTGCGTCAGATCTTGGGGTGGCGCGAATATGTGCGCGGCGTTTACTGGACCCTGATGCCTGAGTACGGGCAGCGGAACGCGCTGCGGGCGACGCGCAAGCTGCCGGAATTCTACTGGACCGGCGACACACGCATGCGCTGCCTGGCCGAGGCGATTGGTGGGACGCAGCGATTTGCTTATTCGCATCACATTCAACGATTGATGGTGACGGGCAATTTTGCATTGCTCGCCGGCATCGAACCCCGAGAAATCGAGCGCTGGTATCTCGCGGTTTATGCCGATGCGATCGAGTGGGTGGAGATGCCCAACACGCTGGGCATGGCGGTTTTCGCTGACGGTGGACAGATGGCGTCCAAACCCTACGCCGCCTCGGGCGCCTACATCGACCGCATGTCGGACTTCTGTCGGGGATGCGCTTATGACGTAAAGCAGAAGACCGGTCCGAAAGCGTGCCCGTTCAACTATCTCTACTGGGCCTTCCTGATACGGCAGAAGGAACGGCTGGCGAGCAATGCGCGTCTGGCGATGCCGTTTCGGACCCTCGCCGGCTGGCCGCCAGAGCGCCAGGCAGCGATCCTGGCCGAGGCAGATGCCTTTCTCGACAGTCTTCCATCATGATCGGTCATTCCGCCCATCGAACTCCGGCAGGCACATTCCGACGGAGGTATTCATCCGTTGCCATACAGCGATTGAACCGACAACCGCGCCACCGCGAATCCAAGGGCCTGAACGCGACCTTTCAAGCCTTCTCCGGCCGGTTGAGGACCCTTGGGATCCGGTCAATGGTTTGAATCACCTGCGCCGATGTGATCAGCCGGGAACATTCGAATTGGCGGTCGGTTCCGGCATGCCTGGGGCACCACATATAGTCCTTATGATCAAATCGCAGGCGGATATCGTTCCAGCAGGAATTGCGGGCGTGCCCTCAGCCATCCCCTCATTTTTTCTCCTGTGATTCCAAGGCAGTAGGTTTGGATGCCAAGTCGCCCCGCCACCTGCAACGGGAAGCTGGCCCAACTGACCGGGTCATACCTCGAGTCACGTAACCCAGCCTGATACAAAAAGCG
>CAMATI010000256.1 GCA_945861095.1 Asaia bogorensis | reverse complement strand
CCGTGCTCCTCACACATCGGCGAGACGTAATCGAGCCGGTCGAAATACGGCACCGCCTGCATATACGTCTTGTATTCGATCAGCTTCTCGGTGCCGCGATGCAGCAGGCCGATATGCGGATCGGCCCGCTCCACCACTTCGCCGTCCAGCTCCAGAATCAGCCGCAACACGCCATGCGCGGCGGGATGCTGGGGTCCGAAATTGATCGAGTGGCTTTCGATCTCGACGGTCTTCTTGACGGGACCGCCGGCCTCGGGGATTGCCGCTTCGCTCATGCCCTCAACCCTTCTGACCCGCCGCTCGGCGTTCGTTGAAGACCTTCTCGTCGCCCGGCAAGGTAGTCATCGCCTCCCACGGGGAGAGGAAATCGAAGCTCCGAAAATCCTGCGTCAGCTTCACCGGTTCGTAGACGACAGCCTTGCGGTCCTCGTCGTAGCGAACCTCGACATAGCCGGTCAGCGGGAAATCCTTACGCAGCGGATGCCCCTCGAACCCATAGTCGGTCAGGATCCGGCGCAGGTCGGGCTGGCCGGAGAACACGATGCCGAACAGGTCCCACGCCTCGCGTTCCCACCAGGTGGCGACCGGCCAGATCGCGTGCACGGACGGCACCGGCTTGGTGTCGTCGGTGGTCACGATAACGCGGATGCGCTGGTTCAGCGACACCGACAGCAGGTTGTAGACGACGTCGAAGCGGTCCGCCCGCTCCGGCCAGTCCACGCCGCAGACATCCATCATCTGCTCGAACGCGAAGCGCGGATCGTCGCGCAGGGTCGTCATCAGCGCCGGAATCTGGTCCCGGTCGGCATCGACGATCAACTCGCCCAGCAGGATTTTCACGCCGACCACCCCGGGAAGGGTGGAGACGGCGAGCCCAAGAAGCTCCAGCGGCGTGGGCGGCGGAGGCGGTGCGGCTTCGGTTGTTTCACCCACGAAGGATCGTCCCCGTCCGGCGGATTTTCTTCTGCAACTGCATGATGCCGTAGACCAGGGCCTCCGCCGTCGGCGGGCAGCCCGGGACATAGATGTCGACCGGCACGACCCGGTCGCAGCCACGCACCACGGAATAGGAATAATGGTAATAGCCGCCGCCGTTGGCGCAGCTTCCCATGGAGATCACCCACCGCGGCTCCGGCATCTGGTCGTAGACCTTGCGCAGGGCTGGGGCCATCTTGTTGGTCAAGGTGCCGGCGACGATCATCACGTCGCTCTGCCGGGGAGAGGCGCGGGGAATGATCCCCAGCCGATCCAGGTCGTATCGGGGCATGTAGGCGTGGATCATCTCCACCGCGCAGCACGCCAGGCCGAAGGTCATCGGCCACAGGCTGCCGGTGCGCGCCCAGTTCACCACCTTATCGAGGTTGGCGACCAGGAAGCCCTTGTCGGCGATTTCACCGGTGATGCCCTTGATCACCGCGTCCTGCTCCGGTCCCGGCGGCAGGTGATCGCGGTTCCAGGCTATGGCGGTTGACGAGTCGCTCATGCCGCTACTCCCACTCCAGGGCGCCCTTGCACCATTCGTAGATGAACCCGACCGTCAGCACGCTCAGGAATGCCATCATCGACCAGAAGCCGAATGCGCCGATATCCTTGAGCGCGATCGCCCAGGGAAACAGGAACGCCACTTCCAGGTCGAAAATGATGAACAGGATCGCCACGAGATAATACCGCACGTCGAAGCGGCGACGGGCGTCGTCGAATGCCTCGAACCCGCATTCATAGGCGGAGAGCTTCTCCGCATAGGGCTTCTGACGGGCGGCGAGGAGGGAGCCGCCAACCATGGCCAGGGCAATGCCGCCGGCAATAACCAGGAACACCAGGATCGGCAGGTATTCGTAGAGCACAGGCTGCATGTCGGTTCCGTTCGCCCCATTTGCCCATCGCGACCGCGCGCCCACGAAAGCCGAGCTGAGAGAGCTGAGCTTTTCCTGGGCTGTCGCGGTGCGGCACGGGCGGGACCATAAACCCAACTATTCCGAACCGCCATAGCCTCGGCAAGGCTCTTACGCGCTTCGCCGAGCCGGGGATCGGGATGTCAGGGGTCTGGCGGGCAAGGCGGGATCGGCGGCATTGCCGTCACCGGGAGCGGAAGCCCCCAAAAGATAAACAAATTTCAATGAGTTGCGGCGACGAGGCGAATCGAGACGGCCGCTCGTGGATGAAAATCGCGGTCAACGCGTCCAGATTGAGTGGCGCGCACGGGCTGTTCATGTCCATCGCCCGATCCAAACAATGTGACCAAAAATCCACAATCGTGGCGGTCGGGATGCAGTCTGGAAGCAAGGGGGCAGTCTGGAAGCAAGGGGGAAGGAGTCGCGCTCAGCGGCGGAGCCGACAATTGTCGGACCAGATGCCGCTGGCGCGAGTGACGGGGCTCGAACCCGCGACCTCCGGCGTGACAGGCCGGCGCTCTAACCAACTGAGCTACACCCGCAGCGGCAGGCGGCAGCGTTTAGGGCGGGCGTGCGATGCCGTCAAGCGTTACAGACCGAGGAAACCGAGGGTACCCCACTTTATTGTCGCGGCGGGCCGATCCCGCAGCATTCAGACATCACGACAACAGAGAATATTCTCCCCCTCCCCTTGCGGGAGGGGGCCGGGGGAGGGGTGTTCCGGCACAATTGTGCGGCTCCTCCCCTCCCCCCAACCCCCTCCCGCAAGGGGAGGGGAAGAATATTCTCCAAATACCCTGATCCCGGCCCACATGAACCCCGCGGCATCCCGGCCGACCCGCCATCCGGGCAGCCCTTCCTTCCCGCGAAAACCTGCTGCATGCTGCACCGCACATCAAAACGCCGGAGGTCACCGCGATGAGCCAGACCCTGCCCGCTCCCCCCATCCTCCGATCCGTGGACCGCATCCCGGTGCTGGACATCGGTCCCTATCTGGCCGGCGACCCTGGCGCGCGAGAAGCCCTGGCCGAGGCCGTCGCCCGCACCTGCGAGGACACCGGCTTCCTGGTCATCGCCAACCACGGCATCGACCAATCCCTGATCGATGGCACCTTCGCCGCCGCCGCCGCCTTCTTCGATCGGGAGGAGGCGTTCAAACTGCCCTTGAAAATCGGCGACCTGAATATCGGCTATCTGCCCTATGGCGCGCAGATCGTCCGCACGTCCAAGGTGAACAACAACACCAAGCCGAACCTCAGCGAGAGCTTCTACATCACCACCGACCTGGCGCAGGACGACCCCCGCATCCTCGCCGGCAATCCGCTGTATGGCCTGAACCGCTGGCCACCCGGCATGCCTGAATTCAAGGCCGCGACCATGGCCTACTGCAACGCCATGCGCCCGCTGGCCCGGAAAATGGTCTCCGTCGTCGCCACCGCCCTGTCGCTGGAGCCGGATTATTTCGAGCGGGATTTCGGCAAGGAACCCACCTGCACCCTGCGGCTGATCCGCTACCCTCCCCATGACGGCGCCGAGGACAACCAATTCGGCTTCGCCCCCCATATCGACACCAATTTCCTGACCTTGTTGGCGCAATCGGCGCTGCCCGGGTTGGAAGTGCGCAGCGGTGACGGCACCTGGCTGCGTCCCCCCTCCATTCCCGGCACCTTCGTCGTCAACACCGGCGAAATGCTTGGCCGCTATTCCAACGACCGCTTCACGCCAACGCAGCACCGGGTGGTCAACGCGAACAACGCCCTGCGCCACGCCATCCCGTTCTTCTTCGGGCCAGGCCTGGATGCGGTGATCAAGCCGGTCGCGACCTGCGTGTCGGCCGAGAACCCGACGCGGTACGAACCGCTGCTCTATGCCGACCACCGGCGGAAACTGAACATGACGAATTTCGACCACCGGCGGAAAACCGCCGAAGCTGCCGACGCGGTGTCCTGACCATGACCAAACGAGTCAATTCGCGGAAATCCATTGCCGCCGTCGTCGTGCTGACGGCGGCGCTGGTTGCGCTGTTGTCGATCGCTCCGGCCCAGGCCCAGCAGAAGCCGCTACGCGCGGTGATGAATATCGAGTTGCAGGTGCTGGATCCGCACTCCACCACCGCCACGGTGACGCGGGCCTTCGGCTACATGGTCTACGACACCCTGATCTCCATGGACTCCAAGGGCGAGTTCCGTCCGCAGATGCTGGAAGGTTGGAAAACCAGCGAAGACCGTCTGACCTGGACCTTCACGCTCCGCCCCGGTCTGGCCTGGCACGATGGGACCGCGGTGACGGCTGAGGATTGTGTGGCATCCCTGCGCCGCTGGGCCACCATCGACGGGTTCGGCAAGCGCCTGATGGCCGCGGCGCAGGACCTGCGCGTGATCGACGCCAGCACTTTCGAACTGAAACTGTCCCGCCCCTTCGCGTTCGTGATCGAGGCGATCGGCAAGCCCAACGCCATTCTGCCGATCATGATGCCCGCGCGCATGGCGGCAAATCCGCCGAGCAAGCCGAATGTGGAGGTGATGGGCTCCGGCCCCTTCACGTTCCGTCGTGACGAATGGCGGCCGGGCGACCGCGCGATCTTCCGTCGCAATGCCAATTACAAGCCGCGGACCGAACCGGCGGACGGGCTGGCGGGCGGCAAGGTCGTCTATCTGGACACGGTCGAGATGGTCAGCATGCCCGATCCGGCTACCAAGGTCGCGGCGTTGCAGACCGGCGGCATCGACTACCTGGAAATTCTGCCGATCGACTTCGTCGGCATGATGCGCAAGGACCCGAAAATCACGGTCATCCGTCAACCGTCGATGGCTCAGATCACCGGCGGCATGTCGGTCAACAACATCACCCCACCCTTCAATGACGTGCGCATCCGTCGCGCCCTGCAAATGGCGCTGGATCAGGCGGAGATCATGGCCGGATTCGGCCTGCCGGAAGACATGTTTCTGCCGTTCTGCCAGTCGGTCTTCCTGTGCGGTGGACCGTACGGGTCCGATGTCGGCACCGACTTTCTGCGCCAACCCAGCCCGGAAAAGGCCAAGGCGCTGTTGAAGGAGGCCGGCTACAAAGGCGAGCCTGTGGTTCTGCTGCACAGCACGGACTCGGCGATGATCAACCCGATCGCGCTGGTGGCGATCGATCAGATCAAGCGGGCCGGCTTCAACCTGGAAGTCTCGACATCGGATTACAGCAGCCAGGCACAGCGGCGGCTGCGCAAGGAACCGTCGGACAAGGGCGGCTGGAACCTGATGCCGGTGGTCTGGAGCGGCTACGACATGATCAACCCGCTGTCGCATTACGCAACCGCCTATAGCTGTGGCGGCAACTACCCAGGCTGGAACTGCGATCCCGCCATGCCGGATCTGGTGGCGCGGTTTGAGGTTGAGGCCGACCCCGTAAAGCGTCAGGAACTGGCGCGACAGATGCAAATCCGCGTCCTGGATCAGGCGCCACAGATGTTTCTGGGCCAGTTCGCGCCGCCTACCGCGTATCGGTCGAACCTGAACGGCGTATTACAAAACGGGATGCATGTGTTTTGGAATATCCGCCGGGAGGGTGGATGATCTAAGCTCCCGTCATCGTCGCGGTCGGAGCCGGCCGCGGCGATCAATACAAACGGGAGAACGTTCCATGTCTCGACGCATGTTCCGGACAGCCGGCTTTGCCGCCGGGCTGTTTGCGGTGCCATTGATGGCATCCACCGCGCTCGCACAGATCGCCATTTCCGCCAATGACGGCAAGGGCATGCTGATCAACGGGGTCAACACCGTGCCGGACAATCCGGTGGCGGACAACGTGATGATCCTGGATCTGGGCGTGTCGCCACCCAAGGTGCTGGCCGAGGTGAAAATGCCGACCAGCCTGGTCGGGCCGCCATCCAGCGTGGCCATCGCCCCGGACCGGTCCTTCGCACTGATCACAGCGGCGACGAAACTGGATCCGGCCGATCCCAAAAAGGTCATCCCGCACAACATCGTCAGCGTGCTGGACCTGACAGTGTCGCCCCCGGCGGTGATCGCGACGCATGAAACCGGGACCGGCGCGTCGGGCGTGGATATCAACCGCGCCGGCACCCTGGCCATGATCGCCAACCGGCTGGAAGGCACGGTCTCGGTCTTTACGATCGGCGGCAAGACGCTGACCCCGGCCGGCAAGGTGACGCTGGGAGACGCCAAGTCGCAGCCCAGCGCGGTGGCGTTCACGCCGGACGGGACGATGGCGCTGGTGACCCGGGATGGGGACCACAAGGTGTCCGTCCTGAGCGTCAAAGGCACCGCGGTCGAATATACCAAGCGCGACGTGTCCGGCGGCCTGAAGCCCTATCCGCTGGGCATCAGCCCGCGTGGTGACTGGGCGGCCTTCAGCAATGTCGGCATGGGTGCGGGCGATGCCGACACGGTCAGCCTGATCGACATCAAGGCCAATCCGCCGCGCGTCGTCGACACGATCTCTGTCTATCAGACGCCGGAGGCACTGCATGTCGCTCCGGATGGCAAGCACATGGTCGTGACGTCGATGAACGGATCGAACAAGGTCCCCGGATCACCGTTCAGAAGCGATCATGGACTTGCGATCGTCCTGGCGGTGGACGGCCTGAAGATGACGAAGGTCGCCGAAGCCAAGGTCGGAACCTGGTGCCAGGGCGCGGCCTGGAGCAAGGACAGCAAGACCGTGCTGGTGCAGTGCATTGTGGAGCAGGAGATCCAGGTCCTGACCTTCGATGGCAAGAGCCTGACGAAGACGGGCGCGATCAAGGTCAGCGGCGGGCCGGCGGGGTTCGGCACGTCACAGTAATACGGTAGCGGATGGTCGATCATGCCGGCGTGCGATGCGCCTCGGCATGATCGACCCCCGCGTCCCTCCTCCCCACCCAAGGCCGCCCCCGCATCCGCTCGGCGATCAACCAATACGCTGAACGAATGGGGGGCCGAGTGTCAGGCCTTGTCGAGCCAGTGGGTATCGAACCGGACCACGTCGTAGATACCGAAGTAATCCTTCGGATTGTGGCCTTTCACGTAGTTGAAGTAGATATCGATGATGTTCTCCCACGCGATCGGCAGTACCGGAGGATCCTGTTCCATGATGTCCTCCGCCTGACGGATCAGCGCCTGGCGCTTGCGCGCATCGACCTCGGTGTCGATCTGGTCCAGCAGTTTCTCGAAATTGGCGTTGCTCCAGAACGAATAGTTCTGCGGCCCGCCGGTACGATACCATGCGTTGAAGTAATCGGACGGGTCCAGCAGGGACGAAACGATGGCCCCGATGGCGAGGTCGTAGTTGCCGGAGGCGACGTCGCCGAACCACACGGATTCCACCGCCGTGCGCAGATTGGCCTGGATATTCACCGCCCGCAGAATTTCCTGGATCGCCACGCCAAAGAGTTTGTGGTGGTTCAGGTCCCGCACCATGATGTCCAGCGGTCGTAAGCCACTACCCTGGCCCGCCGCCGCCAGCAAGGCCTTGGCCTCCTTGATCGCGGCCGCGGGATCGTCCTGATAGCCGAGACGCTTGACCAGTTGCTCCTTAGGTGTGGCGAACTCCGAGAACGGGTAGATGAACCCGCCGGTCATCAACGGCGACACATCCTTCACCACATCCACCAGCACCTGCTTTTCCATCAGCAGATGCAGCGCGCGTCGCACCCGCGGATCGTCCAACGGCTTGCGCTTGACGTTCACCCAGGCGCCATGAATAACACTCTGGTAGAACTTCGCGGTCGACATCCCCGGCACCGCCATCGCCTTCTTCATCGTTCCCGGATCCAGCGCTCGTCCGTAATCGATCCGGCCGGACAGAATCGCCGCCCCCAGTTCCGGCGAGAACGGCAGCAGATGGTAGACTTCCATGCCGTCCAAATAGGGCAAGCCCTTGTTCCAGTAATTCTGGTTCCTCTCCATCACCCAGACCTCATTCTCCACCCGTCGTTGAGTCTTGAACGGGCCGGTGCCGGGGATGTTGGGAACCTTGCGCAGATTGTAGTCGTTCTCCTCCAGGGTCTTTTTGCTGAATATGACGTTCCAGCCACTGGCAAAGGCGGACATCATGAAGTTGACGGACCGCGGCGCCGACAGCTTGAATTCGACGGTGTACTTGTCGCGCGCGTTGATCTCACTGACCGCCGTGAACAATGCACTACGTGGGATGCTGACACCGGCGGGTGGCTTGCAGATACGGTCGAAAGTTGCCTTGATATCGGCGGATGTGAACGGCGTGCCGTCGTGGAATTGCACGCCCTGGCGCAAATGGAACGTATAGGTCTTGCCGTCCTTGGCGATTTCCCAACTATGCGCCAGATCAGGAACGATGGTCTTGCCGCTGTCGCGCGGATCGCGCCGCACCAGATTGTCGAACATGCAGCCTTGGGTGCCGATATTGCCGACGGTGCCGGACTGGTGCACATCGAAATGCGGCGGACGATTCAGGATGCCATAGCGCAGCACGCCACCCCGCTTTGCGTTCGGCTCCGGCGCCGCCATCTGGAACTTCGATCCGTCATACTCGTAAGGAATGTCGGCGGCGAGGCCGTAACGTGGAGCCAGAGCATAGGCCCCCATCATTGCGGCGGCACCGCCGCGCATCACGTCGCGCCGGGACCAGGCGTCAGGCGTTGGATGTTTGTCACTCATGGTTTCGATATCCTCCCTTTAGACTTCTTTATGAGGGTCTGGTTTAGGGCCATTATCCGCACGTCGTCCGACATCACCAGATTTGCGGCGACATCAGTCCTGGAACGCTACATGATAGCGACACGGGAGTCACATGTTGCGCCCGGACCGATGGGCCGGTGACAGAATGCGCGGCCCCGGAGACACTTAGGCGATGCCCACCACTGCCCGCTACAAATGGATGCCCCCCCACCATAATCGCCGAGCTTGACCCGGCAACCTGCACTTCAACGGCGGGGATGGGTTGCCCGATAGAACCCGGCAATGACCATGAGAACGGGTGCCCCGGTCATTGTTTCGGCTAGTTCGTATTGTACCAGAACAACATTCGATCCGGGACCAGGCCATGTAATACAGGCGGCCCAACAACCGCACGTCCCGTTGCCGAACCCGGCCGGATATTCAGCGTCTCTTCTCGATCCTATCGATCCAGACGATGCTGGCCAGGCGTTGCAGATCCTCCGGCGTGGCCAATGCCACGGCCAGACAGGCCATGGAACACAGTAAGCGTCCCAATCCGGTGATCTGGATTGTTGCCCCCTGTCGCACCGGTTGGCCGGCCTGTTATCGGGAAGCATGGCACGGAGTCGGTTGGAGTGCGCAAGAGCGGGGCTTTCGCCCCGCCTTTACCCCGCCACCTTTACCAACTTCTGCAGACACCGGATCCGCGCCGGCTTCGGTTCATTCGGAAACGACCGGGAAAACGACGTAAACGCCACCTCCCCCACATAGAGATCACCCCGGGAATCCACCGTCATCCCATGCGGCGAAATGAACTGCCCCGGCCCGATCCCACGCGGAGGCGCAGCCTGCACCCGCGCGATCATCACCCCCTTGTTGTCCAGGATGCTGATCCGAGGCCCAATCCCCGGATGGTCCCGGTTTACCGGCAAATGCGGCCCCAGCTCCGCCACATAGCACAACGGGCACTTCCCCCCCGTCATGAACAGCCCGCTCGGCCTGTGCAGATTGTTCCACTGAGTCTCAGCCATCCCCTCATTTTTTCTCCTGTGATTCCAAGGCAGTAGGTTTGGATGCCAAGTCGCCCCGCCACCTGCAACGGGAAGCTGGCCCAACTGACCGGGTCATACCTCGAGTCACGTAACCCAGCCTGATACAAAAAGCGGTGT
>CAMATI010000255.1 GCA_945861095.1 Asaia bogorensis | reverse complement strand
CGCCAGGGCTGCATGCTCTATGAACTGATACCCACCATGCCAGAACACCGGCTGTCGCCCCTGATGGCGCGCTTCGCCGAGACCGTCTCACAGTCCCGTTGGTTCTCCGGAATGTTCGAGGTCGTGTGAAATGAGGGGATAGCTGAGGTGTTGCACCCGAGATATAACGTTCATTATTCGGTTTTATCTTATTGATAATGCCTTTCATTGCATCAGCATTCGGACTGACGGCGCAGAATTCGAAAATACTCCCTAGGATTTTCTCAGGAACAGTTATCATTTTCTCATAGCTGACCAGCAACGCCGGGCGTCCTCCCTTGTCGATGAAGCGGGTTTGGGCTTCCAGGGCACGGATCGAAGCGTACAGCGTATCTTCTTCTTCTTCAAACCGTTCGGCCAGGGAGTGGCGTAGGGACACCGCAACAGGATCGCGATAAACGACGACCAGTCTCAGGTTGCGAAACAGAGCCAGGTCGCGCCAGGAGAACTGGGCGTGGAGATTGGGGAGTTTGAAACCCCAGATCGAATGACGTTGGTTTCGCTGTGCAATCAGATCAGGCAAATGATCTTTCAATCGACCCGAGGCAATGTGGACAATGGCGACATCCTCCTCAGTCTCATAAACTTTCTCGCCTATGAAGAGGCCAGCCTGCCGAAGAACCGCGGCCATCATCGTTGTACCGGATCGCGCGATGCCCGTTATGATGATCGTTCTCTCGGTATCGCCATTAGAAGCGTCGGCGGCGTCACCGCACCGAAGAATGAGCCCATCATTCAAACCTGCATCGGCAACCATAACGTCCTCTTCCTACCAAGGCGGTAAACTACGGTCACGCACCGACGACCATGCCTTACCGCCTGTTCAACACACTGACCGCGCGCGCCCGCCAGGGAAATCCATGGGCTCGTGCAGCCCGTTTAGGACAGCCACTCTCGGGCGCGTCCGAGGACACGCTGCCTCCCAACGCCATCTGCTCTTCGAATCGGCGCTAAACGTGGCATTTCGTCGTCGGATCATCCATTAGCAAATGAGCGTTCATGCAACATCCTTGGAGTTGACGATATTGCGGGCCTCGCTCCAAGCGTAAGCTGGCAATATCACCGACCTGAAAACCCTGGCGCTCTAGCCGACCGACACGGATTCCATGCGACCGACACGCGAACCTTCACGCGATCACTCATACAAACAGTTGCACGGTGATCCTGCAACATAGCCATCGCTCTCGGCCAATAATTCACTCGACGCGTGTCCCGCGGTCACCGGCTACGACCGGGCGCAAATCGCCGAACAAAACATCCGGACAATCTCAGTGCGCCATACCGTGGACGATTTCCTCGGTCATCTTCTTCGCGTCGCCGAACAGCATCATCGTATTCGGGCGGAAGAAAAGCTCGTTGTCGACACCGGCATAGCCGGACGCCATCGACCGCTTCACGAACAGCACCGTCGCCGCCTTTTCCACGTCCAGAATCGGCATCCCGTAAATCGCGGACGACGGGTCCGTCTTCGCGGCTGGGTTGGTCACGTCATTGGCCCCGATCACATAGACCACGTCGGCGGTGGAGAACTCGTTGTTGATCTCCTCCAACTCGAACACCTCATCATACGGCACGTTTGCCTCGGCCAGCAGCACGTTCATATGACCGGGCATGCGGCCGGCGACGGGGTGGATGGCGTATTTGACCTCGACGCCTTCCTTTTTCAGCGTGTCCGCCATCTCCCTCAGGGCGTGCTGGGCCTGAGCGACCGCCATGCCATAGCCTGGCACGATGATGACCTTGGACGCGTTCTTCATGATGAATGCGGCGTCATCGGCGTTGCCGCTTTTCACCGTCCGATCGCCCGTGGCGGCACCGGCGGGACCGGGGGCGCCGCTATCGGTGCCGAAGCCGCCCAACAGCACGTTGAAGATGCTGCGGTTCATGCCTTTGCACATGATGTAGGACAGGATCGCGCCCGACGCGCCGACCAGGGACCCGGTGATGATCAGCGCCAGGTTCTGGATGGTGAAGCCGATCCCCGCCGCCGCCCAGCCGGAATAGCTGTTCAGCATCGACACCACGACCGGCATATCGGCGCCGCCGATCGGGATGATGATCAGGAAGCCCAAGCCCAGTGACAGGAACGCGATCATCCAGAACAGGACCTGATTGCCGCCCGAAATCACGAACGCCACGATCAGCACCGCCAGCAGAATCCCAAGCCCCAGGTTCAGCTTGTGCTGTCCCGGAAACAGAATCGGCGCGCCCTTCATCAAGGCCTGCAATTTTGCGAAAGCGATCAACGAACCCGAAAACGTGATCGCCCCGATCGCCAGTCCAAGCGACATCTCCACCAGGCTTTGGCGATGGATATGGCCAGGAGATCCAAGGCCGAACGCATCCGGCGCATTCAGCGCAGCCGCCGCCACGAACACCGCCGCAAGGCCGACCAGGGAATGAAACGCCGCCACCAACTGCGGCAGGGCCGTCATCTGGATGCGCAACGCAACGGCAACGCCGATTCCGCCGCCGATGGCAATCCCCAGCAGGATCAGCAGATAGCCCCATCCGCCCATGCCATGGTGCAGCAAGGTTGCCACGACGGCGACGCCCATGCCGATCATGCCGAACCGATTGCCCTGACGCGAAGTCACCGGGCTGGACAGGCCGCGCAACGCCAGCACGAACAGGACGGAGGCGACCAGATAGGCGAGCGAGGTCAGGCTGGGGGACATGGCCGATATCTCTTACTTGGAGTCTGCTGCTCGCGCGGCGGCGGCGCCACGTGGCTTGAACATCGACAACATGCGCTGCGTTACGACGAACCCGCCGAAGATGTTCACCGAGGCCAGGGTCACGCCGATAAACCCGAACGCCATCGCCCAGCCCGATTCCGCCAGACCGGTCGCCAGCATGGCACCCACGATGATCACCGACGAAATCGCGTTGGTCACCGCCATCAGCGGCGAGTGCAGCGCTGGCGTCACGTTCCACACCACGTAATAGCCGACGAAGCAGGCCATCAGGAAAATGGCGAGCAGGAATATGAACGCATCGACATCGGGCGCGCCGACCGGCAGCGCGGCCGTCAGTGCCTTGGCGTGGGCGGCAAGTTCGTTCGCCCGTTGCGCGAGGCGGGTTGCCTCTTCCGCCAACTGGTTCGGGTTCATCGATCTGGTCTCCGGGTCTCAGGCGGCCTGGGAAGGCAGGAAGCTCGGGTGCACGATCGCGCCGCCGCGAGTCAGCATGACGCCCTTCACGATATCATCGGTGTCGGGCAGTTTCGGGGCCTTGGTGTCCTTGTCCCAGAAGGTGGTCAGGAACGTCAGCAAATTCCGCGAATAAAGCGCGCTCGACGCCACCGAAATCCTGCTCGGCCAGTTATTGTAGCCCAGGATGGTCACGCCGTTGGGAGTGACGATGCTCTGCCCCGGCACCGTCGCAGCGCAGTTGCCGCCGGCATCCGACGCAAGATCGACGACGATGCTGCCGGGGCGCATCGATTGCACCATTGCCTCGGTCACGATGGTCGGCGCACGCCGTCCCATCACCAGGGCGGTGCAGATCACGATATCGTTCTTGGCAACCGTCGTGGCCATCAGGTCCGCCTGCTTCTGGCGGAACGCGTCGCTCATCTCCCGGGCATAGGCGCCGGTCTGGCCGGCGGTTTCTTCATCCTCCACCCCGACAAACGTGGCGCCGAGGGATTTGATCTCCTCCTTCGCCGCGGGTCGCACGTCGGTGGCGGACACGATGGCGCCCAACCGCCGAGCGGTGGCGATGGCCTGCAATCCGGCAACGCCAGCGCCAATCACGAAGACACGCGCGGGTTGCACGGTGCCGGCCGCCGTCATCATCATCGGGAAGCCACGCTGGAACGCGTTGCCAGCCTCGATCACCGACCGATAGCCGGCCAGATTGGACTGGCTGGACAGGACATCCATCGCCTGGGCGCGGGTGATGCGGGGCAGCAATTCCATCGCCGCCGTATCGACGCCGCCAGCTGCCAGATTCGGCACAAGGTCCGGATCAGAGAACGCACCCGCGATACACACCAGCAACGCGCCGCGCGGGATCAGGGCCCGTTCAGCGGCTTCCGGCGCCTGCACCGCGAACACGATGCCCGCGCCTTGCAGCGCCGCGGCCGGATCGGCTGCTATCTCGGCACCGGCGGTCGCGAATTCCGTATCGGGAATGGATGCGGTGGCGCCGGCCCCGGTTTCGACCGAGACGGTCAGACCCAGGGCAATCAGGCGCTTGACCGTTTCGGGGGTGGCCGCCACGCGAGCCTCGGCCGCACGTCTTTCCTTCAGCACCGCAAGGCGCATCCGTATCAATCCTCTCTTCGGGGGCCTTCATGCAGGGGAGCACGCTGACAACCGCTCGCCGGCCCGGACGGTTCTGACGATATCCAATGCACCGCGAGGGCAGCGCATGCAAGAGCTTGTGCCCCATCTACCCCGGATTGCCGCCAGGAAGCGGGCCAATCTTAAGCACTTGTAAACCGATCCCATCGCAGGATCGCGCTTGCGACCCACCCCCAAGGAACGGAAACCGCATGAGAAATCCAAGTGATGAACCGCCCCCGGCGGACCGGCCGAACGTCAAGGACCAGATCGCGGTTTCCGTGGTCGGTGGCCAGGTCAGAATTCACTCTCTGAAACAGTTACGACAGGCGCTGGATCCAGAGGCACGCCAGGTGTTCGCGGGATCGCCCGCCGAATTGGCGGGCTTCTTCCGAGACATTCAGGCAGAGGTCAGGGCGGGAAGCCATGCCTCCTCGGATTCTGCGGGGCGTCTGACGAAGGCCTGATCGGATTGGGGACCGCGGCGGCACAAGAGTCGATTTCATCGCGTTATCTTTTGGGACTGGACTGTTTCCGTCTGCCGGGAGACCAAGCCCACCGATGGGACGAACCGGAATTAAGACCCAACCCCAGGTTATCGGGCCTTGCCAGCGTCCGGGGATTTGTCGTCGCCGTCCATCCTGGCACCGGACGCCGCTTTCGGGGCGGAGGCCTGGGCCGCTTGTGCAAGGGCGGCCATCAAGGGCTGCGCTTCCTCCCAAGGCTGTCGCTTGAGGTAATTGACGATTGCCTGGAAGGTCTGGGGCGGCAGAACCACCGCATAAGGTTCCGACGGTAGCGGGGCTTGCGCCCAAGCCGGCCACGCCAGCGCCATCGCGATCAGCAGCCAGGACAGTCTCATGGATGCGCCCTTCCAATGGGGGTTAGAGCGGCGATCAGCTACGGGAATCAATTCCCGATCGCCATCCAGAAAAAATTCATCGGCACGCCACGCCCTCCGGCATCGATCGCGGACGCGCTGAACGCGTTGGCCCCCCGAGGCAGCGCGTTCAGCGTCACCGCCGCCGGTCCACCCGTCACGCTGGGGGTGAGCGTGATGGAATGGGCGCGGGTTGCAAACCCGGTAGGATAGCCAACGTTGGCCGCACCTCCGCTATCCGTGCTGGCGCGTCCCCATTGCAGCAGCAGCCCGCCGGGCAGGCGGGTGAACCCAACCGGTGCGTTGTTCGGGGCAAACTGGCTGAAATTCACCACCTGGGCGCCGCTGGTTCCGGCCGTCGCGACGATGGGCACCGAGGCGATCACGGTCGCGCCGTCACTGGATAACCGGGCGACGGCGGCCCCGCCTCGGCCGGCAGTGTCCAGGCCGATGGTCTGATGCGCCCGCATCCAGATCGCATTGCCCCCCGGGTCCTGCGTGGCGCGCCGCATGTCGAGCACCGCCTGACTGTAACGCGCCCAAACCTGGAAAACGCTTTTGAACGACGCCTGGTGGACACTCGCCGGATTGTGCCACCCGTCGGTCACGATCGTGACCGCGGCCCGGAACTCGGCGTCCGGTCCGGCCTTGTCCCACCGCTTGGCCCACAGAACCAAAACGGTGCGTTCGTCCGCATCGTCCAGATCGTTTGCCGCCAGATCGAATTCGGTGGTGATCTGTGCACCGGTCCGGCTGGATCGCTGCCCGGTCATGTCGTTGGATTCGAAGGTGCTGGCCCAGATTTGCGGATTGTCCTTTGGGCCACCCGGGGAAAATGTCCGGCGGTTCGCCTGCGCGTAGCTCGCGACATGCTGCCCGGTTCCACCGGCGCCGGCATATTCAAGCAGCGACAAGGTGGTCCAATGGTTGTCGTTCGGTGCCCCGGCAACCTGGGTTGCCACCTGCAACGCGCTTTGCACGACGGTCTTGGGGCCGCCCTTGTAGGCGGGGAGGTATCGGATGCTGACCTCCGCATGGCCCGCCGGTTCGATGCCATAGCGTCCGACGGACCGCACGCGCAACGTGGCGTCCAGGCCGTTGGTCGCCAGCAACTCCTTCATCAGGACGTTGAATGCCACCGGATCCACCGTACTGGGGGGACGGGCGGGCTGCTGCGCCGACGCCGGCGGAGCGAGTGCCAGGCGGAGGGGGACGGCAACCTCCGCCGTGGCACCCGCCGCCGAGTGGGCAGGCGGATTCAGAACGTTGGACCAACCATGGAAGCCCGTCGCCTCCGGCCCCGTCGCCTCGGGCCATGGACGGTACGGTGAAGCGGCCGCGGGAACGGCGCCAAGGCCGCTGGTCATCGCGACGCAATCCAGATTGGTACTGGTCGCCGACGTGCAGCGCCCATGCGCGCCTGCGTCGGTCGCCATCAGCAGGACAACGAGTCCCCAGACCGCGCGCGTCATGCCGCCTCCCTGTTCCGATCCAAGTGCTGACATCGACTTCTATCACACATCCGGTGCGTCAGATATCGCACCGTCGGGCACCCTATCGATCGATGGGGCGGATCAGGCCGAGGCGTGCGGTCTTGGTGCCGCCGACGCGGTCGGTCTTGCGCCCACCGGCCGGTCGGGCTGCAATGGGGAACCGAAGAAAAGGAAACGTGCCATGGGTCAGGTAGAGGGCAAGGTCGGAATCGTCACGGGCGCGGCGTCCGGGATCGGCGCGGCAACCGCTCGGGTTCTGGCGCGGGAAGGCGCGAAGGTCGTGATTACCGACCTTGATGACGCGGCCGGCCAGGCTTTGGCGGACGAGATCGGCGGCCTGTATATCCACCACGACGTGACCGACGAGGATGGCTGGGCCAGCCTGGTCGCTACCATCGAGCAACGGTTCGGCCGGCTGGACATCGTCGTCGCGAATGCCGGGATCGGCATCATGAGCTCCGTCGTCGACATGTCGCTGGCGGACTGGCGCCGGCAGATGGCGATCAACGTCGATGGCGTATTCCTGACGGTCAAGCACTGCATTCCGGCGATGCGCCGAGCGGGCAACGGTGGGTCGATCGTGATGCTGTCGTCGATTGCCGGTCTGCGCGGATCGGCCAACATGGCGGGCTACAGTGCCAGCAAAGGCGCGGTTCGGCTGTTCGCAAAGTCCGTGGCGCTGGAATGCGCGGTCGCGCGTGACGGGATCCGGGTGAACTCCGTGCATCCCGGCATCATCGTGACGGCGATCTGGGACAAGCTGCCTGGCCGCTCCAACGCGCCACTCGATCCGCACAAGATCGGCGAGTCGACCGTCCCGATGGGGCAGGCCGGGGAAGCAGCGGACATCGCCAATGGAATCCTGTTCCTGGCGTCGGATGCGTCGAGCCACATGACCGGGTCGGAACTGGTGATCGATGGTGGGATCACGGCTGGGCGGGCCACGCGGTTGGGCGGGTAGGAGAAAGGGCGGAGCGGTGTCGGAGCATAAAGCCGGGCCCAACCAAGGAATTGATCAAGCGGCACACAAAGTGCGGCAGACGGCTGGGTGGGCAGCGATTGTCTTCCTCGGGATCATAATCTTTCTGGATCTGCCCCGGATCAAGGTCATCGGCGATTTCGTAACAGGGATCGCGTGGCCGGCGACCGTGCTGATCTGCGCGTACTTGTTTCGCACACCACTGCACCGGTTCATTGGTGATATTTACGAGGTCAAATTCCCAGGCGGTAGCGTGGCCAGAAAACTTCACGAAGAGGTCGGAAAATCAGGCGCCGAAGCGGCCACGGCCCCGGAGTTTAGCAAGGGTCCCACCACCAACGAACTCGTACGCGCGAAGGTCGTGGAGGCGCTCGTTGCGGACAGCGATCCGGGGATCATCCGACGCGAAGCCAGGTCACTGGCATTGGAGTACGAACGGGTGCGCGCATCCATGCCGCCGAGCGACCGGCGAACAGGAGCCATGGAGGTGGTCCTCGCGCAAATGCGGACCATCGGAAGGGCGGCCTTTCCGTTGCGGCACGAACTCCGCGTGTCTTATTCCCCTGGGGAACGGCTCATGGCGATCGCGACACTGCAAGTCGTCCGAGACTACGACTTGATAAATTGGCTAGTCGATCGGGTTGAAAAAGAATTACCGTTCGTGTCATTTCAAGCCCTCGTCGCGATCAGAGAAGCGCTACGCGACCCTGCCGGCGTCGATCACCGGGGCGGCCTTCTCGATGCCGTGAAGCGCCTCCATTCCATTGCTGACTCAAGCGGAGGGTTCCACGGCGATAACGATCGGGTCGTCATGTTAAACAATATCGACGCGACAACGAAGCGCCTCACGGAGCCTGCGGGAGCAGCCCGCACGTAAACCTGCGGCATCGGTTTCTCACCCCGCCGTCGGCACCCCAGCCTTCGCCAGCGCCGCCGCCTGACGTTCCGCCAACGCAGCTTCGTCGAAATCGGCGATCAATTCATGGAACAACCGACTCCAGTTCAACTCCGCCTTCAAACGCAGGAACACCCCACCAAGCCCAATCGCCGATCGATCCATCAGCACGAATTCCCGCGGCGGTTTCACGCCACCCGTCCGTTTCAGCCCCGCATGCACTTTCTCCGCCACCGCTCGGCCGAACATCGGATCATCGGTTTCCTGGATGCGGCGCACACGATCCTCGGTCAGGGGTTCGTAAAGGAACCGAGCCCACAGGTTCAGCACCTCCATCTTCTCCTGCGACAGATCGGTGAAGCCCCAGGTCGCATAGGCGTGATGCGCCTTGGCGTCATCGCGATCCCGCACGGCCTCGAACAGATCGATCACGCCCCGCACGAATTTCGGGTTGAAGACGCGAATGGCCCCGAAATCCAGCAGGTTCACCGTCCCGTCCGACCGCACCTGGTAGTTGCCCATGTGAGGATCGCCGTGGATCACGCCGTAGCGGTAGAACGGCACATACCACGCACGAAACAACGCCTCTGCAATGCGGTTGCGTTCGTCCTGAGGAGGATCCTCCGCCAACCGGTGCATCAATGGGCGGCCATCCAGCCAGGTCATGGTCAGCAGCCGGTCGGTGCTGTACTCCGCCACCGGCGATGGCACATGCACCATCGGGTGTTCGGCCAGCATCAGCCCATACAGACGCATCTGCGCGGCTTCGCGGCCGTAGTCCAGTTCTTCGCGCAGTCGCTCGGTCAGTTCCTTGTAGATTTCCTCGTGCTGGATCGCATTGTCCATACGATGGTAGATCGCCATGGCCATACGCAACTGCCGCAGATCGGCTTCCACCGTGCTGGGCATGTCTGGGTATTGCAGCTTGCACGCAACGTCTCGCCCATCCGGCAGGCGCGCCCGATGCACCTGCCCCAGCGAGGCCGCGGCCGAGGCGGTCTGGTCGAACGCGGCAAACCGGGATCGCCAGTCCGGTCCCAACTCGCTGGCCATGCGGCGCCGCACGAAGGTCCACCCCATCGCCGGCGCATTCGCCTGCAACTGAGCCAGTTCCGCGGCATATTCGGCGGGCA
>CAMATI010000254.1 GCA_945861095.1 Asaia bogorensis | reverse complement strand
GCGGCCGACCCGTCGCGGGCCAGTTCGATCAGGTCCTGTCGTGATTCGCTGTCGAGGAAGCCGCGCCGGATCATGGATGGGAGCAGAATCGCCTTCGATCCGGTTGGCAAGCGATTCCTTCGGGTTTCGGGGGAGTCGGGGTATATCATAACCCGGCCACCCAGCCTGGGCGAGGGAATATCACCGTCACGACCGACACCGCTTGCCCGTGTCACACCGCCGGATGACCGTTCCCGCACCGCGATCAGGCCGGGCCGTTGCGCGGGTATGCCGATTTGACCCGCTTCCCCCTCGGTGCAAAGAAGACGGGGCACCAGACAGGCGGATCGGCGATGGATACCAAGGCGTTCAGATTCGGGGGCGGTCCTTGTCCCGACACGCATGTGCATGTCGGACCTGACAGCCTCTACGACGACGCGGCCGGGTTCGGCTGGACCGACCATGAGTGCGTCCGTGAGGACGCTTTGTCAGCGGGGTGCAAGTCCCCGTCTGGGTTGGTCGCAACCCAGCAATCGAAGGTAACCTTCCCTACCCCTATCGCGCTACAGGTACATGATCGGGGCACCGCCGATCCCCTCGACCGCGGGTTCATCGCCAGCCGAAACCCGGCGACCTTCCGCATTGCCACCGGTCCAGGCCTGTTCCGGGTGGAATGCCTGATCGGAGACTCCGAAAGGGGCGGCCATTCAACCCAACTTCACGTGCCCGGGAATAGCGACACAATCCCCGTACTCAATGCGGTCAAAGGCGAACATGTCACGCTTGCCGTGACAGTGGAGGTGACCGGCCCGACGCTCGATATCGGGTTTTCGTCGCCGCGCAACACGTGGCTGATCAACGCACTTGTCGTCGCGCCGACAGACCGGATCGCGCCTTTGTGGCTGACCCGACGGCTGGAAAGCCGCTGGGCGCTGCCCGAACAGACCCGGCGAGGCCCGCGGTCGCTGATCGGGCGCTGGCGGCAACATCCGGCCAGCGACATCGATGTGGCCCCGAGCGGCCTGACACGTGCCGACTATCTGCGCACCATCGCGCAGGGCGTGGAGCATTTTCGCCACCTCCAGGAACCGCTCGGCGGTATCTTCGATGTCGTTGTTGGCAAGGAAGTTTACTATTCGACCCCCGGCTTCGCCTATGCGGCGGCGCTGGTCGCCAGCGAAACCGGCAACCCGGACCTGGTCGAGCCCGCCGCCCTGGCGTTCGATTGCGCCAGCCGAGCGCTGAGCGAACGGAAGGCGCCGTCGGCGCATGAGGATTTCTTTGTCACGCCACTGGCACATGCGCTTCCGCTGCTGGCGCCCCTTGTGGCGGCGGAACGGGTTCAGCGGTGGCGGTCCGAACTGGGTGGCATGAACCCATTCACGATCTATCGCGGTCGGGTGGGTGGCGCGCTGGCCCCCGGAACGAACTGGAACTGCCTGGCGCTTTCGGGCGATTTCCGGTTGCACACGCTGGGCATCCGCGCCGATCCAGCGTTTTCCGAGAACTCGCTGAAGGGCCAGGGGCAGGTCTTCCAGAACGAATTCGGTCTGTATGCCGAAGGCCCCATGACCTACGACGCCTTCCCGCGGGGCTGGCTGGCCGACATGCTGGAAGCCGGCTATCGCGGCCCCGCCGCTGACGAACTGGCCGAAGCGCTGGATCGCGGCGCGTTGACCAGCCTGTTGATACAGTCGGCGAACGGTGAAATCCCGTGCGGCGGACGCAGCTCCCAGCATCAATGGTCCGACGCCTTGCAGGTGCTGGTTTTCGAAGTGGCCGCCGCGCGCGCCGTGCGTGTCGGTGACCCAGGCCTCGCCAGCACCTTCAAACGGGCCGCTCGGCGCGCCTATGCCGCGTTCCTGCCCTGGCAGCGGCAAAGCGGCGAGTTCATGATTGTAAAGAACCGCGCGGACCCGATGGATCGTCTCGGCTGGGAAAACTACTCCGCCCATTCCACCTATAACCTGCTGATGCTGACCGCGCTCGGCTTTGCCTACGAGCATGCCGGCGCCACGGAGCATCTGACGGAGCGGGTGACCCCGGCGGAAACGGGGGGGCATGCGACGGTGTTGGGGGAGCCGTTCCATAAGGTCGTGGCGGCGGCGGCGGGGACTTCGGCGGTCGTCTGCACCGCGCCGCAGTTGGGGCAGACCCCGGCGGGTCTGGTGCGGGTGCAGTTTGACGGGCTGATCGGTGGGCCGTTGCCCGGCGATGCCAGTCTGGCGCGACCGGCGTTTCGGCTGCCGGCCGGCCCGCGGGAAGGGGCTGTGATCGGATTGGCCTGGCGCCTGCCGGACGGAACCGTTCAATCCCTGGCGGATGTCCTGGCCGCGGATCTGTCGACCTCGGTGACTGTGCTGCGAGAGGACCCGGCCGTGGTGCGGTTCCGGGTCGAATACCGGGTGGCCGGAGCGGCGTCCCTATCCTTCGCCGAAATCTACGAATTATCGGCGCGCCAGACCAGCGTGCGGTTCGAGCTTCCGGCGGACGGGCCAACGATGCTGCTGCGATGGCCGGTCTTTGCCGGCGACGGCGCGCGGGAGGCGGACATCGCGACCCATGGGATGAGCGTATCGGTGTCTTTTGCGGGTCGGCGGGTGGAATATCGGCTGGAGGGCACCAAACCCGCGGTGGTGGGAGACACCCTGCTGGCCCATCGGAATGGCTATGTGCGGCTGGCGGAAGCGGAAGTGCTCGACCGTGACGCGTTGCGGCTGGTTGTGCGGTTGGTGTGGTAGCGTAAGTATCGCGGATTGCGCGTCGATCTTTTCAAGGAGGTGAGGGGGCATCCACTTGTCGCGTCTACGTGCGCGTTGACGTTTTCACACACCGGGCCGGGTGAAGACCCGCCATCCACGGCTTGCGGTATCGATCCGAGCAAACCGTGGATGGCCCAACTGCGTTAGCGACGACGGTGCCGGACCATCAGGACAATGGTCGCGACATGGCCCGCGACCTTATCGAACAGCAACGGGTCGCGGGCCTGTCGGAGCGATCTGCCGGTCGAACTCGATGGAGGCAACCAGTTCCCGCACCCGTGGCGCCGATCCGGCCACCGCGGACAATGTCGTGGTGTCCAGCTTCGGCGTGCCGAAACTACGCAGGATCGGGTTTATCGGCACGCCTGGCCGGACCGGATATTCGAAGTTGATATCGGCGAACTGCTGTTGCGCTGCCTCCGACAGCAGGTATTCCAGCAGGACGATGGCGTCCGACCGGTTGGGCGCGTAACGCGTGACGGATACGCCGGAGATATTCATGTGAGACCCGCTGCCGTCAGCGAAGGTCGGCAGGACCACGCGCACCTGCTCGGCCCAACGCTTTTGATCAGGGCCACCGGCGCCCGACAGCATCAGGCCCATGTAATAGGTATTGGCGATCCCGATGTCGCAAACATTGTTGGCGATATCGCGGGCCACGTCACGATCCCCACCGGACGCCGTGCGGGCCAGATTGTGCTTCAGGCCCTGGAGGAAAAACGCGGTGGAGCTATGGCCCTCCTTCAGCATCATCGCGCCAAACAGGCCCGCATTATAGGGATGCACCCCGGAGCGGATGCAGACCCGGCCCTGGTAGCGCGAGTCCGTGATGTCCTGATAGCTGGACGGAAGTTCCGTTACGCGATCCTTGGAAACGAAAATGGCCCGGATTCTGTAGGACAGTCCGATCCATTGCCCGGTCGGGTGTCGCAGATTGGCGGGAACCGCGGATTCAAGAGACGGGAAGGAGGTCGGTTGGGTCAGGCGTTTAGCAACCATACTGAAGAGCGAGGCAACGTCGGCAGCCATTATCAGATCCGCGGGAGAGCGTTCACCCTCGCTTGTCAGACGTTCGGCGATCTCGTCGGCCGATTTGAAGGCCACCAGATTGACCGGCATCCCGGTCTGCCGCGTGAAGACATCCAGAATTGGCACGGTCAGCGCCGGGTCGCGCGCGGAGTAGATCGTGATATCCCGTGCCGCGGCGGGACCGCACATCAGCGCTGTCCAAGCGCCGGTGAGGCAAAGGGCGAGGCGGAGCGTCTGATACATAGGGCAATCCCTAAATTGATACTTCGACAATTATTTATGAAACTGCGAGAAAGTCAATGGTAATTAAACATATTCCGCCATTTGTCGAAACGCAAATTCACCCCGCGTGACGCCCAGCCGCCCCTGCGATAGGCTGCTCCCCATCAAGGTCCAGGAGGAAACAAGGTGCAAGAACCCGTACTTCTGGCCGATATCGGCGCAACAAACGCCAGATTTGCTCTGCTGCAACAAGGGCGTCTCGGCCAGGTATCCTCCTACGCCGTCGCCGCCTTCCCAGTGCCGGAAGAAGCCGCGCGACAATTTCTGGACGACACATCGACCGCGGGGCCGCCGCCGCGATCCGCCATCATCGCCGCGGCCGGAGCGCTGGTGGATGGCCTGATCACCATGGTCAACGCCGGCTGGACCCTCGACCCCGCGCGCCTCTGTTCCGCACTGGGTCTGTCAGTGACGCGGGTGCTGAACGACTTCGAGGCGCTCGCCTGGGCTCTGCCCGATCTGGGACCGGACGATCTGGTCGCGTTGGACAACGTTCCTCCACCCGCCACCGGGACCTTGGCGGTGATCGGGCCCGGCACCGGCTTCGGGTTGGCCGCCCTGGTGCGCGGGACCGGCAACGATCATCCCGTGGTGACCGAGGGTGGCCACGCCACGCTCGCCGCCGAAGACGCGCGGGAGGATGCGGTGATCGACCGTCTACGCGCGGAACTCGGCCATGTCTCGGTGGAGCGCGTGCTGTCCGGTGCTGGGCTTGCCGCGCTCTATCGCGCCCTGGCCAAGGTGGAGAACCCGACCGCGCCGGCACGGGACAGCCCGGCGATCGTCGCCCATGCCTTGGCCGGCGACTGCCCGCACAGCCGGGAGACATTGGCGATGTTCTGTGCGTTCCTGGGCAGCGTCGCCGGCAACACCGCGTTGACCCTCGGCGCCACCGGCGGGGTCTTCATCGCCGGTGGCGTCACCCCGCGGTTCCGTTCCTTTCTGCTTGCGTCCCGCTTCCGGGAACGGTTTGAGGCCAAGGGGCGGTTACAGCCTTATCTGGCTCGGATCCCCACCCGGTTGATCGTGCATCCCAACCCCGCCTTCGTCGGATTGTACCGACTGGCGCGCCTGTCCGGCGGATGATGCATCGACGCTCGGCTCACCAGGCAGCCAGGGTCAGGTGGTTCGCGCCGGTTGCGTGGCCGAGCGTATCCGAAACCGCGAGCAGGTTGCCGCCACGGTCGTAGTAGCGCACGATCAGTTCGCCGGTTGTGCGGTCGATATCGATACGGCAGAAATTGTCTTCCTGCGTGAACGCCCAGGCCGTGTAGTGCATGACGCCACCGCGTTATGGAAACACGTCATACTGATCGGAATCGCTGGAATCATGGACGTAGTTGTTCGGATCGCCGTCCGCGAACGGGAACGGCCAGTAAAACGCCGACGACGTGATATCATAGGCGATCAGGCCGCTATCGGCCCCGGCATCCGTCTGGAACGTCAGGCGCGCGATGTTGGAGCAATGAATATCGCCGGTCAGAAACACGACATTCTGGATACCACCCGCGACGATGTGTTCGACGATCGCCTGGCGTGTTGACCGGGCTTGACTGATTCATTACAGTAAGAATACTATAGCGGGTCATTGCTGTGGTCGACCGGTTCAAGCCGTATCGGGATCGGTCCGAAGTGGAATGTCAAGCGTAGTGCTTCTCCCCGGGAGCAGACACCGGGCGCAAACGTTGGGCGCCAGTATTCCTGTGCCGACAGCCGAGCCGGGATGCGTGTTGGCCGGGCCGGGGCGACTGTGCGGTCCGCATCGTTCTGACCCCATCTTGTCGTTGGCACGCAACCTGCTTACCCATTGCCTCACTGATCGATGCATCGACGAAGGAAGGAAACCCAGTATCATGTCCGCGACCAGGTCGACCGGCCTCCCACGCCGCTCGTTGCTCACCACCGCCGGGCTTGCCACGGCTGGCGCTGCCGTCGGGTCCGGGGCGATCACCGGCTTTCCCACCATCTGGGCGCAGAAGATCCGCAACATCACCTTGCGCCAGTTCGGCACCGGCGTGTCGAACCTGAACGCCATCGCCGACAAGGTGAAGCAGGACCTGGGCTTCACCCTGCAAATGACCGCGCTCGATTCCGATGCGGTGACGCAGAAGGCGGTCACCCAGCCGAAATCCTACGACGTGGCGGATATCGAGTATTGGATCTGCAAGAAGGTTTTCCCGACCGGCACGATGCAGCCGATGGATGTCAAGAAGATCAAGAACTACGACAAGATCGTGCCGATCTTTACGTCCGGCCGCCTGACCCCCACCAGCACGATTGCCCAGGGCACCGCGCCGCATACGGTCAGTTTCGTCGAATCGCCGAACGCCAAGACCTTCGCCAAGCAGCAGACCGGCTGGATGACTCTGATCCCGACGATCTACAACGCGGACACCCTGGGCATCCGCCCCGACCTGGTCGGGCGCAAGATCACCCACTGGAAGGACCTGGTCGACCCGGCCTTCAAGGGCAAGGCATCGATCCTGAACATCCCGTCCATCGGCATCATGGACGCGGCGATGGTCATGGAATCCCTCGGCACGATCAAATATGCCGACAAGGGCAACATGACGAAGCCGGAAATCGACAAGACCATCGGCTTCCTGATCGAGGCCAAGAAGGCCGGCCAGTTCCGCGCCTTCTGGAAAAGCTTCGACGAGAGCGTCAATCTGATGGCCTCGGGCGAGGTGATCATCCAGTCGATGTGGTCCCCCGCGGTCGCCGCGGTGCGGGCCAAGGGCATCCAATGCGTCTATCAGCCGCTGGCGGAGGGCTATCGCGCCTGGGGCGGCGGGCTGGGACTGGCAAGGCATCTGAACGGAATCGAGCTTGATGCTGCCTACGAATATATCAACTGGTACCTGTCCGGCTGGGTCGGCGCCTACCTGAACCGCCAGGGCTACTACAGCGCCGTGCTGGACACCGCGAAACAGCACATGAGCGCGAATGAATGGGGCTTCTGGATCGAGGGCAAGCCCGCCGCGTCCGACATTCTCTCGCCCGAAGGCAAGGTCATGGAAAAGGCCGGCGCGGTGCGCGACGGCGGGTCGTTTGCCGAACGGATGGGCCGTGTCGCATGCTGGAACTCGGTCATGACCGAGGACCGCTACATGGTTCAAAAATGGAACGAATTTATCGCCGCTTGACGCGCGATCACATCACCGCCTGGCTGCAGGCAACACCCCTGGCCCTCGTGCTGGGGGTGTTTCTTGCCTTGCCCATGCTCGCGCTGCTGGTGGTCAGCTTCTTCGACTACGACAGCGTCCAGATCATCCCCGGATTCGTGCTGACCAACTACCAGGAAGCGCTGGGATCGGCGGTGACCTGGCGGACCTATCTGAATACCTTGCGCTATACGGTGATCGTCTGGGCGCTGACCGCGACGATCGGCTTTACCGTCGCCTATGTACTGGCGTTCGAAATCCGCTCCCGCACCGCGCAGATGGTGCTGTTCCTGGTGTGCACGGTGCCGTTCCTGACGTCGAACGTCATCCGCATGATCTCCTGGATCCCGTTTCTGGGCCGGGAAGGGCTGCTGAACACCGGGCTGTTGCGCGTGGGCTTGATCGATGCGCCGCTGGAATTCCTGCTGTTCTCCGATTTCGCGGTCATCCTGGCCTATGTGCACCTTTACACACTGTTCATGGTGACGCCGGTGTTCAACTCCATGATGCGGATCGACCGGTCCCTGCTGGAGGCGGCGACGGATGGCGGCGCGGGGTTCTGGCAGACCGTCGTGCAGGTCATCCTGCCGTTGAGCAAATCCGGGATCGCCATCGGGTCGGTGTTCGTGGTGACCTTGGTCATGGGTGATTTCGTGACCGTGCGGCTTATGAGCGGCGGGCAGAGCGCGTCGATCGGGTTGATGATCGCCAACCAGATCTCGTTGCTGCAATACCCGGCGGCCTGCGCCAACGCCGTGGTGCTGCTGGCGGTCGTGCTGATGATGATCGGTGCCATCCTGCGCATCGTCGATATCAGGAAAGAACTATGAGGCGGCGCCGGCTGCCGTTGCGTCGCTGGGCCCTGCTGGGGTTCCTGGGCCTGTTCATACTGTTTCTCTACGGACCGACTTTGACTATTCTGGTGCTGTCGTTCCAGGGGCCGGATGGCGGCCTGACATTTCCGATGAACGGGGTCTCGACGCATTGGTTCGTACGGCTGTTCGAACCGCAGGCGGTCGGCGATTTCGGCGGGTCCCTGCTGCGATCCCTGGGGTTGGCGAGTATGGTAACCGTCGCGACCGTGGTGATTTCGCTATCCGCCGGGATGGCGTTTCGGCGGCGCTTTCCGGGATCGGATGCGCTGTTCACCCTGACGGTTGCCAGCCTGATCGTGCCTTCGATCCTGGTCAGCCTGGGTGTCGGCCTGCTGTTCAGCCAATCCGGCCTGGATACGACCTGGTACGGATCGGCATTCGGCGCGCAACTGACCTGGACCCTGCCATTCGGCCTGCTGATCATGTTCGCCGTGTTCAACCGGTTCAACCGCGCGTGGGAAGAAGCCGCCAACGACCTTGGCGCGTCTCCCTGGCAGCGGTTTCGCCACGTCGTGCTGCCGATCGTGCTGCCCAGCGTCGTCGGCATCGCGCTGTTCGGCTTCACCCTGTCCTATGACGAATTCGCCCGCACGATGCTGACGGCGGGCAGCGACAACACCTTGCCGTTGGAGATCATCGGCATGACCACGAACGTCACGACACCCGTGCTTTACGCATTGGGGACGGTCACGACGGTGTTCTCGTTCCTGGTGATCGGCATTGCCCTGCTGGCGATGCGGATGGTCGCGCCGAAGCCGATCAGGCCGCCGGGGCGTTAAGGGCGGGGCTCCGCCCCGAGACCCCGCCAGGGGCTTTGCCCCATAAGCGCGAATCTAAGGCTGGCGTGCTCACGGCGGAGTACGATTCAAGTGACGGATGAGCCAATCAGCCCTTCCGGCACTGTCGCCGCTGTTCACCGGCCGCTGGGAAGCGGTCGTCGCTGAACTGTCCCGCACTATCGATCTCGAGGCGACAGCGCGCCAGCACAAGGCGATACAGCGCGTCAAAAAGCTCCGCTCGGCCGAGGATTTGTTGCGTCTGGCAATGATATGGGGGCCCGGGCGGCAGTCTTACCGGGAAACGGCAGCGCTCGCGGCGCACGGGAAGATCGTGGACATGAGCGACAAGGGCATCGTGGGGCGGATGCGCAAAGCCGGCGACTGGCTGGCGCACATCCTGGCCAACTTGCTCGCGGCGCGAACCAACCGACCGCGCGCGGACGCGCTGGACGTGTCGGTGATCGATGGCTCGGTGATCTGTTCGCCCGGCAAGGGTGAGGACTGGCGCCTGCACGCCCGCTACGACGCGGGTCAGGGCCGGTTTTCCGATCTTGTGTTGACGACGACGCGTCAAGCCGAATGCGCCAGCCGCACGCCGGCCCAGGCGCGTCAGATAACGATCATGGATCGCGGCTACGCGCGGGTGCGTTCGTTTCAGGCGGTGCTGCGCGAAGGTGGCGACTTCATCGCGCGGACGGGCTGGCGTCAACTGGCCTTTTATACCAACCGGCCGAAACAATGACGCATCGGCGTTGCGACCCCGTCATGGCGGCGGGAGGGCCGCCATCCACGCCTGCCGTTGTTGCAGCCTGGGAAATTCGTGGATGCCGGCCTGCACCGGCATGACGAGGTGGCACTGACAGGAG
>CAMATI010000253.1 GCA_945861095.1 Asaia bogorensis | reverse complement strand
CAGGTCCTGTCGTGATTCGCTGTCGAGGAAGCCGCGCCGGATCATGGATGGGAGCAGAATCGCCTTCGATCCGGTTGGCAAGCGATTCCTTCGGGTTTCGGGGGAGTCGGGGTATAATACGATGGTGTTTCCCTGCCGCCGAACATGGTTTCGGGTAAGACCTGCATGGAATTCTCCACCGGGATGAAGCTGCGCGCGCGCGGGCTGACCTGGACCGTCATCGCCGCCGACCCCGCCGGCCCGCATCAGCGCCTGCGGCTGCGGCTGCGCTGCATCGAAGGCGACATGGACGGGCTGGAATGGGACATCCTCGATCCGACCGAGCCGATCGACATCCTGCACGACACCTTGCGTCCGCGGGCGCCGGCCGGTCTGGAATCCTGGCGGCTGTTTCACATCGCCGCGCTGTTGGACCAGGCGCCCGGCCCGGGTGCGATGCTGGCCATGACGCCCGGGCGGTTGACGGTGGAACCCTATCAGCTCGTGCCCTTGCTGAGAGCGCTGGAACTGCCGCGCCCGCGGCTGTTGCTGGCCGACGGCGTGGGGCTGGGCAAGACCATCCAGGCCTGCCTGATCGCCACCGAGCTGATCGCCCGCCGCCAGGCGCATCGGATCGTGGTGGTCACGCCGTCCGGTCCGTTGCTGACGCAGTGGGAACAGGAGTTGCGGCTGCGCTTCGGCCTGCGTTTCACCGTCCTGGCCGATGCCGCCGCGCTGCGCGCCCAGCGTCGGCGGCTGGAACGCGGCGGCAATCCGTTCCAGGCCATGCCGCTGTGTCTGACCTCGCTGGATTTCGCCAAGCAGGAACCGGTGCTGGAGGAACTGGAACGCGCCTGCTGGGACCTGGCGATCATCGACGAGGCGCATCACTGCGTGGCCGCGGCGATGGACCGGTCCGGCAACGACACCCGCCGCCGTCGGCTGGCCGAGGTCCTGGCCGCTCGCTCCGATGGGTTGCTGCTGCTGACGGCGACGCCGCATGATGGGCATGACGCGCATTTCGCCTCGTTGATGGGGTTGCTGGATCCCAGCCTGGTGGATGGGCATGGCGGCTTGTCCGGTCGCGCCTATCGCCGCCATGTGGTGCGTCGGTTGAAGGCGCATATCGGCGATCCGGAAACCGGGCAGGCGATGTTTCAGCCCCGCACGGTCACCCCGGTGGCGGTCGATCTGGCGGTGCCGGAAGCCCAGCGGGTGCGGGATTTCCACCGGGCGTTGGCGGGGTTTGTGGGGCCTCGGCTGCGTCGTTCGGCGGGGCGGGCGCGACCGACCGACGCCATGGCGTTTGTCAGCCTGCTGAAACGATCGGTGTCCACCATCCGCGCCTGCGCCAACACGCTGCGCGTCGTGGCCGATCGTTACGCCGCCGCGGCGGGAGAGACCGAGGCCGCCAAACGCGAACGGGCGCGCGGCCTGGCCTCCTACCGCCGCCGCATGGCCCGCTATGGCGTGCTGGACCGCGCCGAGGAAGCCGATGCCGCGCTGCTGGAAGCCGAATTCATGGCCGCCGCCTTGCACGAGACGCAGGACGACGACCGCTCACCCGACACCGATGCGGCGCAACTGGCCGGGTTGCGCGACCTGATCCGCCTGGCGGACGCGGCCGAAGCGGCGGACCCGAAGCTGGCCGCCCTGCTGATGGAAATCCGCCTGATCCGGGTGGCTCATCCGGACACCAATATCCTGGTCTACACCGAATACGCCGACAGCCTGGACGCCGCTGTGGACCGCCTGCGCGGTGCGGCGGGTATCGCGGGTGAGGTCCTGGCCATCAGCGGTGCCGCCGACGAACGCCAGCGCGGCCTGGCGGCGGAACGCTGCGCCACCGAGGACGGGATCATCCTGGTCAGCACCGACAGCCTGGCCGAGGGGCTGAACCTGCACCGGCGCTGCTTTCATCTGATCCATCTGGACCTGCCCTACAATCCGAACCGCCTGGAACAGCGCAACGGCCGCATCGATCGGTATGGCCAGCGGCGGGAGCCGAACATCCGCTATCTGTTCCTGTCCGGCACGTTCGAGGAGAACCTGCTGCTGCGCCTGATCGCCAAATACGAAAAGGCGCGCGCCTGCCTGACCTTCATGCCCGACACGTTGGGGGTTACGGCGGAACCGGATGCCTGGACGAAGGGCCTGATCGCCGGCTTCGCGGAGGAGCCGGCCTCGCTGTTTCCCGATCCGCCATCGGCGGTCCGCACGCTCGATCGCGCGGGGCAGGAGGCGGACAGCGCCGCCTATCACGCGCTGCGCCGGGAGATCGACCGCGCCTATGACGGGTTCGAGCCGATGGCGGTCCGGCATGGCTGGATGGCGGATGCGGGCATGGGTGCGGGGGGGCGCGGTCTGGTGGCGGCGCGGATCGCGCGCGACGCGGGGTTGCGGTCCCTGGGCGGGATGACGCCCGCCGGGTTCGTGGAACGGGTCGTCGCGGAAACGGTTGACCGCTGCCCGCCGCGGGCCATCCCAACCGAATCCGCCTCGCCCCCGGCATCGGCATCGGCACACGGTTCGGCTTATCCCCAACGGCCGCCATCCCACACGGAACGCATTCTCCGTCCGCCATCCGATGCCGCGACAGACGAACATGGTCGTCCCGGGCGAACCGGCGAACCCCGATCGGGACGCCTGGCCGTGCCAATGGCCTGGACGCATGGGCTGGATGGGCTGGCGGGGTTCGATCCAATGCGCTCGACCCTGGATTGGACCAGTGATATCGACCAGACTTCCGATCAAACAGGTAGACCAATAGGCTTCCTCGGCATGGCGCATCCGCTGGTGCGGCGTGCGGTCGGCCAGGCCCGTCGCACCGAAACCCCGTCCGGGCAGGATCGCCGCGTCGGCGTCGCCTGGGCCGAAGCAGGCACCGACCTGGCGGTGCTGCTCAGCTTCGCCGTCGAAATCCGGGCGCGCGACCATAGCGCGCTCCGCCGCCTGATCGGCGTCCTGCTGCCCCGTACGGGCGCGGTCCGCCCCATGGATGCGCCGGCCGACATGCTGGCCCTGGCGGTCGATACCGCCCACCCGGCGCCACAAGATGCCTGGGATCGCTGGTTCGCCGCCTGGGTGCCGGATCGCGAGGCCGCCGCCATCGACGCGGCCAACCAGGTGGCGGCGCGCATGGAAGCGGCTTTCGCGGCGACGCATGGACGCATCCTGCACCATCAGGCCGCCGATCTCGATCGATGGCTGGATGTCCGCGCCGCCGATCTGTGCGGTATCAGCCATTTGCCGCCGACCGATCTGTTTGGTGTGCCGCCGCCAGGGCCGGTCTGGCGTCACCTGGCGGACCCGCTGGAACGGCTGGCCGGTTGCGCCGCCGATCCCGCCACGCCGGATGCGCGCCGGCGCGACGCGCAGGCCGTGGTGTCCCATTACAAGCGGCTGGCCGGCGATCTGGCATCCCGCGCCGATCTGTCAGAGGTTCGCCTGGCGCGGCTCGGCCTGCTGATGCTGGTGCCGGTGGACCTACCGCCCGGGGCGGTCGCCACGTCCTTGCCGCCGCCACCACCGGATTCCGGGATGCGCCAACACGGTCGGGATCCCACCGATGGGGTTTGACGTCGGCGATTGCGTGCTGTCCGGTTCGGCGCTGACCGAGCCGTTCCTGCGCGACGAATTCCCCCATCTTGCCCGACGTCCAGGCGGCCAGCGCAACGCCGCGGACGACGCGACCATATCCGCCGGCTGGTCCGCCTATCGGCGTCGGCTGCTGGCATTGGGCCGGTCGGGGGGCGCGCTGCGGCTGCACCGGCACGTCATCGCGCCGTTGGCCGGTGTCCTCGGCTATGGCGAGCCCGTCCGCCAACCGGATGTCGCCACCCGGGAAGGCCAGGAGGACGGCGGCTGGCTGATGGCGGGCACCGATGGGATGCACCTGCGCGCCTGGTCGGTGCCGATGGACACCAGCCTGGATGCGCCAACCGGGTCAGCGCGCGCCTATCGCACCAGCCCGACCCGGTCGGCCTTGCGGGTGCTGCTGGCATGCGGGGAGCGGATCGGTCTGCTGACCAATGGCGACGTGCTGCGCCTGCTGATCAGCGATCCGGTCCATCCCGACAGCCATGTCACCATCCCTCTGACTGGCGCCGATGGCTGGCGCGACCGCGACTTGCCGCCCGATTCCTTTAGCCTGCTGCTGGCGCTGGCCGGGGCGCGCGCTCAGACGCGGCTGCCGACCATTCTCGACGCCGCACGCCTGCATCAAACCCGACTGACGAGCGAATTGCGGCTTCAGGCGCGTGACGGGCTGGAGTTGTTTCTGCGCGCGGTGGTGGAAAATCCCCAGAACGATCTGAGGCGCGGCCCCAGGAGCGATGTCGGAAACGATGTTGGGAACGACCCCGACAATGGCCCCGGGAGCGGCCCCGGGAGCGGCCCCGGGAGCGACCCAGGGAACGACCCAGGGAACGGCCCAGGGAACGACCCAGGGAGCGACCCAGGGAGCGACCCAGGGAGCGACCCAGGGAGCGACCCAGGAAACAATCTGGGAAGCCATGCCCGACCCGTGCAGGGGACCGATCCATGGACCGCCCCAGGGACCATCCCAGGGACCATCCCAGGGACCATTCCAGGGACCATTCCAGGGACCACCGGCGTCGCCGAACGCCCCGACGTGGCGGCGATCCTGTGGGAAGACGGGCTGATCCTGGTGCATCGGCTGCTGTTCGTCCTGAAACTGGAAGCCTCCACCGATCCGGCCCGCGCCTTCAGTTTCGCCTCCACCGCGCCGTGGCGGTGTTCCCTGTCGCCCAACCAGGCACTGGGACCGCTGGTCCGCCGCCGGCTCGACCAGGGTCACGACACCGGACGCATGCTGGAAGACGGGTTGCGCACCCTGTTCCGCGCCTTCCGCGACGGGTTGTACTCCGGCGACCTGAGCATCGCCCCGCTTGGCGGCGCGCTGTTCGGCGGGCGCAGCATGACCTTGCTGGACGATCTGGTCTGGGGAGAACACGCGGTCGCCGTCCTGCTCGACCGGCTGTTATGGACCACGCCGAAGGGACGGCCGCGGGAACGGGTGCATTACGGCGCGCCGGATGTCCAGGACCTGGGCGGCGTCTATGAATCGCTGCTGGAACTGGAACCCGGCATCGCCCGCGAACCGATGGTCCGCCTGCGCAGGGCGAAGCAGGAGATCGTGGTGCCGATGCGCGATCACCCGATGCGGGGTCACGCGGTGGGGAGTCAACCGGTGGGGGATCACCCAGTAGGGGATCACCGGGCAGGGGATCACCGGGCAGGGGATCACCGGGTAGGGGATCACCGGGTAGGGGATCGGCCGGTAGGGGGGCGGGCGGCGCGGAAGCGGCGCGGGGTGGTTGCAGCGGTCGAACCAATCGACCCGGTCGCACTGGTCGAACCGGGCGCACCGGTCGAACCGGGCGCACCGGTCGAACCAATCGACCCGGGCGCACCAATCCACCCGGTCGAACCAATCCACCCGGGCGAACCGGGCGCACCGAACGAGCAGGCCGGATCGGTCGAAATCGTGGAAGCCATTCCGCCCGGACGGTTCTTCCTCCATTCCGGACGGGAACGGAAATCGTCAGGCTCCTACTACACCCCGCACGGATTTGTCCGTTACCTGGTGCGCGCGACTTTGGGGCCGCTGGTGCGTCGGCTCAGCCCCGACGACGATCCCGATCCGGCGGCGTTGCTGACCTTGCGGGTCGTCGATCCCGCGACCGGCAGCGGCCACTTCCTGGTCGAAGCCTGCCGCTTCCTCGGCGAGGCCCTGCACGCGGCCTGTCGCGCCTGCGATGAACAGGCCACGACGGCGGCGCTAGCAGTCGCCCACGGCCCGGGCGGCGCCCACCCATCCCCGTCGGACCAAGACCGGCTGCTTGCCCGCGCCGCGACGTTGCGGGGACGGCTGGACGCCATCCCCGACCCCGACCGGATGCTGCAATCCTATCTGCCTTCTCGCGCCGCCACCGGCGCCGGATTGGCGGAATGGCGCGGGTTGGCGATCTGCCGGCGGCTCGTCGCCGTGCATTGCCTGTATGGGGTGGATCGCAACCGACTGGCGGTGGAACTCGCCAAACTGGCGCTGTGGCTGGAATCCCATGCCGAGGGTTTGCCGCTGACCTTCCTCGATCACCGGTTACTGCACGCGGATTCGCTGTCCGGTCCGTTCTTCGCGCATCTGCGAACCCTTCCGGTCGGCGGTGGTCCGCTAGACCCGCTGCTCGCCGCCGGGGTCGCGGACCGGCTGGATGCGATCAACCGTTCGGCGTTGGCGGAGATACGCAGCCTGGAAGCCTCGATCGGACGCGACATCGCCGATCTGGTGCTGAAGGAGGCCGCGAAACGCCGGCTGGACGCGGTGCGCCTGCCGCTGCGCCACCTGGCCGGCGCCTGGGCCGGAGCGGCCATGCTGGCGACGCGCGAAGCGGATGACGAGTATCTGGCCCTGGCACGCCAGGTCGCCGAAACAGGCGCCTGGCCCGCGAGCCTGACCGCGCGCCAGGCGGCGATCCTGGACGCCGGGGCGCTCGCCTTGCCTTGGGATCTGGAATTTCCGGAGGTGTTCCAGGCCGCGGGGCCGAGCGGGCGGGGCGGGTTCGATGCCGTGCTGGGCAATCCGCCCTGGGACGTGATCCTGCACAGCACGAAGGATTTCGTCTCGGCCCACGACCTGTCCGTGCTGGATGCGCAGACCAAGCGCGAAGCCACCCTGATCGAACAGCGAGTCCTGGCCGACCCGACCATCGCCGCCGCCTTTGCCCGCTACAAGGACGGGTTCGACCAGCGCAAGCGCATCGCCGCCCGCCTGTATCGCCATCAAACCGCCGATATCGGCAGCGCGCGCACGGCGGGCAACCTGGACGCCTTCCGCCTGTTCGCCGAACGCGCCGTGGACTTGACCTCGGCCGTTGGCGCCATCGGATTGCTGCTGCCATCCGCCTTTCATGCCAACGAGGGCACCACCGGCATCAGGCGACTGTATCTGGACGCCGGCCTGGACACCTGCCTGTCATTCGAGAACCGGAAGAAGCTGTTCGATATCGACAGCCGCTTCAAGTTCGCGCTGGTCATCGTGCGGCGTCCCGGACCGGCATCGTCCCTGCGTTGCGCCTTTTACCTGGACTCGATCGAGCAGGCGGACGATCCGTCCCGCCTGATGGACTACGACCGCGGCTTCATCGCGGCGTCCGGCGGCGCGCACCAGACCCTGCTGGAACTGCACGACCCCGGCGAACACGCCATCGCGCGCCTGCTGTTCGCCGCGCCGCACACGATCGGGTCGTGGTGTGCTGCCGCCGGCATCCGCCTGGGCCGCGACCTGCACATGACCGACGACGCCTTCCGCTTTACCACGAACGGCGACAGCGACGGTCTGGTGCTGCATGAGGGGAAAACCTTCCACCAGTTCACCGATCGCTGGGACACGAGACCGCGCTACCGCGTGCCGGTCGCGGCGCTGGCCTCGAAGCCCACGATACGCGAAGCGGCGGCCCATTTCCGGCTGGCGTTTCGCGACATCGCCCGCGCGTCCGATGAGCACACCACCATCGCCACCATCCTGCCGCCGGGTGTGGTGCTTGGGCACACGGCGACGGTCGAACGCTCCCCCGCCACGCGGTCGATGCGGGATGCGCTGGTGCTGTGCGCCCTGCTGAACGCGCATCCGTTCGACTGGCTGGTGCGCCGGAAGGCGGCGACGCATCTGAGCCTTTATCTGCTCAACGGATTGCCGCTGCCGGCGCTGGACGATCCGACCTGCCGCTTCCTGGCGCGGAGTGTCGTTCGGTTGTGCGCCAACCATGCTGGATATGCCGAGCTATGGGGCGGTCAGCTTGGTGCGGCGGGGAGTCCGATCGGCTTGCCCGCGACCTGGCCCGCGATCCCGCACGCGCCCGATCGATGGCGGTTGCGCGCCGCCATGGACGCGGCGATCGCGCATGGCTACGGCCTGGGCCGAAGCGATTATGCGCGCATTCTGAGCGGGTTCAGCCATAAGTCCTTTCCCACCGCACCGGCGCTGTGCCTGGATGCCTACGACACGTATGCTATCGACGGGGCGGAGGCATTCCACGCGCATCACGTCGGCTGAACCCACCCCGTCGCGTCCCCACCCCGTCGCGTCCCCAACCCTGGGCCCATCCGCTCCCCAATCCCCCGCTCGGCCTTTCCCGAAGGAGGTCCGCTTCATGCCCGCGATCATCAGCCGCCACCCGACCGGCGCGCGCCCCGAGGCCGTTGCCCATTACGACACCGCCTGCCACCAGCTTCGCTGCCTGATCGAGGACCCGGTCTCCAGCGTCGACGCGGCGCTGAACGCCAGCCCGGGCTTCGTGATGGCGCATGTGCTGAAGGGCTATCTGCACATCCTCGGCACCGAGCCAGGCGGCCTGCCGGTCGCCCGCGCCTGCCACGACGCCACCCTCTCCCTCGGCGGCACCCACCACGAACGCGGCCACGTCGCCGCGCTCGGTCATCTGGCGGATGGGCGCTGGCATGAAGCCGGGCGCGTCCTGGAAGATGTCGCCATCGCCGATCCGTTGGACGCCGTGGCCTTGCAGGTCGGGCATCAGATCGATTTCTTCACCGGGCAGTCCCGCATGCTGCGCGACCGGATCGTGCGGGCATTGCCGGCCTGGGACCGGTCGATGCCCGCCTATCACGCGATCCTGGGCATGCATGCGTTCGGGCTGGAAGAAAACGCCCAATACGCCGAAGCCGAGGCCCAGGGCCGGCTGGGTGTCGAGCTGCAACCGCGGGACGGCTGGTCCCAGCACGCGGTGGCGCATGTGCTGGAGATGCAGGGTCGCCCGCACGACGGCATCGCCTGGATGACCGGCAATCCCGAGGCCTGGTCGCGCGACAGCTTCTTCGCGACGCATAACTGGTGGCATATCGCTCTGTATCACCTGGAACTGGGCGATACCGAAGCCGCCCTGGCGCTGTTCGACGGCCCGGTGCATGGCGGGCAGTCCGGCGTGGTGCTGGACCTGATCGATGCCTCCGCGCTGCTGTGGCGGTTGCATCTGCGTGGGGTCGACGTGGGGGCGCGCTGGGACGCGGTGGCGGACCACTGGGCACCGATCGCCACCGCCAGCAACTACGCCTTCAACGACGCGCATGCGGTGATGGCCTTCGTCGGCGCCGGCCGGCGGAACGCGGCGAACGAGGTCCTGGCGGCGCAACGGGACGCGCTGCGCGGCTTCGGCGACAACGCGGCCTTCACGCGAGAGGTCGGCTATCCCGTGGCCCAGGCGATCCGGGCGTTCGGCGATGGCGATTACGCGACCACGGTGTCGCTGCTGCGCCCGGTCCGTGCGATCGCCCATCGTTTCGGTGGCAGTCATGCCCAGCGGGATGTGCTGGACCTGACCCTGATCGAGGCCGCGTTCCGGGCGGATCAACCCGGATTGGCGGGGGCCCTGGTCACCGAGCGGCTGGCCTGGAAGCCGGCAAGTCCGTTGTCGCGGTTGTTTGCCGGCCGAGCGGGATTGGGGGAACGGTAGGGGGTTTGCAGGATCGCCGGGGCGGCGCGTGTGATTTCGCTCCGGCGGCTCTCATTCCAACCGCCCCAAACCACCGGCATAGGGCTGGCCGCCGTCATTGCGAGCGGAGCGAAGCAATCCAGGGTCCTGGCACCAGAGCGGTTTCATCGTGACTGGAAACGGCAAACCGTAAGAGGGGCAAAACCGTGGGCGGCCGCGCATTATTTTCTTGCCGCGATTCGGCGCGACCGAGTCTATACGTCATGTGCCATCGCCACCGCCCGTTTCCGCGCTAAGCCGTCCAGAGCTTGAAGCTCTGCTGGTGAAACTGTTCGG
>CAMATI010000252.1 GCA_945861095.1 Asaia bogorensis | reverse complement strand
TACGGACTGAAGGTTCACCTCCGGTTGCTCCCCACGCCACCTCGCGGCAACGCAGTTACCTTCGATTGCTGGGTTGCGACCAACCCAGACGGGGACTTGCACCCCGCTGACAAAGCGTCCTCACGGACGCACTCATGGCGGGCGCAGGCCCGCCATCTCCACGACTTGCGGAGCATCACCCTCGCAAATCGTGGATGTTGGGCCCGCGCCCACCATGACGCGAAGAGTTATGTGCCCTCGCCCAACAACACCATAGCGGGATGGAGAACGCCCAATGACCACGAACATCCCGCTGAGCGGTGCCCGGTTGTGGGACAGCCTGATGGAGATCGCCAGGATCGGCGGCACATCCAAGGGCGGCTGCAACCGGCAAACCCTGACCGATCTGGATGGCGAAGGGCGTGCCCTGTTCCAGCGCTGGGGCGAGGCAGTCGGCCTGACCCTGAGCGTCGATCGCATCGGCAACATGGTGTTCCACCGCCCCGGCCGCGATCCATCCCGCAAGCCCATCGCGATCGGCAGCCATCTCGACACCCAGCCCACCGGCGGCAAGTTCGATGGCATCCTGGGCGTTCTGGCTGGCCTGGAGGTGATGCGCGCCCTGCATGAAGCCGGCGCCGAAACCGAAGCGCCCCTGGTCCTGATCAATTGGACCAATGAGGAAGGCGCCCGGTTCTCGCCCCCGATGATGGGCAGCGGCGCCGCCATGGGCATCTTCCCGGAATCCGAGGTGCTGGCAAAGCAGGACGCGGACGGAAAGGTCTTCGGCGACGAATTGCGCCGCATCGGCTGGCAGGGCAGCGCCGACCCGGCCGCTTTGCAGGATCTGGGTGCCTATTTCGAGCTGCATATCGAACAGGGACCGCAACTGGAAAACGAGGGCCTCGACCTTGGTGTGGTAACCCATGCCCTGGCGCAGAGTTGGTACGAAGTCACTGTTCTGGGCGAAGACGCGCATGGCGGCAGCATCATGGCCGGACGCCGCGATGCGCTGATGGGTGCGGCGTCCCTGATCTCGGCGGTGGAGGAGATCGCGTTGGCGGCGGTCTCACCCAGCGGCGAACCTGGCCGCGGGACGGTCGGGGTGGTGAATGTGTTTCCGTCCAGCCGCAACGTGGCGCCGGGTCGGGTGTGGTTCAGTATCGACACGCGTCATGGCGACCCGGCCTTGCTGGCCTTGATGGGCGAGCAGATCAAAGCCCGCGCCGCAACCGTGGCGGAGCAACGCGGCCTGACTATCGAGGTTGCGGATTTCTGGCACTCCCCCATGACCCCGTTCGCGGCCGACCTGGCCGAACATTTGCGGGGTTCGGCGAGGGCGCGGGGTTACCGGTTCAAGGACATGCCGACCGGCATCGGGCATGACGCGGTCTACATGGCGCGGAAAGTGCCGAGCGTGATGCTGTTTTGTCCGTGCCATGGGGGGATCAGCCATAACGAGGCGGAGAGCATTACCCCGGAATGGGCCACGGCCGGGTTGACGGTGCTGGCGGATGCGGTGCTCGCGGCCGCGAACGCGGACGATCCCCGACAGGGCGGCTGAGCGAGCGGGCCGGTCAGACGTCGTGGCGTTCAACCGGCAAATAGAGGTCGGCGCGGGTCGGCGGCAGCCCGGACGGGCCCCTCACCCGTTTCGACGCGACGGTCTGGAAGATCCCGACCGTGTTGCGGGAGAACGCGATCGAGCATCCCGCCAGGTAGGCCAGCCAGAGCCGCGTGGTCACCGACCCGCTCTCGGCGATGGCCGCGTCCATGTTGGCCAGCAGGCGATCATGCCAAAGCCGGCAGGTCCTGGCGTAATGTTCTCGCCAGCCCTCGACATCATGCACCTCGAAGCCGTGGCGTTGCAGGTTGGCCAGGGACATGCCGATGTGGTCGAGTTCGCCGCCCGGGAAGATATAGCGCACCAACGCGGCATATTCCCCCTTGCGGCGGCGGAACGCGCGCTCGGTCCGCTTCGCCGGGCGGGCGATGGTATGGTGAAGATAGAGCCCACCTGGTTTCAGCAGGCGGTTGATCGTTGCGAAATAGGTGGGATAGTTCGCGATGCCGACCTGCTCGAACATGCCGATCGAGGCGATCTTGTCGAATGGTCCCTGCACCACGGTGTAATCGCGGAGTTCCAGCGTCACACGGTCCGCGACACCCTCTCGGACCACGCGCGCCTGGGCGTAGTCGAACTGTTCCTGCGACAGGGTGACGCCATGGGCGTGCACGCCATGGTGTTTGGCGGCATGGCAGATCAACGCACCCCAGCCGCAGCCGATATCGAGCATGCGCTCGCCCGGGCGCAGACGCAGCTTCCGGCAGATCATCTCCAGCTTGTCGAACTGCGCCGTGGCCAGATCGTTGTCCCAGTCGGTGAAATACGCGCAGGTATAGACCAGCGACGGGTCCAGAAACAGCGCATAGAATTTGTTGGAGACGTCGTAGTGGTATTGCACGTTGTCCCGATTGGCCGCCTCGCTGCCGTCGGCCCGTGCCTTATCGCCGCGCAGATGCTCCAGCGGAAACGGACTGCCGCGGGAAACGAACAGGAACCGCCCCACCAGCCGCGCCAGCAACCCGATATCGATGCTTTTCCGGAACGCCCTGCTGCGAACCGCCGGGCGGCGCGCGACCAGGTCGAAGATCGAGCCGTTGCGAATGTCGACCCGACCCGACACCCAAAGATTGGCGAGCGTGTCGATGCCTGGACGACGAACCAGCGCCGCCACCACGCCCTCATCGGCGATCGAGACCGCCAGCGCATCCGTCGGCAGGCTGGGCGGCACCGTTGAGCCGTCCCACAGCACAAAACCAAGATCGAGCGCCAATCGCGCGCGGGCATGGGTAAGAAATCTGCCGAACAGGCTAAGCCGCGCTTGGGCTGACACGTGACGATCTCCGGGTGTTGGATGAGGCGGTGGGGGCGAGACGCGGTGGATGGGGCGTGGCGTTATAGGCCGACCGGGACCGCTCGCAATCGGTCCCGCGTCCGGCTGTCCCGGAAGCCTGCCGCCGGCCAGAGCGGTTTCATCCTGACTGGAAGCGGAAAGCCTCTCTATAACCATGTTTTATCGTACGGTTCATCGGCTGTGGCGTTCCGCTTAGCGTGATCATGCTCTATCGCCCCGGCCGAAAACCGGCAGCCCTGACCCGCGGTCATTGACCTGTCTCATCCGACGGCCCACCTGCTGACCTCCCCGCTGATTCCCTTGCGGAAAACCCCGCACAACCGCGTCTTCCGCCGCCTCGGAGTTCCAATGTCGCCAGAGTCCGCCAATCCGCCGCCCGCGACCGACGAACGCGACTTCCCGCGTGACCGGGATGCGATTCTGGCCTGTGCCGCGAATGCCTTCAGGACGGCACAGCGGCGCATGCACCCGATCAAGCCGCTGACCGGGTGGCTGCGAGACTTCCTGGTCGGCATCGATCTTCCCATCGCCACGGTGTTCCCGGCCGATCCGACGATCCTGTCAGACGACCATGGCCCCGCGAACGGCGCCACCATCGCGGACGCCTTGCGCCGGTTTCTGGACGGGCATCCCACGCCATCCGTACCCGACGCGCTGGAACGCCGAATCGACATCGCCGCCGGCCTGTTCGGTCTGTCATCCACCGAAGCTGTCATTCTGCGGATTCTGGTCCACACCCGCCGGCTGGAAGCGCTGGAAACCCTGTGCACCCTGGCCGCCCCCTGGAAATCGCCGGGGTTCGAGATGGAGACAATCTCCCCCGCCGGTATCGCCAGCGTCACGGGCCTGCACTTGCAGGATGTCAGCGAGGCCCTGGCGGAGACCGGCCGGCTCGCCGGGTCCGGATTGGTCATCGTCGAGCCGTCTGGCAGGCTTACTCTGCTGGGCCGCGTCTATCGCTATATTGCCTCCGGTGGGGCGCGGGATGCGCGCAACGCCATCATCGGCACCCCTGCCCCGGCCAGCCTGGACTGGGACGATTTTTCCCATTTCGGCCCGGATCTGGACACGATCGCCGCCGTCATGCGCGGGGCGCTGGCAGCGCGGGAACCTGGGGTGAACATCCTGCTCTGGGGGCCGCCCGGCACCGGCAAGACGGAATTTGCGAAAACCCTGGCCGCCCATCTGGGGGTATCCCTGTTCCCCGTCGGCGAGGCCGACCGGCGCGGCGGCGAACCAGAGCGCTACGAGCGGCTTGGTGCCTTGCGCGCGGCGCAACGCCTGCTGTCGCGCGCCGGCCCGGGCGTGGTCCTGTTCGATGAAGCCGAGGACCTGCTGGTCCCGCCCACCGGCCCGTTCAATGAGGAAATTACCCAGGGATCCCGCGTCTTCCTGCACCGGCAACTGGAAACCAATCCGGTGCCGGTAATCTGGGCGTTGAACAACCTGGACGACGTCGATCCCGCGATCCGGCGGCGTATGTCGTGCTGCCTGGAGATGGCGGTGCCGCCTCTGCGGATCCGGCGCGCGCTGTGGACCCGCCTGGCCGCGGAGGAGGGTGTCGCCCTGCCGCGCGAAGATGCTTTGCACCTGGCCCGCGCCTTGCGCACGCCTCCGTCTCTCGTGCGCGGCGCGTTGCGAGCGGCTCGCCTGGCGGGCGGCGATCCGGTGCATGTGCGACGCGTGGTGCAGGGGATGACCTCGACCCTGGATGGTGGCGTGCTGCCGCCGCCGGAAGCCGAGGCCCGGGCCGATTTCGACCCGGGGCTGATCAATGCCGACCTGGACCTGACGGGCCTGGCCGAGCGGTTGGCGAGCGTGGATGGGGGGCGAGATGGCAAGGGGGTGTCGATCCTGCTGTCCGGCCCATCGGGCGCCGGCAAGACCGCGTGGACCCATCATCTGGCCGAGCGGTTGGAACGGGAGGTCATGGTGCAGCCGGCGGCGGCCCTGTTGGCCACCACACATATCGAGCGCCTGATCGCCGCCGTGTTCAACCAGGCACGCAAGACCGGCGCGGTTCTGCTGCTGACGGGCGCCGAGGCGGTGTTGTTCGAACGCGGCTGGCCGCAGGCGAGCCAACGCGCCCTGAGCGCGACGATCGGCTGGCTGGAGCAGCATGATGGGCTTCTGGTCTGCGCGGTAGCCGAATCCGATCGCGTCGACCCGGCCGCGCTGCGGCGTTTTTCTTTCCGCGCGACATTGCGATTCCTGACCGCCGCACAGGTCCGGCGGGCGTTCCAGGCCATGTTCGGGATGGACGCGCCCGCGGCACTGGAGAGCGTCACCCGGCTTACTCCGGCCGATTTCCTGGCGGTGCGACGGCGCACGGCGATCCTGGGACGGTGCGACGATGCACGCTCCCTGGCCGCGATGCTGGCGACGGAGGCCGAGGGACGCGTTGGGGTTGGCGGGGAGATGGGCGTCGGCTTTGGACGGTTCGGGCCGGGAGGGACGTGAGGCGACACGCCACAATAACTCCAACCACCCATAAACGAACACGGCCGGCGCAAGGCCGGCCGTGTCGCGGTCGGAAAGAGGCTCGGTCAGCCCTTCTTGACCAGCGGGCATTCGCCCTTGTCCATCGGACGGAACGCTTCCTCGCCCGGGATGGTGCGGATCAGCTTGTAGTAGTCGTACGGGCCCTTGGATTCGGACGGCTTCTTCACCTCGAACAGATACATGTCATGAATCTTGCGGCCGTCGGCGCGGATATAACCCTTGCCGAACAGCTTGCTGTCGGTCGGGTTTGCCTTCATCCAGGCCATCACGGCTTCGGCGTTGTCGGTCCCGGTCGCCTTGACGGCGGCCAGATAGTGACTCGTCGCCTCATAGTAGCCAGCCTGGATGCTGGTCGGCATGCGGCCACCGCGCTTTTCCGCGAAACGCTTGGAAAAGGCACGGGTCCCGTCGTTCATATCCCAATAGAACGCTTCCGTCAGTTGCAGACCCTGCGCCTGTTGCAGGCCAATGCTGTGCACGTCGGTGACGAACACCAACAGACCAGCCAGCTTCTGACCGCCCTTGATGATGCCGAACTCGGCGGCCTGCTTGATGGAGTTGATGGTGTCGCCGCCGGCATTGGCCAGACCGATCACCTCGGCCTTCGACGCCTGCGCCTGGATCAGGAACGCGGACAAGTCGGAGGTGTTGATGGGATGGCGCGCCGACCCCAAGATCTTGCCGCCATTGGCGTTGACGACGGTGGTGACATCACGCTCCAGCGCGTGGCCGAACGCATAGTCGGCGGTCAGGAAGTACCACGTCTTGCCGCCTGCCTTCACGACGGCGGATCCTGTGCCGTTAGACAGCGCGATGGTGTCATAGACCCAATGCACCGTGTAGGCGCTGCAGGCCTTGCTGGTCAGATCGGACGTGGCCGGATCGAGAGCGAGAAAAACACGCTTCTTGTCCCCGGCAACACCCGAAACAGCCAGCGACGACGACGACGCCGCGGCGCCCAGAATGACATCGACGCCCTCGGCGGTATACCATTTGGCGGCGATGGACGTGCCGACATCGGCCTTGTTCTGCACATCGGCCTGCACCAGTTCGATCTTCTTGCCGTTGATCGACCCACCCGCATCCTCGATCGCCATCTGCGTGGCAGCAACCGCACCCGGGCCGTTGATGTCGGCGTACAGGCTGGACATGTCGGTCAACACGCCCAGTTTGATCACATTATCCGAGACTTGGGCCGTCGCGGATTGCGTCATCGCGGCCAAGCTCATGCCAGTGGCCACGACACCGGCCATCAATAGGTTTCGTCTCACGCTCTCGCCTCCCTTACGGTCAATCCCTGTGCTGGCCCTGACGCGCTCGAACAGGCGCATTCCAGCCGACCCTCTTCTATTAGCGGCGCCCGGAGCGGTTCGCGAGCGTTAATCCGCCGTGAGCGGCCTGTCGGAAGCCGGCGCCGATCACGCAATGGCGGCCCACCCGAAGGCGAACGACCGCGGCGGCGCGAGCACCCTTGTGGACAGCGGCGGCAAAGCCGAGCAGCCGGTTCAGTGTCCCTGCGGCGGGGCGTGTACGGTCAACCGCTCCACCCAGGCGATGCCGATCGCCGACAGGATGAACACCGAGTGAATGCCGGTCTGCAACAACACCCCGGTCATCGTGTAATTCGTCGGACTCGGGCCGCCGATATTGCCGGCCTCGATAAATGTCCGAAGCAAATGGATCGAGGAAATCCCAATGATCGCCATTGCCAATTTGATCTTGAGCACACCGGCGTTCACGTGGCTCAACCATTCCGGCTGGTCCGGGTGGCCTTCAAGGCGCAGGCGAGAGACGAATGTCTCATAGCCCCCGACGATGACCATCATCAGCAGATTGGAAATCATAACCACGTCGATCAGGCCGAGCACGACCAGCATGATCTGCTGCTCGGTCGCTTGCGTGGCGTGCATCACCAGATGCCACAATTCCTTCACGAACAGAACGACATAGACGCCCTGCGCGACGATCAGCCCCAGGTATAACGGCAACTGGAGCCAACGGGAGCCGAAAATCACGGCCGGTAACGGCTTAAGCGCTGAGTGCACGCTGATCTTCGGCGATAGGTTCGATTCTGCCATGGCTGATCCCGCGCGGTTTGCCAGCCACAGCGGCCAGCCTTCCCGTGCAGGTATAACGCCTGACCACCACTCGCAAGGGCGGGTCGCCAATCATGCGCCCGAGGTCAGCCCTTGGGTGCGCCGTCGGTGACTACCCCTGACGGCACTTCATCCGAGGGTTCTTCTTGTTGATCACATAAACCCGCCCCCGCCGGCGCACAACGCGGCAGTTCTTGTCGCGGACTTTCGCCGATCTCAGGCTGTTACGAACTCTCATGACACGCGTACTTCATCCAGAGGCAATGGAGGCGCGGTGGATAGGTGGGTGGATGGCCGCTGTCAAGGCGAACCGCGCCGCGAGGCAGGGAATTCGTATGCCTACCCCCTGTATGTCCGCCGATCGGGATCATGCGCCCCGGCCGATCGCATACCAGCGCACCATCCGCAGCCGTCCCGACCGGAACAGACGCAACCGCATCAACCACAACTCGGCCTCACCGATCAGTTGCTGGGCCATCCGCGGAGACGGCTTCTCGTCCTCCATCCCCCGCACCGATGTCCGCCAGCCCAGGAGAGCCTGCTGCATATGGCGCTGCGAAATATCCTCGACGATCCGCACATCGAAACCCAGCCGCCCCAAGACCCGGGTTATGGCGACCTCGGATGGGAGCGTCGCGGGATCCCGGCTCTCCAACTGGCTCCAGCGCGCCACTGTCGGATCCGACAAATCCAGCGGGGCGGTGGCGACCAGTTCCACCATGCTGAGTTGCCCGCCCGGTTTCAGCGCCGAGGCGATCCCCGCAAGGGTCGGTTCAGGCGCCGATCCACGCAACGGCTCCAGCGCCAGACCATGATGGTAGTAGCGGGGCGTAAACTCCGGTTCGGCCGGGTTCCAGGTTTCCACCTGCGCGCGCCGGCCGAGCTTGGATCGGATGATCCGCTCCGATGCGGCATGGACGAGGTCGGGGTCCACCTCGAACCCAGCGACCCAAACGCCGAGCTTGGTGGCGACCGTGCAGGCGGGCCCGCCGGCACCGGCGCCGAGGAGCAGCAGGCTGGACGCGGCGGACAATCCGAGCGGCTTGGCGAGCCGCATGGTTTCGAGCGCTCCACCAGGAAACAGAAACCCATCCCCCCAAAGCGCATCCACCACCCCCATCCGCTCGGCCGGCCACCGGGAAGAAGTCTCTGTGATGAGGCTACCAAAGTAAGGCGGTTGGTGGTCGGCAGCGCTTATATCGGTCGGGGCGACCGGTGACATCGTGACCCCGCCGCCCCGCCCGAACCAGTTCCGAATTGCCGGCGCCATCATCCTGGGGGTCCTCCTGCGCGGGAGCATGACCGCAACAGGTTGACGAAGTGTTTATGGCGACACGGCCGGGTCGACGACCATACGTTGTCGGATCGGCGGATCAGTCGAACTCCGTCAGCACGTAGCGCACCACGTCCGGACCAGCGACACGCGGCTTGTGACGGTGGGCGAGGCCCGCCGGGATGTGCAGCATGTCGCCCGGTCCCGCTTCGATCGTATGATCGTCGAACTGATAGCGGATGTGCCCGGCCAGGATGAAGATCGAATGGCCGGTTTCGCACCAGTTCGGTTCGGGCACGTCCGGAGGGTCCGGGGCGCGTTCCTGATAGCGCAACGCGATACCGAAGCCGGATTTGGCCTCTCTCACGTTGAGGCGTCCAGAGGCGGCCACCATGGGGTGGTCGGCGGCACGAAACAGGTACGGGCTATCGGTCATGACAGGACTGTGCCCGGTTTTGCCCTCTGCCGCTACCTGGAACGCTCGCACGGTTCCATCGCCCACCGCGATGGCGCGGCATGCTCTCTGTCCATGGCAACCCGCAACATTGCCCGATGGTTCGGCAGCAGGAATTTTGAACCCGGCCGCGGGCGAGGATTTCGTGCTGTTTTCGACCGTCAGTGTGCGATTTTCGCGTTTGAAGCGGGGTATCATAGGAGTGGCGCGGTGCTCTTGGGCATGGGGACCGATTGAATGTTTGCTTTTTGTTCTATGCCGTGGGCGACCGCGATGGCAAGAAAAAAGCGGATATTGAGGCTCTGATGCGGGTATTTGGGGTGAAAACCGGTGGCAAAGCGGTATTTTGGTTAAAATATCGGCAACGGTTAACAGATGCGTCGTATTATTGATCCGACACGAAACGGTCGATCGGCGTTTTCCGCCGGAGCTCATACCCGGGTTTCGGACAGAGTAAGAGGGGCAAAACCGTGGGCGGCCGCGCATTATTTTCTTGCCGCGATTCGGCGCGACCGAGTCTATACGTCATGTGCCATCGCCACCGCCCGTTTCCGCGCTAAGCCGTCCAGAGCTTGAAGCTCTGCTGGTGAAACTGTTCGGCG
>CAMATI010000251.1 GCA_945861095.1 Asaia bogorensis | reverse complement strand
TGCGGGTGGCCGTGTCCGATCGAGGCCGTGGCGATGCCCGACCCGAAATCCAAGAATCGTCGCCCGTCGACCGTCCACAACCAGGCGCCTTCGCCCCGCTCGAAGGCAAGGTCGGCACGGGCATAGTTCGGCAGAAGAGCAGAAATCATTGGGGTTATAACCCTCGGTTGCTATTTCCCTACGGATCTCCCGCCCGCGACCTTTCGGGGCGGCTCCGAGGGAACAGGGATCATTGTGCACCGGCAGACCGAAGTCAAACGACACTTGCGAATAAATCGCGCGGGGCGGCCTTGCATGCGAACAGAGATCCGGGCACCGCCCCCCCCATGGCAGGCCATCTGGGGAAGGCCACCTGGGTGCTTCCAAACCCCGCCATGAACTGGCATCGTTGCGCCATGCCGCACCGCCCGGATCGCGACACCCCCGGCCCCGCCCCCACGGAGGCCACGTTGCGCGACACTGCCCTGTCCTACCTGGCTCGCTTTGCCGCAACCGAGGCCGGGGTCCGGCAGGTGCTGGACCGCCGTATCAGCCGCTGGGCGCGAAGCATCGACGATCGCGGCGACGATCGCGACTCTGCCACCGATCAGGTCGCCGCGGCCAAACAGGCGGCGGTGAAAGTCGTGGCCGGATTGGTCGCGTCCGGTGTCCTCAACGACGCGGAATTTGCCGCCGGAAAAGCCCGCGGCCTCCTCCGCTCCGGCCTCTCCCGTCGCGCCATCGCCGCTCGGCTTGCAACCAAGGGAGTCAATGCCGAGATCGCCCAGTCCGTCCTGCCCAACGACCCGGACACCGAATTGGCCGCCGCGCTGACCCTGGCCCGTCGACGACGGATTGGCCCATTCCGAATGGGGGAGGCGCCGGACGCCGCCGCGCGTCAACGGGAGATGGCGATCCTGGCGCGGGCCGGATTCACCCGAGACGCCGTCAACACAGCCATGGCCATGAGCCACGAGGACGCCGAGGCTATGATCCTGGCCCCGCGAAACTGACCGGGATCCCTTCACGGCCGCGACCGAACGGCGTTTCCCAAACGGGAAATCGGCGCGGAGTGACCCGCCTGAAGCTTGCCTGGCAGATCGTGATGTGCCTGGTGTTTCTGGCCGCTTGCGCCGGTCAGGATGCAGTCTCCGCTCGCCCGGGGCCGATCGGCCAACCGGCCGGTCCATTTCGCGAACAGATCCATTGGATACCGGCGGGCGATCCGAAAGACCCCGCACGCACGCTCTATACCAGGCTGTGCCGCCCTCCAGGCAACCAGCCGGCCCGCGTCCTGATCCTCGCGCATGGAAGTCCCGCCGATCCTACCCGCCGGCCCGCCATGATGCCCGCCGCATGCGACCAGGAGGCTGTTCAGTGGTTCATGGCCCGAGGCTTCATGGTGGTCGCCGCGATCCGACGCGGTTTCGGCCTGACGGGAGGCCCTTTGGCCGAGACGAGCGGTCGTTGCAGCGCCGCCGAATATGTCGCCGCGGCCCGGGAAAGGGCGCGCGACCTGGATGCAACCGTGCGCTATGTCACCCGTCTGCCCTACGCCCAGAGCGGTAACGTCGTCGTGGTCGGACAATCCGCCGGCGGCTGGGCGGCACTGGGGTACAACAGCACGCCGCACCCTTCTGTCATCGCGATGGTCAGCATGGCGGGCGGTCGCGGCGGGCGGGTCGGCAACGTCCCGCACACCAATTGCCGCCCCGAAGAATTGGTCCGCGCCGCTGGCATTCTCGGCGCCGCCGCGACCACGCCGATGGCGTGGATCTACACCCAGAATGACACGTTTTTCAGTCCAGCACTCGCGAAGGGCATGCATGACGCCTTTCGAAGGGCAGGAGGAACGGCCAGGCTGCACCAGCTTGGTCCGTTCCGAGACGACGGACATTCGCTGTTTTTCGGGCGGGGCGGTTCGGCCATCTGGGGTCCGCTGATCGACGGCTATCTGGCGGATCGATCGTCACACTGACCGCGGTCTTCGGGCGGGATCGCGGCGAAGGGTCGAACCGGCTTGCGATCCCCAGGGAATAACTTGAATAATCATGGCGATTGAGTCACTTTCCAATCATGGATCGGACAATTGATGTTTGAAACATGATAACGGCCGGGCAAATGCGGGCGGCACGCGCCCTGTTGGGGATCGACCAGAGACGCCTGGCCGAACTGTCCGGGCTGTCGCTGCCGACGGTGCAAAGGATGGAGGCCAGTGACGGGGTCGTTCGAGGCAATGTCGACTCGCTGATGAAACTGGTGGCCGCACTGCATGCATCAGGCATTGAGTTGATCGGCGACGGCGCGCCAAGCCCTGGCGGTGGCCGTGGCGTCCGCCTTGCCGAACATCCCGCCCCTAGATCGGCGCGATAGAATGGACACCGTGCTGATCGCCATTCTCTGCCTGCTGCTCCTGGGCACGATGGCGGCGGTTACGGCACGCAGGCCGATCGGACGGGGCCTGACCTATGGTGGTTGCCTGACCGTCTGTCTCGTCGTTCTTGGCGTGGGTGTTTCAACCGTTGCCGGCCCGGTCCAACGCCTTGCCCTGCCCCTCGGCCTCCCTGGCACCGGGATGCATCTGCGCCTCGATGCGCTGGCATCCTTTTTCCTGGTCCTGGCTGGACTGGGCGGCGCCGGTGCCAGCCTGTTCGCCATCGGCTACGGCCGGCATCAGGAAGAACCGGCCCGCGTGCTGCCGTTCTATCCGGTGTTCCTCGCCGGCATGATCCTGGTCGTCCTGGCCGACGACGCGTTCACCTTCCTGTTCGCATGGGAGTTGATGTCGATTTCCTCCTGGGCGCTCGTGATGGCGCAGCACCGAGAGGACGGCAACGCTCATGCCGCCTTCGTTTACATGCTGATGGCCGCATTCAGCGGCATGACGTTGTTGCTGACGTTCGGCCTGTTGGCCGGGTCGGGCGGCAATTTCGCGTTTGACGAGATGCGGGCGGCGACCCCGTCGAATGGCCTGACCTCGGCCGCCTTGCTGCTGACGTTGATCGGGACCGGCGCGAAGGCCGGCCTGGTGCCGCTGCATGTCTGGCTGCCCCTCGCCCACCCCGCCGCGCCCAGCCATGTCTCCGCTCTGATGAGCGGCGTCATGACGAAGGTCGCGATTTACGGCTTCATCCGCATTGTCTTCGACCTGTTGCCAACTCCACCCTGGTGGTTCGCCACCATCGTCCTGGTGCTTGGTGGCATCACCGCCGTACTCGGCGTTCTGCACGCGATGCTGGAGCGGGACTTGAAGCGGCTGCTGGCGTTCTCGACCGTCGAGAATATCGGCATCGTTTTCGTCGCCCTGGGATTGGCGCTGGCATTCAAGACGAATGCATTCACCACCGGCGTTACGCTGGCTCTGACCGGTGCGCTGTTTCATGCGTTGAACCATACCGTTTTCAAAAGCCTGCTGTTCTTCGGCGCGGGCGCGGTCCTGAACGCGACCGGCCATCGCGATCTGGACCGGATGGGCGGGCTGATCCACCGCATGCCACGCACGGCCTGCGCGTTCCTGGTCGGCTGCATCGCGATATCGGCGCTGCCGCCACTGAACGGGTTTGCGTCCGAGTGGCTGATCTTTCAGGCCATCCTGCTGCGGCCGGAGTTTCCACAATGGGGTCCCAAATTGGCGGTTCCCGTGGATGGGGCGCTGCTCGCGCTGGCCGCCGCCCTGGCCGCTGCATGCTTCGTGCGGGCGTTCGGCATCGCGTTTCTGGGTCGTCCTCGCAGTCCGGCGGCGGAACAGGCTCGGGAGACGGACATCTGGTCGCAGGCCGCGATGCTGATCTTCGCCGCCCTTTGTCTACTGGGCGGGATTCTTCCCGGCGTGGTGATCGACTTCCTGGCACCTGTCCTGCAAGCGCTGAGCGGTGCCCGCATTGCCCCGCAGGTGAACGATGCCTGGCTGACCGTGGCGCCGATCGCCGCCAGCCGTAGCTCCTATAACGGGCTGTTGGTCTTCCTGTTCATCAGTGGCAGCGCGGTCCTGACGGTCGCGGTCATCCACCGGTTCGCCTCCAGCGGCCTACGCCGAGCGGCGGCGTGGGACTGCGGATTTCCTGATGCGAACCCGGCGACGCAATATACCGCGACCAGTTTCGACCAGCCGATCCGTCGCGTTTACGGCGCCGTTGTGTTCCGCACGCGGGAGAAGGTGGACATGCCATCCCCCGGCGAGACCAGGGCGGCGAGCATCATCAAGACCAGCCATGACACGATATGGGAGCTGACTTATGCCCCTATCGCTCGCCTGATCCTGGCCGTGGCGACGGTCTTCAACAGAATGCAGTTCCTTAGCATTCGCCGCTATTTGGGGTTCGTGTTCGCGGCTCTGGTGATCCTGCTGATGTCATTGACGTTATGGCAATGACACGATGGCGCTGATTGCATGGACATGATCGGCGCGCTGCTGACCCAAATGGCCCAGATGGGGCTGGTGCTGGGGCTGGCGCCGCTGCTGACCGGCCTGGTGCGCAAGGTCAAAGCCAGGTTGCAACGTCGCCAAGGTCCGCCGCTGCTGCAACCCTACCGAGACCTCCGCCGCCTGTTCGGCAAGGACGTCGTGATGGCGGAAAACGCCTCCTGGCTGTTCCGCGGGGTTCCGTACGTCATCTTCGCGATCACCTGGGTCGCCGCATCCCTGATCCCCACCTTCGCGACCGGATTGTTGTTCAGTTGGTCCGGCGATCTTTTGGTGATCATCGCGCTGTTCGGCGGTGCGCGCTTCGCCATGGCCCTGGCCGGGCTGGATATCGGCACCAGCTTCGGCGGGATCGGCGCGTCCCGAGAAGTCATGATCGCCTCTCTGGCCGAACCGGCAATGGTCATGATCGTGTTTTCGGTCGCGCTGATCGCGGGCTCGACGCAGTTATCGACCATCGCCGCGTTCATGCAATCGGACGCGGTCGGACTGCGCGTGTCGCTCGCCTTGGCGTTGGTGGCGTTGATCATCGTGGCGATATCGGAAAACGGCCGCATCCCGGTGGACAATCCGGCGACCCACCTGGAACTGACGATGGTGCATGAGGCGATGGTGCTGGAATATTCCGGTCGCCATCTGGCGCTGATCGACCTCGCCGCGTCCGTGAAATTGCTGGCCTATGGGTCGCTGGTCATCTGCCTGTTCGTGCCCTTCGGATTGGCCGGTTCGGCCAGCTCTCCGCTGGACTACGCCGCCGGCGTCGGCCTTTGGCTGGCGAAGCTGACTGGGGCGGGGGTGCTGCTGGGATTGTCCGAAATGTCGATCGCAAAAATGCGGGTTTTCCGGGTGCCGAACTTCCTGGGCGCCGCGCTGATGCTGGCGCTGCTGGGTGTGCTGCTGCTGTTCGTGTCGCGGGGGATGTAGCGAATGCACGGGCTGGATTTCGATATCGCCCATATGCTGGCCGGAGCATTGGTGCTGGTCAGTTTCATGATGCTGTATCAGGTCCGGCTTTACGCGCTGCTGAATACGCTCGCCCTGCACGCCCTGGTCCTGTCGCTGTCGGTCGCGTGGCAGGCGCATATCCAGGCCTCGCCGCATCTGTATGTCACCGCCGCCATCGCTTTGGGCTTCAAGGCAATTCTGGTCCCCTGGGCACTGCGCCGCATGGTGTTTCGCATGGGCGTGCATCGGGAAATCGAGACCGTCGTCAGCGTCGGCCTGACCATGCTCGCCGGCATGGCACTGGTGGCCCTGTCGCTGGAGGTCATGCTGCCGGTCACCGCCAAGGCCGACCCGATCGCGCGGGAGGACATCGCGCTCGCCTTGTCCGTGGTGCTGATCGGCCTTCTGATGATGGTCACCCGCCGCAACGCCGTCAGCCAGGTCGTCGGCTTCATGTCGCTGGAAAACGGCATCAACCTGGCCGCCACCGGCGCGCGCGGCATGCCGCTGGTGGTCGAGATCAGCATCGCCTTCTCGATCCTGATCGCATTCATCGTCATCGGCATCTTCCTGTTCCGCATCCGGGAGCGCTTCGACACCGTCGATGTCGGGGCTCTGGACAAGTTCCGCGGAGGCCAGGGGTGATGCCGTTCCTGCCTGGTATCGACCCTCTGCTGGGGGTGCTTGCCATTCCCCTGTTCTCTGGCGCCATCCTTGCGCTCGTGCCCGGCTACCGCCTTTCGGCCGGGCTGAACATGGCGGCCAGTCTGGGATCATTGGTCTGCGCGTTGATGCTGCTGGCTGGCCCGCCGACGCCGGGACAGTACCTGCTGGTGGATGATCTGAACGTCGTGTTCATCATCCTGGGCGCCTTCGTGAGCTTCACCACCAGCATCTTCAGCGCCAGCTACATCGCGCATGAAGTGGAAATCGGCCGCCTGACTCCATGGCATCTACGATTTTACCACGCGATGTACCAGACCATGCAGTTCAGCCTGAGCCTTGCCCTGGTCGCCAACAATATCGGCCTGATGTGGGTCGCGGTCGAACTGGCAACCCTGACCACGGTAATGATGGTCGGCATCTACCGAACGGCCGAGGCACTGGAAGCCGCCTGGAAATACTTCATCCTCGGCAGTGTCGGTATCGCGCTGGCCCTGTTCGGCACCATCCTGGTCTACCTGGCCGCGCTACCGGTCATAGGGGAGGGCCTGGATGCCATGGTCTGGACGACCTTGGTCTCGCGAGCAGCCGAACTGGACCCATCGCTCCTGAACATCGCCTTCATCTTCCTGCTGCTTGGCTATGGCACCAAGGTCGGGCTGGTGCCGCTGCATGCCTGGCTGCCCGACGCACACTCCGAGGGACCGACGCCGATCTCCGCCGTGCTGTCCGGCCTGCTGCTGAATGTGGCGCTGTATGCCCTGCTGCGCTTCAAGATGCTGATCGCGGCCAATCCTGGCGCTCTGGCGCCCGGACCGCTGATGATCGGCATGGGGCTTTTGTCGCTGATCTTCGCGGCGTTCATGCTGTATCGTCGGCGCGACATCAAACGCATGTTCGCCTATTCGTCGATCGAGCACATGGGGATTATCGTGTTCGCATTCGGCATGGCGGGACCGCTGGGCAATTTCGCCGGCCTGCTGCACATGGCGATGCACAGCCTGACGAAATCAGCGATCTTCTTTGCCGTGGGCCATATCGTTCAGGTCAAGGGAACCCAGCGCATGGCCGATATCGGCGGCCTGACCGTTTCGCACCCCACGCTGGGCTGGGCCCTGGTGGCGGGCGTCGCGGCGATCGGCGGCATGCCGCCCTTCGGCGTCTTCACCAGTGAGTTTCTGGTGGCGTCCACCACCTTCGCGCGCGCGCCGGTGCTTGCCGTGCTGTTCGTCTTCGGCCTGTTGCTGGCCTTCGGCGCCCTGCTGCTGCGGGTCAACGATCTGGCGTTCGGCGCGGTGAAAGGACCGATCGGGCCGGTGCGAGCCTCCTACCTGCCGATGTTCGCTCATCTTCTGCTGGTGCTGATCGCCGGCATCTGGTTGCCGCCGCCGCTGGTGGCGTGGTTTCGCCACGTCGCGGTGCAACTCGGATGACCGGCTTGCAGGACTTGTCGAGCCAGGGCCGACCGATCGTCGGTTCCGCGCCATGGCCGCGGCAGGAGGTCGATGTCGCGACCTGGGAAAGCGCCATCGACGCCCTCGCGGTCGGCTCGGTGACGCTGTTGAGCGTCTGGGGTGAAGTCGGACGCGCGCATATGGCGTTGCTGGGGGATGGCGATCCAGGCATCGCCGTGCTGAGCCTGGAATGCGCGGATGGCGCCTATCCATCGATCGGACGGCTGCACCCGCCGGCGATCCGGCTGGAACGGGCGATGCGCGATCTGTTTGGATTGAACCCGATCGGCCTGCCCGACACGCGCCCCTGGTTGGACCATGGCCGTTGGGATGGCGAAACGCCGCCAGCCGCGTCCTACCAATTCCTGCCGGTGAACGGTGAGGGGCTGCATCAGATTCCGGTCGGCCCGGTGCATGCCGGCATCATCGAGCCCGGGCATTTTCGCTTTACCGCCGATGGTGAAACGGTGGTGCGGTTGGAGCAGCGCCTGGGCTACGTCCACAAGGGAATCGATTGGCTGCTCACCGGTGCGCCCATCGACCGGGCGCACCGTATCGCCGGACGCATTTCCGGTGACAGCACGGTCGCCTACGGCCTCGCCTTCAGCCAGGCGGTCGAGGCGGCGCTGGGCATCCAGGTTCCCCCGCGTGCCATCTGGCTGCGGGCGATCATGGCGGAGATGGAACGCATCGCCAATCACCTCGGGGATTTCGGGGCGATCTGCAACGACGCCTCCTTCAGCATCATGCTGGCGCATTGCGCCGTGCTGCGGGAACAGGTCCTGCGTTGCGCCAACGCCTGTTTTGGCCACCGGTTGATGATGGACCGGATCGTCGCCGGCGGCGTGGACGCAGACCTGGATCCAGGTCGCATCAGCCTGATCCGAGACCTGCTGACGGAAATCGGCACTCGTTTCCCGCGGCTGGTCGCGCTGTACGACAGTATGGCGTCCTTACAGGACCGCACGGTGACCACCGGCTACCTGAAACCCGATCTCGCGCGCCAATTCGGCGCCGGCGGCTATGTCGGTCGCGCATCCGGCCGGGATTTCGATGCCCGCCGTGTGCCGGGATACGCGCCGTATGACGCGCTGGCATTTTCTGTCCCGGTGCGGAGCGATGGCGACGTCAATGCCCGTGTCTGGATCCGGATCGAGGAGATCACGCAAAGCCTCTCGTTGCTGGACCAGTTGCTGCGGGACCTGCCGTCCGGGGACATCTTGACCGCGATCGACCCCACCAGTGCGGCCGGAGAAGGCATGGCCCTTGTCGAGGCCTTCCGTGGCGATCTGCTGATCTGGCTGCGAATGTCTGGTGGCGTGATCGAGCGCTGCCACGCGCGCGATGCCTCCTGGTTCCAGTGGCCGTTGCTGGAAGCAGTGATCGAGGGCAACATTGTCGCGGATTTTCCGTTATGCAACAAGAGCTTCAACTGCTCCTACTCGGGACACGACCTGTGACCGCCCCATGCTGAGACATCTGCTGGACGGTCTGCGGCGCCCACTGACCGAGCCCAGGCCGGAGAGCGACCCGGAGCTTGCCACGCTGGCGGCGACCCTGGACGCGACCGCCCGCCGCAAGCTGGGGCGAAGCCTCGCGATCCGCCAAGTGGATGCCGGGTCCTGCAATGGGTGCGAATTGGAAATCCATGCCCTGAACAACGCGTTCCATGACCTGGAGCGGTTCGGTCTGCACTTTGTCGCGTCTCCCCGTCACGCCGACGTGCTGCTGGTCACCGGGCCCGTGACCAAGAACATGCGGGAGGCGCTGGAACGGACCTGGCAAGCCACGCCCGATCCGAAATGGGTGGTCGCCGTGGGAGATTGTGGGGCGGATGCGGGCGTGTTCGCCGGGAGCTACGCCGTGGTGGGCGGGGTGTCCGCCGTCGTGCCGGTCGATCTGGTGATCCGCGGCTGCCCGCCGACGCCGACGCAGTTGTTGCAGGGGTTGCTGACGTTGCTTGGGTGATGGAAGAAAGCCTTGGGGCTCCGCCCCAAACCCCGCGAGGGCTTCGCCCTTCGAACCCACCAGGGGCGCGGCCCCTGGACCGCGATCCATTGGGTAAGGGATGAAAGGGGGCCAACACGGACGTTGAAACGCCATGGTTGGCCCCCTTTCATCCCTGACCCAATAAATGGCATCCAAGGCCCAGCCTTGGTGGGGGTCGAGGGGGCAAAGCCCCTCGCGGGGTTCGGGGCGGAGCCCCGACGCTTTCTTCCATCACACAGCCTACAACGTCCCGCCCCGACGCCCCACCATCGCTCCCAACCGCAACCGCAACGCATTCAGCTTGATGAAGCCTTGGGCATCGACCTGGTCATAGGCGCCCTGGTCATCCTCGAACGTCACGACCCGTGTGTCATACAGGCTATGCGGCGACTCACG
>CAMATI010000250.1 GCA_945861095.1 Asaia bogorensis | reverse complement strand
CTGGACGGCGAAGTGGTGGAGCGGGCCGATCCGCATATCGGCCTGCTGCATCGCGGCACCGAGAAGCTGATCGAATACAAGACGTATATGCAGGCGGTGCCGTATTTCGACCGGCTCGATTACGTCTCGCCGATGTGTGAGGAGCACGGCTTCGCTCTCGCCGTCGAGAAATTGCTGGGCATCACGCCGCCGGAGCGCGGCCAGTGGATCCGGGTGCTGTTCGCCGAAATCACCCGCGTGCTGAACCATCTGCTGAACCTCACGACCTATGCCCTGGACGTCGGCGCGATCACCCCCGCTTTGTGGGGGTTCGAGGAACGCGAGAAGCTGATGGAATTCCATGAGGCCGCGTCGGGTGCGCGCCTGCATGCGAATTATTTCCGGCCGGGTGGCGTGTCGAAGGACCTGCCCGCCGGATTGACCGACAAGATCGCGGAATGGGCCGAGACGTTCCCGAAATTCATCGAGGATCTGGAAGGCCTGCTGACCAACAATCGCATCTGGAAGCAGCGCACCGTCGATATCGGCGTGATGTCGGCCGAGATGGCTCTGGCCTGGGGGTTCAGCGGCCCCCCCTTGCGTGCCTCGGGTGTGCCGTGGGACCTGCGGCGGTCGCAGCCCTACGACAAATACGCGGAAGTGGATTTCCAGGTGCCGGTCGGGCGCAACGGCGATTGCTATGATCGCTATCTGATCAGGCTGGCCGAAGTTAAAGAGAGCGTGAAGATCATCAAGCAGGCGCTGGCCAAGATGAAGCCGGGTCCGGTGAAGGTGCAGGATCGCAAATTCTCGCCGCCGACGCGTGGGGAGATGAAGCGCTCGATGGAAGCGCTGATCCATCATTTCAAGCTGTACACGGAAGGCTATCACGTGCCCGCCGGGTCCACCTACACCGCGGTGGAAAGCCCCAAAGGCGAGTTCGGCGTGTATCTGGTCGCGGACGGCACCAACAAGCCGTATCGCTGCAAGATCCGCTCGACCGGGTTCGCCTTCCTGCAGGCGACGGATGTGATGTGTAAGCGGCACATGCTGGCCGATGTCTGTGCGATCGTCGGATCGATGGATGTCGTGTTCGGCGAGATTGACAGGTAGACCATGGCAGCCAACAACGCCGCCCCGTTCGAGCAACCGGCGAGCTTCGCGTTCGATGCGGAGTCGGAAGCGCAAATCGCGATGATCGTGGCTCGCTATCCGGAAGGAAAGCAGGCCAGCGCGGTCATTCCCGCTTTGTACCTCGCGCAACGCCAGATGAAGCGTACCACGGGCAGCGCCTGGGTGCCGGTGAAGGCGATGGACGCGGTGGCGCATCGCCTCGGCATGGCACCGATCCGCGTGTATGAGGTGGCGACTTTCTACTTCATGTTCAATATGCGTCCGGTCGGCACCTATCATTTGCAGGTCTGCACGACGACTCCGTGTTGGTTGCGCGGATCGGACCAGATCACCGAAGCGTGCCGAGCAGCGACCGGTATCCAGGGCTGGGGCGAAACCAGCGCGGATGGTGTCTTCACCATGACCGAGGTCGAGTGCATCGGCGCCTGTGTCAACGCGCCGGTGTTGCAGGTGGACGACGATTTCTACGAAGACATGGACACTGAGAAGGTGAACCAGTTGCTGGCCGCGCTGCGCAGGGGCGAACGCCCGCCGGTGGGGTCCATGGCCGGGCGCCAACGGGCCGCGCCGGAAGGCGGACCGACGACGCTCACCACCCTGCAATTCGCGCCGGAGGCCTAGACGTGCTGCAGGACAAGGACCGGATTTTCACCAATCTCTACGGCATTCATGACCCGATGCTGAAGGGCGCTCGGGCGCGGGGCGATTGGGACAACACCGCCGCTATCTTGGCGCGCGGGCGCGACGGCATCATCGATGAGATGAAGGCGTCCGGCCTGCGTGGCCGCGGTGGCGCAGGCTTCCCGACCGGCCTGAAATGGTCGTTCATGCCCAAGCAGTCCGACCGGCCCTGCTATCTGGTGGTCAACGCCGACGAATCCGAGCCCGGCACGTGCAAGGACCGCGACATCATCCGCCACGACCCGCACAAGCTGGTCGAGGGTTGCCTGGTCGCCGGGTTCGCCATGGGCGCCTGTGCCGCCTACATCTATATTCGTGGCGAATTCTATAATGAGAGCGTCGTCCTCCAGGCCGCGATCGACGAGGCCTATGCGGCTGGGTTGATCGGCAAGAACGCCTGCGGGTCGGGCTATGATTACGACGTGTTCCTGCATCGCGGCGCGGGTGCCTATATCTGCGGCGAGGAAACCGCCCTGATCGAGAGCCTGGAAGGCAAGAAGGGCATGCCGCGCCTGAAGCCGCCGTTTCCGGCCGGCGTCGGGCTGTATGGGTGCCCGTCCACGGTCAACAACGTGGAAAGCATCGCGGTTTCGCCGACCATTCTGCGGCGCGGAGCGGCGTGGTTCACGTCGATGGGACGGCCGAACAATGCTGGGCCGAAAGTGTTCTGCATCTCCGGGCATGTGAACAAGCCATGCAATGTCGAGGAAGAACTCGGCATACCCATGCGCGAACTGATCGAGAAACATGCCGGCGGCGTGCGTGGCGGCTGGGACAATCTGCTGGCGGTGATCCCGGGTGGCGCGTCGGTGCCGCTGCTGCCGAAAGCGACCTGCGACGATATCCTGATGGATTTCGACACCTTGCGCGCGGCGCGCAGTGGTCTGGGCACGGCTGCGGTCATCGTGATGGACAAGTCCACCGACCTGATCAAGGCCATCGCTCGGCTGTCCAAATTCTACATGCATGAAAGCTGCGGCCAGTGCACGCCGTGCCGCGAAGGCACCGGCTGGATGTGGCGCGTCATGACGCGGATGGTGGAAGGTCGCGCCGAAGCGTCGGAAATCGACACGTTGGAACAGGTGACGCGCCAGATCGAGGGCCACACGATTTGCGCCCTCGGCGACGCGGCGGCCTGGCCGATCCAGGGCCTGATCCGACATTTCCGTCCGCTGATGGAAGAACGCATCGCGGCATACAAGACCCGGGTGCAAGTGCGCCTGGCGGCGGAGTAGGGACATGCCCAAACTCACCATCGACGGCATAGAGGTCGAGGTCGCGAACGGCTCCACCGTTCTGCAAGCCTGTGAGGCCGCCGGGATCGAGGTCCCGCGCTTCTGCTATCACGACCGTCTGTCCATCGCCGGCAATTGCCGCATGTGCCTGGTCGAGATCGAAAAGACCCCGCCCAAGCCGATCTCCTCCTGCACCTACCCGGCCGCCGAGGGCATGATCGTCCACACCGACACGCCGATGGTCCGCAATGGCCGGCGTGGGGTGATGGAATTCCTGTTGATCAACCACCCGCTGGATTGCCCGATCTGCGACCAGGGCGGCGAGTGTGACCTGCAGGACCAGGCCATGGGCTATGGCATGGACCACTCGCGCTATGAGGAAAACAAGCGGGCGGTGAAGGACAAGAATCTCGGCCCGCTGGTGAAGACCGTGATGACTCGCTGCATCCACTGCACGCGCTGCATCCGCTTCATCGCCGAAGTCGCCGGGGTGCCCGATCTCGGCGCCACCTCCCGCGGGGAGCACATGGAAGTCGGCACCTATGTCGAAAAGGCCCTCGGCTCCGAGCTGTCCGGCAACATCATCGACCTGTGCCCGGTCGGCGCGCTGACGTCGAAGCCCTATGCCTTCACCGCTCGCCCGTGGGAGCTGTCGAAGGTTGACAGCATCGACGTGTTCGACGCGGTCGGCACCAATATCCGCATCGACTCCCGCGGTCCCGAGGTGCTGCGCATCCTGCCGCGCATCAATGAGGACGTGAACGAGGAGTGGCTCGCCGACAAGGGCCGCTTCGCGCTGGACGGCTTGAAACGCCGCCGGCTGGACAAGCCCTGGGTTAAGGAAGGCGGCAAGCTCGCCCCGGCCACCTGGGCGCAGGCCTTCGCCGCCATCGCCGGCAAGCTCAAGGGCGTGGCCGGAGACCGGATCGGCGCCATCGCCGGCGATCTCTGCGATGCCGAGAGCATGACCGCCTTGCGCGACCTGATGGTGGCACTCGGTTCGGCCAACCTGGATTGCCGCCAGGACGGCGCGCGCCTGGATGGCTCGCGGCGGGATTTCTACAGCTTCAACACCTCGATCGGCGGGATCGAGGACGCGGACGCGGTGCTGATCATCGGCGCCAACCCGCGCAAGGAAGCGCCGGTACTGAACGCGCGCATCCGCAAGACCTGGGTCAACATGCCCATCCCGATCGGGGTGATCGGCGCCGAGACCGACCTGACCTACGACGTGACGCATCTGGGCGCCTCGCCCGCGGTGCTGACAGCGCTGCATGACGGCTCGCACCCGTTCGCCGCCGTTCTGCGCGCCGCCAAAAAGCCGATGATTATCGTGGGGCAAGCCGCGCTGGCGAGGCCCGATGGATCGGCGATCCTGGCCGCCGCCTGGCGCCTGGCCGCGGAAATCGGCGCATTGGCCGCCGATTGGCACGGGTTCAACGTGCTGCACACCGCTGCTGCCCGGACGGGCGCGCTCGATCTTGGCTTCCTGCCCGGCACACGGGGGAAAAATCTTGACACTATGATGGGCGGCGGAGTCGACGTTCTTTGGCTGCTCGGTGCTGACGAGTTCGACGCCAGCCGCATCGGCGCCAACACGTTCGTGATCTATCAGGGCCATCATGGCGATGCCGGCGCCCGTCGCGCCGACGTGATCCTGCCGGGTGCCGCCTACACCGAGAAGCACGGCACCTACGTCAACACCGAGGGCCGCGTGCAGCACGGATTCCGTGCCATCGACCCGCCCGGGGATGCGCGGGAGGACTGGCGCATTATCCGCGCGGTCAGCGACCAGATCGGCCACAAGTTGCCCTACGACACGATCGAGGCGGTGCGCGCCCGCATGGAGCAGATCAACCCCGCCTTCGGGCGCGTCGGCTTCCTGCCGCGCTTCGGCTGCTCCGACCTGTCCGGCCCGGCCGGCGACCCGGCCGCGATTTCCGACGCACCGATCCAGCCCGCGGTGGCGAATTACTATCAGACTGATCCGATCAGCCGCTCCAGCGCGACCATGGCCGCCTGCACCGAGGCCGCATCCCCCGCTCTGGTCGCAGCGGAGTAGCGCGAGATGATCGATTTCCTGCTCAATGACCCGGTCGGCATCGTCATCCTGACCTTCATGAAGGCGCTGGCGCTGCTGGTGCCGCTGCTGATCGGTGTTGCCTATTTGACCTATGCCGAACGCAAGGTCCTGGCGGCGATGCAGTTGCGGAAGGGCCCTAACGTCGTCGGGCCGTTCGGGCTGCTGCAACCCTTCGCCGACGCACTGAAAATGCTGATGAAGGAGACGATCATCCCGTCGGGGTCTAATCGTGTGCTGTTCCTGCTGGCACCGATGCTGACCTTCGGGTTGGCCATGCTGGCCTGGGCGGTGATCCCGGTGAACGACGGCTGGGCGATTGCCGATATCAATGTCGGTATTCTCTATCTTTTCGCGATCAGTTCGCTAGGCGTCTACGGCATCATCATCGCCGGCTGGGCGTCGAATTCGAAATACGCCTTCCTGGGCGCCATGCGGTCGGCGGCGCAGATGGTCAGCTACGAAGTTTCCATAGGCTTCGTGCTGGTCTCCGTACTGCTGTGCGTCGGCAGCCTGAATCTGACCGATGTCGTCCGGGCGCAATCGACGGTGTGGTTTGCCATTCCGCTGTTCCCGATGTTCATCATCTTCTTCATCTCGGCGCTTGCGGAAACCAACCGGTCTCCGTTCGATCTGCCGGAAGGCGAATCGGAAATCGTCGCCGGGTTCTTCGTCGAATACAGTTCCATGAGCTTCGCGCTGTTCTTCCTCGGCGAATACGCGAACATGATCCTCATGAGCGCCTTGACCACCATCCTGTTCCTGGGTGGCTGGCTGGCACCGTTCGGGATCGAGCCGTTTACCTGGGTCCCCGGCCCGATCTGGTTCATCCTGAAAATCTGCCTCTGCCTGTTCGTCTTCCTGTGGGTGCGCGCGACGTTCCCGCGCTATCGCTACGACCAGTTGATGCGGCTGGGCTGGAAAGTGTTCCTGCCGTTCTCCCTGTTCTGGCTGGTGCTGACCGCCGGTGTGCTGCTCGCTTTCGGATGGCTGCCCGATGCTTGATCTGAACCCCGTCTCCGCTCCGAGGGAGCTTGCCTGATGGCATTCCTGGACCGCACCGCGCGCAGCATGCTCCTCATGGAGCTTGTCTCCGGTCTCGGTTTGACCCTGCGCTATTTCTTTAAGCCCAAGGTCACGATCAACTACCCGTATGAGAAAGGCCCGATCAGCCCGCGCTTCAAGGGGGAGCATGCGCTGCGTCGCTACCCCAATGGCGAGGAACGCTGCATCGCGTGCAAGCTGTGCGAAGCGGTCTGCCCCGCGCAGGCGATCACGATCGAGGCCGAACCGCGTGACGACGGCTCCCGCCGCACCACGCGCTACGACATCGACATGACCAAATGCATCTATTGCGGGTTGTGCGAGGAAGCCTGCCCGGTCGATGCCATCGTCGAAGGCCCGAACTTCGAGTTCGCCACGGAAACCCGCGAGGAACTGCTCTACGACAAGGACAAACTTCTGGCGAATGGCGACCGGTGGGAACCGGAGCTGGCTCGCCGGCTTGAACTGGATGCGCCCTACCGATGATCCCCACCATCCTGTTCTATCTGTTCGCCGCGGTGCTGATCGCGTCGGCGACGATGGTGGTCAGTGCAAGGAACCCGGTGCATTCCGTGCTGTTCCTGATCCTGGCCTTCTTCAATGCCGCCGCCCTGTTCCTGATCGCGGGCGCCGAGTTCCTGGCGATGATCCTGGTGATCGTCTACGTGGGCGCGGTCGCGGTGCTGTTCCTGTTCGTCGTGATGATGCTCGACGTGGATTTTGCCCAGTTGCGCGGCGGCTTTCAGCGTTTTTTACCGGTGGGTGCCGCGGTCGGCGTAGTGCTGCTCGTGGAACTGGCCATGGTGCTGGGCGGCTGGAATCTGGCCCCGGACACCAAGGCGCTGCGCATGTCGCCGATGCCCGATGGTCTGACCAACACGGAAGCGCTCGGCCGGATTCTCTATACTGATTATGTGCTGCTGTTCCAGGGCGCCGGGTTGGTGCTGCTGGTTGCGATGATCGGTGCCATCGTGCTGACCCTGCGGGATCGCCAGACGTCGCGGCATCAAAGCATCCGCGTCCAGACCGAACGCACGGTCGCCGATACCTTGGAGATGGTGTCGGTGGGGATTGGCGTGGGCGTGAAGGAGACGGGGATTCTGCGGCCGAAGCCTCCTGAGGTTGAGGAAAAGGCGCATGAGCCGACGGGACATAATCATGGGCATTGAGCGGCGTAGGGCGGGGCCCCGCTCTGGACCCCGCCAAGGGGCGTTGCCCCTTGGATCCCCACCAAGGGCACAGCGCTTGGAACCATTCATATTGGTGTGTGAAGAGGGGGCCAACGCCGACCTCTCATCGACACGCTCGTCCCCCTCTTCACACACCAATGGATCGCATTCCAAAGGCCGCGCCTTTGGTGGGGTCCAGGGGCAAAGCCCCTGGCGGGGTCCCGGGTGGAGCCCCGCCCAACGGAGCACAAATCCATGATGGAAGTCGGCCTGCCTCACTATCTGGTCGTCAGCGCCATTCTGCTCGTGCTGGGCGTTTTCGGGATTTTCCTCAACCGCAAGAACGTCATCGTCATCCTGATGGCGATCGAGCTGATGCTGCTCGCGGTCAATCTGAACTTCGTCGCCTTCTCCGCCGTGCACAACGACCTCGCCGGCCAGGTGATGGCGATGCTGGTGCTGACGGTCGCGGCGGCCGAGGCCGCGATCGGGTTGGCCATCGTGGTGATCTATTTCCGCAACCGCGGGTCGATCCAGGTTGAAGACGTCAACCTGATGAAGGGCTGACATGATCTACACCCTTGCCATTTTCGCGCCGCTCGCGGGCGCCCTTGTATCTGGCCTGCTGGGCCGGTTCATCGGCGACCGCGCCGCCATGGGTGCGTCCGTCCTGGGCATGGTCGTCGCCGCGATCTGCGGCCCGCTCGCATTCTTCCAGCTTGTCGTCGGGGGCCACGAACCCGGTGTGATTTCGCTCGCCCCGTGGGTGGAGGCCGGACGTTTTCACGTCGAATGGGCGTTGAAATACGACACATTGTCGGCCGCGATGGTCGGCATGGTCTCGTTCGTGGCCATGCTGATCCACGTCTACTCCATCGGCTACATGGGTCACGACGAGCGCCCGCGTTATCGCTTCTTCGCCTATCTGTCGCTGTTTACCTTCGCGATGCTGATGCTGGTGACTGCCGACAACCTGCTGCAACTGTTCTTCGGGTGGGAAGGCGTCGGCCTCTGCTCCTACCTGCTGATCGGCTACTGGTATGATCGTCCGTCGGCCTGTGCGGCCGCGATCAAGGCGTTCGTCGTCAACCGCGTAGCCGATCTGCCGTTCGCGGTTGGGCTGTCGCTGATCTTCCTGAAATTCGGCTCGATCGAGTTCGCGGTCATCTTCCCGGCCGTCGCGGCCCATGCCGCGGACACCTACACTCTTTTCGGCAAGACTTTCCCGGCGTTGGAGGTCATCGGCTTCCTGCTGTTCATCGGCGCCATGGGCAAGTCGGCGCAGATCGGCCTGCATGTCTGGCTGCCGGATGCGATGGAAGGCCCGACCCCGGTCTCCGCGCTGATCCATGCCGCGACGATGGTCACCGCGGGCGTGTTCCTGATGGCGCGCATGTCGCCGATGATGGAGTTCGCGCCCTACGCACTGGGCTTCGTGACCTTCATCGGCGCGTCCACGGCGCTGTTCGCGGCGACGATCGGCTGCACCCAGACGGACATCAAGCGGGTCATCGCCTACTCCACCTGTTCGCAGTTGGGCTACATGTTCGTGGCGGTGGGTGTCGGCGCGTATGAGGCGGCGGTCTTCCACCTGATCACCCATGCGTTTTTCAAGGCGCTGCTGTTCCTGGGGGCCGGCTCGGTCATTCACGCGATGTCCGATGAGCAGGATATGCGCAGGATGGGTGGCCTCGCGAAGCTGATCCCGGTGACCTGTGCCGTGATGTGGATCGGCAACGTTGCGCTGGCTGGTATCCCGCCATTTGCCGGCTACTTCTCCAAGGACCTGATCATCGAATCCGCCTGGGGCGCGCATTCGGCTGTCGGCACTTATGCCTTCGTGTGCACGGTCCTGGCGGCGTTCCTGACGGCGTTCTACTCCTGGCGGCTGCTGTTCATGACGTTCCACGGCCGTTCGCGCGCCGATCACCATGTGCTGAGCCATGTGCATGAAAGCCCCTATGTCATGCTGGTGCCGCTGTTCGCGCTGGCCACGGGGGCCGTGCTGGCGGGCTGGGCGCTGCAGGGCTGGTTCGTGGGCAGTCAGGAAGCCGCCTTCTGGGGGGCCAGCATCTTCAACGGCCCGAACAACCATGCGTTGGAAGCGGCTCACCACGCGCCGAGCTGGGTCAAGCTGCTGCCGATGCTGATGATCGCCGGCGGCATCGGGCTTGCCTACTACATGTATATGGTCAGCCCGCTGATGCCGCTGAAGCTCGCGTCCACGTTCCGGCCGATCTACAACTTCCTGCTGAACAAGTGGTATTTCGATGAGTTTTACGACGCCGTCATCGTGCGCCCGCTGGTCGGGTTGGCGCGCGGCCTGTGGAAGGTCGGCGATGCCGCCGTGATCGACGGAATTCCCAACGGGCTTGCCGGCCTGACCTCCGGCGGTTCGCGACAGATCGTCAAGCTGCAGAACGGTTCGCTGGCTGTTTACGCCTTTGTCATGCTGATCGGCGTCGTCGCGCTGATCGGCATCTTCATGCTGATCCGGTGAAAAAATGAACGAGGCCGGTTTCCCGCTTCT
>CAMATI010000249.1 GCA_945861095.1 Asaia bogorensis | reverse complement strand
GGCTTCGCTCGGTCGATGTCCGTCTACGCCCGATCAACGTGCTGATCGGCGCAAACGGAGTGGGTAAGACCTCATTCCTGGAGGTCTTTCGGCTGATGGCCCGTGCCATCGACCGCAAGTTGCAGAGTTCGATTTCCGAGCTTGGCGGGATGGCCTCGCTGCTGACGGCCGATGGCAAGACGGGCCATTTGGCTCTTCGGTTTGAAACGAGACCTGAACCGGGTGGCTCTGAACCTCGGACATATCGCCTTCAACTCAACGGCGAGCGGCTGGGATTTGTCGTTCAGTCCGAACGCTGGACAGGCCTTTATCCGAACACCGGGGGGACACCTTCTGACGCTCTTCGGGGAAGCGCCAATCCGCTGCTGATGCGTCAGAGCGATGAGGAGGTCATTGATGGCGGGACATACAACCGACAGGAGAGCGCGCTTGTGCAGGGCGGTGAGTTCGCGTTGGGTGGCCCGCACTGGATCAAGAAATTTGTCGGAATATCCGAGGTCTACCGACCGGTGGACGTGTCCGCGCGCGCACCCATTCGTACGCCGCAAACGATCTCACCGGCCCAGACACCCGGCCTGAATGGTGAGGACCTCGTGTCCTGTCTTTACACTATAAGAGAGACTGACAGCGACCGCTTTCAGGCCATCGAAAACGCGCTGACGGTTGCCTTCCCGACCTTTGATGGCCTGAATTTCCCCGCCGTGGCTGCCGGGCGCATCACCCTGGGTTGGCGCGACCGCGATTTTACCCGCGTTTTCGATATCAGCGAATTGTCGGAAGGCACATTGCGCTTCCTTTGGCTGACGACCCTGCTGCAAAGCCCGGGTCTGCCTCAGGTAACCCTGATCGACGAACCCGAGGTCAGCCTGCATCCGGAAATGTTGCAACTCCTGACGGAACTGATGCGTGAAGCGTCATCGCGCACGCAACTGATCGTCGGCACACACTCCGACCGGTTTATCCGCTTCCTGAAACCGGAAGAAATCCTTGCCTGCGACTACGACCAGACCGGAGGTCTCAGTACCCGGTGGGCCGACGATCTCGATCTGAAGGACTGGCTGGAGGATTACACACTCGACCAGTTGTGGGGCAAAGGACTCCTGGGCGGACGATCGTGACCGTCTCAATCGCGGTGATCGTTGAGGGAGCCACGGAACGTGCGCTCAAACCCGCGCTGATGGCATTGTTGCGCAGACAATCCCCGACCAGCTTGCCCTCTCTAAGTTTCTACCCATCCAACGGCCGTATTCCCAAGCGTGACCCCCTGAAACGGGAGGTCATGCGGCTTCTCGCGATCCACGACCATGTCGTTGCCTTGACCGATGTCTACACCGGCACCGAGCCGCGGGAATTCACCACCGGGTTGGACGCCAGGTCCGCCATGCGCGCCTGGGTTGGCAACGAACCTCGCTTCCATCCCCATGCCGCCCAACACGAATTCGAAGCCTGGCTGTTGCCGTACTGGTCTCGGATTCAGCGACTTGCCGGCAGCAATCGACAACGTCCGAGCCAACAACCGGAAACCGTCAATCATGACCGCCCACCCTCGAAATTACTGAGAGAGGTGTTCCGGACCGGAAGCAAGGGGGCGGATTTCCAGAAAATCCTCCATGCGTCTGCAATTCTGCGAGACCAGGACCTCACCATCGCCGCACATGCCTGCCCGGAACTGAAGTCCCTCCTCAACACCATCCTTACCCTCTCCGGCGGCGAGCCACTGTAACCCCGCATGACCGCCGCCCCCATCCATCTCGCCGGCGAACGGCTGATGCTCGATCCCGCTGGCGCGCTGTTCTGGCCGGCGACCGGGATGCTGGTGCTGTCCGATCTGCATCTGGAAAAAGGCTCTGCCTTCGCTCGCAAAGGTATGCTGCTCCCGCCTTGGGATACGCACGCGACTCTGGACCGCCTTGCCTCCCTGCTGCGCCGCTACAAACCAACCACTGTCGTGGCGCTCGGCGATTCGTTCCACGATGCAACCGGCGCCGCCCGCCTGCCGCCTGGCGAACGGACCCGCCTGAACGCGATGACCCGCGCGCACCGCTTCATCTGGGTGCAGGGCAACCACGATCCAACCCCGCCGGAAGGCGTCGGCGGCGACTGGGTCACCGAGTTCGCGACCGGCCCGATCAGCTTCCGCCACCAGGCCCTGCCGCGATCCGACAGCCCCGAAATCGTCGGCCACCACCACCCCAAAGCCGCCATCCCCGCCCGAGGCACCACCGTCAGCCGCCCCTGCTTCGTGACCGCCCCGCACCGAATCATGATGCCGGCGTTCGGCGCCTATACCGGAGGATTGGACGTAAGCGATCCCGCCATCGCCTCGCTGTTTCCCCGCGGAGGCCGCGTCTTCCTGCTGGGTCGAGACAGGCTCTATAGTTTTTCGATGGCGGCATCCCGGCGTGGCGGCTCACCCCTGCATGAAAGCGTTCGACTCGGCTGAGGTCATGGAGGCGTCCAGGTAGCCGAACGTGCCATGGTCCTTCACCTCCCGCGCCGCGGTGACCAGCCCGGTCATCGCCATACGGTACAGTGACGTAGCCAGGCTGACCCGCTTCACCCCGGCCTCCGCCAGCGCCGCCACCGTGAACGACTTGCCGCGAATTCCGCCCATGAAATTGAACGGGCGCGACAAAGCCGCACAAACCGCCCGCACCGCAGCCAAATCCGGCAGACCCGGCGCCATCAGCACTTCCGCCCCCGCGGCCTCGAACGCGACCAGCCGACGGATCGTATCGTCCAGGTCGAGGTGGTTGCGCACGAAATTCTCGGTCCGCGCCGTCAGCACGAAACCATGCGCCGAGGCCCGCGCCGCCTCCACCGCCGCGGCAATCCGATCCGTGGCATGCGAAAACTCGAAAATCGGACGGGAAGGATCGCCCGACGCATCCTCGATGGACCCACCGGCAAGGCCAATACCGGCGGCAAGGCGGATGGTTTCCGCTGCGTCCTCCGGCCGATCGCCGAAACCCTTCTCCAAATCGGCCGACACCGGCAGATCGGTGGCACCGACGATGGCAAGCGCATGGTCCAACGCTTCCTGCCGCGTGACCGCACCGTCCCGGCGGCCCAGCACGCCGGCCGATGCACCGGACGACGTGGCGAGCGCCGGAAATCCAAGCCCCGCCAGGATGCGCGCCGATCCCGCATCCCAGGCATTGGCGATGACGAAAACCTCCGGCGCAGCGTGCAGGGCGCGGAAACGAGTGACCTTGTCGGTCTGGCTGGCAGTCATGATAGCAATCCTTCCGGGGTCATGGCACGATTGGTTCGCATCATGTCACCCGGGCAGACCGCTTCGTCAGGTCCAATTCCGCGCGGCGCATGGGGACCGCGCCTGAAGTCAAATCTGGGCGCTTTGCAGGAATTCAATCACTTCCCCGTTCGGCCCGGTCACGAAGGCAATGCGCACCTCCACCACCGGATCCTCGCTCAAACGCCGGCTCACCGGTTCGATCCGCGCCACGCCGCCCGCCGCGATCGCCCGCGCGAAGGATGCATCGGTGTCGGCAGCGCGCAGACAGAAATGCAGCAACGCGCCTTCGGTCCGTTCTTCCTGTGGCAGGCGCTTCCGCCCTTCCGACTGGACGTTCGATTCCTGGCCGAACACCTCCACAAACCGCCCGTCCCCGGCATCGAGGAACGCCGCGCGGTCGATCCGCCCCGGCACCGAGAACGGGAAATGCACCCGAAATCCCAGGCCTTCTGTATAAAATCGGACCGTTTCGTCGAAATCCACCGCGCGGATCGCCACGTGGTGGAAGCAATTGCCGGATGTCAGGCTTTCCATGCCGCCCCCCACATCATTCATTTCGACGCAAGCATGTCTCGCACGCCGCGCAACGCCAGATAATAACCGGCCACGCCGAACCCGGCGACGATGCCCAGGCTGACCTGCGCGGTGTCGGACACCGGGCCGCGCCGAACGGGATTGCTGATATGCACCTCTATGGTCGGAAACCGGGACTGGCTGATCGCCGCCGTCAGCGCGGCATAACCGCGGGAAAACCCCGCCGGGTTGACCAACGCCGCGTCAAATCCCTGGTCGTTGGCGTCATAGAGGCGATTGACGACCTCTCCTTCGATATTGGAATGGAATATCTCAATCTCGACCCCGAGTTCGGCGGCATAGGCGCGGATATGGGCGTCGTATTCGGGCAGGGTCATCTTGCCGAAAACCTCGGTCTGGACCTTGCCGCGCATGTTCATGCCGGCACCGTGAATGATCAGGATTTTCGCCATCTTGGAGTCCTCGCCTAGTGTCCTGGGGTGTTCTCCGGCAGGACGCTACGGCAGGGTCGGAGGGGAGGCAAGGGAGCACGATGCCCGTTTCAGCCCCCCGCCGCATCGGCATCCGGCTGGCTCTCCCCCGGGATTGGGTATGGTCCGATGCGAGCCGCCGGCGTGCGCTTCCGGACGAAGGTGCGGGCGGTTGGTGCGTCGTTGGGCGCATCCCAGCCGTGACCCGTACACTGTCCACGGCCACGTCCCATCCCTTCATGGGACGGGTTCGGCGGCGCCGTTCCCCACCCCGCCGGTCGCCCGCCCGAGCCGACCGCGGCGATGGCACCGCCCGGATGGCACGGACCGCGCGCGCGAGATCCGATGCTTGGTCCGCGCGGCCAATTGATATCCCGCCGAGGGATTATCATGCGAGATTCAGCGGGATAAAGCGTGGATTCATCGTTTGTTCACTACGCTGAATCGCCTCGACAGGCAAGAAAATCGGCAAAATAGCTCCGATTTCAGATCAGAGCCGTCACACAGTGCGTTGATTCCATGAGATATGTAGAATCCCTGTGCAAGGGTTAACAAAACCCGTCCCATTCCTGATACGCCGCACTCGGTCGCCATTCGGGGATGCCCGAAAGCTGATATTTTAGGTTAGGAACGCCCGACAGAAGATTGAATTCACACCGTGTTTTCGATCGTTTTGAGATATTGCTTTAAGTATGGATTTTTGGTAATCTGTTTCAAACCAGCGCCGGAAACTGGGGTTTTTGTTCCGGTCAGGCGCGGAAAACCCGGGGTTTCGTTCCGGATAGGCGCGGTTAACCTTCATTTTTCCCCTGCCGCGAAAATCGCCACCCTGCCCGATCGTTGAGCAACACCAAAATGCGCCACCGCCCCGGGCCATGCGGCGACCCCAACGCCACGAACCCGCCGCTCCCGCCCCAAACCGCATTGGGGCAACCCGCCAATCCACGCGGCCCATCCCCCTATCTCCATCGCCCCTCCCCCACCGCCCCCTCATACCGCTCGGCCAACCGGTAGGCGCGGTTCTTGCGGGATGGATCGCTTGCGCACAGAAATCCGGCGGCCACCCAGCCGCGGCAGAGCGCCACGACCGTGCGGTGGCCCAGCTTGAGGAAACCCGCGATCTCCCCCGCCGTCACGCTGCCCCTGTCGCGGAACAGTTCCAGCAACCGGCGCTGGCGCGGGTCGAGTTGCCGCAACAGCGCCGCAAGGTCAGGGGTTTGGCGTTGCGACGCCTCGGTCGCCCGGGCGCGGACGGTGGTGAAGGCGGACGCCATTCCGGTACAGAAATATGCAACGAAACCCGTGACGTCCGCTTCCACACGGCCAAAATAATAGTTGTGCGATGGCCCGGTCGCGAGCGCGGCATAGTAGCCTTGCACGTCCTGCGCGTAATACTCTTCCAGGCTGTAGATGCCCTTCAGGCCATAACCGGATTTGTGCAGGATCAGGTTGGTCAGCAGACGAGCGGTGCGGCCGTTGCCGTCGTAATAGGGGTGGATGGTGGCGTATTGGTAATGCGCCAGCGCGGCGATGATCGGGGCTGGGAGGTGGCTTTGTTGCATCTCCCGGTTGATCCAGGCGAACAACTGCCGCATCAGGGCGGGCACGTCCGCGGCCTCCGGCGGCAGGTAGATGACGCCGCCTGACCGAGCGTCTCGGATGACAGTCTGGCCGTCACGATAGCGCGTCGGGTTGCGGCGGCCGGTCATGACCAGACCGTGGATGCGCTTCAGGTCGGTTTCGTTGATCCGACCGTGTGCCGCCGCCAGGGCATCGATCGCTTCCAGGGCACGATAGTAGTTGCGGACCTCGGCTTCGTCCCGTTCCCGCCCCGGGAAATGGGCGCCGGTCAGGGCGTCTTGTACCTCGGCCTGGGTCAGGCGGTTGCCCTCGATCCGGGTGGACAGATGCGTGGCGAGCAGGCGGGCGGTCTGGCGCAAGGTTGCGAGCATGGGGACGTCGATCGGCAAGACCTCGATCGCGGTGCGCGCTGCTTCGATCGCCATCAGGGATTTGGCGATGGCGGGGGTCAGGTGGAAGACAGGGGCGAACATGGGGGGAGTTTGGCGGTTGTGCTGTTAAATGTCACTTATTGTGCTGATAAGTGGTAAGGATGACAAACTGTCGAGGTCCCGCCTGACCGATTCAAATCAACAAGTCCTTGTCCCTGAGATAGTCGTTCTGACTGTGACATCGGGGACTCCCAGACGCACCTACCCCCTGGAAATACTCAAACCAGACTGCCGCAACACGCTCACATCGCTCACCTGGGTGCTGTCGAGATCGAGGGATTGCAGTGCGTTGAGACCGGCGAGCGGGGTCAGGTCGCTCACCTGGGTGCTGTTGAGCCAGAGGGATTGCAGAGCGTTGAGACCGGCGAGCGGGGTCAGGTCGCTCACCTGGGTGCGGTCGAGATCGAGGGTTTGCAGTGCGGGGAGACCGGCGAGCGGGGTCAGGTCCGACAACGCCTCTCCCCGAAACGACAATTTCGTGATATACGGAAACCATGGAGCGGGGGGTGCTGTTCCCGCCAGGATCACCCGAGTCGCCTCCTTCAAGTCAAAATCGGCCGGCGGGGGCGGCAGCGGCAGGCCGCGTGTCGTTGCATCGGCAACCACCCCCGCAAACACCGCCGCGTCTTTGTTACGCGCTCGGCTTAAATCCGCGCCCCGTAGATCGGCGCCGCTGAAATCGAACCGTTCCAGATCGGCCGTGCCGAAATCCACATGGCGCAAATCCGCCTCCCGGAACGCGCGCGTCCGATCCAGCCGAGCGGCCTGGACCAGAGAGGCGAAATCGTCGGATGGGGTGCAGAGGATGTCCCGCGCGATCCGTCGTTGCTGCGCCGTCAGTTTCATCAGTCGGGCTTCCTTTCCAGGCGGGACCGGCTCCACGTTACCATCCGAGCCGACTCCGAAACCTGGCATTCCTGCAGAAATAATTGCAGGAATTTCGCGCGATTGTTGGATATGTCCTGGGCGGGGTCGTCCGGCACCACTTCCAGGTTCCGCTTCAGGCTGCGCAGCGACAGGGTCACGGCCGGCAGTCCGCCGCCGGTTGGCGCCACTCGGATCAAGGCCGAGTTGGATAGCGTGCGGCCCACCAGAGGGCCGGAGGCTTCGTCGCGCGGGCCGTTCACGGTAATCTCCCCGGCCGCTTCTGTCACGTGGTCCTGTTCCATCCATTCGACCGGCTGGCAATGGGTCCAGCTCGGCACGATCCGCGCGGTTTTCAGGCCGCACCGGACGGAAACGCCCTCGATCTCATCCGGTCGTCGGGCGAACGAGAGGGAGACCTGCAACAGGAAATTGTTGGCATCGTTGGTGGCAGGCAGATGCAGATACAGCGCCGCCAGACCGAGGCCGATATTCTCCGCATCGGTCAATTTCCACTGCTCGGCGGCGGGTGGGACGGGATCGGGGTCTGGCGGGTGGTTGGACTGCATGGATTGGGTTGCTGGCGCGGACGGGCGCGGCGCCTGGCGCGACAGGCGCCACGAATCCTGCAACTCCGTCCGCTGCTCGGCCAGGGCGGGATCGTCGCCGAATAGGATGGTCAGGATGGGGACGATGAAGCGTTCCTGCGGGATGTCGTTGTTGTTGAGCCAGTTGCGGATGGTGCGGACGTCCGGGGCGGTGCCCTTCATGACCACGGCCAAGGCTTTGGACAGGCTGGCGGCATCCCACGGCACGGTCTGCGCGCCGGCTTTCCGGTCGGGCCGCGTGCCGGCGTTCACGTGTTGCAGGAACCGTTGCTTGAAGGGCGGAAATTTTCCGGAATTTTTCCGGATTTCTTCCTTTTCACTTTGGGTGCACACTGTAAATTCCCGTCCTTCCGGTATTTGGTAACTATTATCGCCTCATGACCTAAGAATAGGGTCTCCCAGACGCAATCGCAACGGGAGAACCCAATCAAAATGCGCCACCTCACCACAGACCACCTGATCGCCGCCGCGTACCTGCTTCTGACGCTCTGGCTGATCGTCACCCACCCGTGGCAAGTGGTTGAAATTGCCATCCACGGCGGCGTCTCCGGCGCCTATTTCCTGAAGGCCCGGGCGGATCGGGGCGGCGGGCCGAAGCCATGACCCAGCCCGCGGCGGTTGCAACGACGCCAACCGCCGCGTTCGGCTGGCCGTTACCGCGCTGGCACGCAGCCGTTGCCGCCGGTTCCCGGCCATTGACCACAAGCCCGCCGCCCGGGCACCCCGCGCGGACACCCGGTTTGGGCCGGGACGGCTGGTGTCGGCCTCCTTGCGGGGTTGGACAGAAATGGCTTCCACGCAGGCGCGGGCGTTCAGCCCCCTCCCCCATTCCAGCGCACCGGGCCACGGAATGGGCGCATGTCGGGATAACCGCTGACCGCCCAGGCGCCGTCGACCAGCAGGCTGGCGCCGGATACGTAGCTGGCGTCGTCACTGGCAAGATACAGGCAGGGGGAGGCGATTTCCTCGGGCTGCGCCGGGCGGCCGAGCGGGATGCGTTGCACGAAGGCGGCCAGGGCGTCGGGGTTGTCGAAATGCCGCCGGGTCAAAGGGGTCTGCACCAGGCCGGGCAGGATGGCGTTCACTCGGATGCCGTGTTCGGCGAATTCCAGGGCGCCGTTCTTGGTCAGGGCCTCGACCCCGGCCTTGGCGGACACATAGGCGGATCCGGCGAACATCGGCACATGCGCGTTCAGGGACGCTATGTTGACGATGGCGCCGCCGGATCCGTCCCGCGGCCCTTGGCGCATCATCTGCCTGGCCTGGTGCTTCATGCCCAGGAACACGCCTTTCAGGCAGAGATCGACGGTGAAATCCCACTCGTCCTCGGCCAGATCGACGATATAGCCGGGCCGGGAGGCACCGGCGACGTTGAAAGCGGCATCCAGGCGGCCGAAATGTTCGACCGCGGCGGCGACCAGCGCTTCGGCGTCGGCTTCCCGCGTTACGTCGCAGGTCAGGCCGACAATGGATGCGCCCAGTTCGGCGCGCACCGCGCCCAGCCCGTCCTGGTTGACATCGCCCACCACGACGCGGGCGCCTTCCGCCACCAGCCGGCGCGTGATCGCCAGCCCGATCCCGGAGGCTCCGCCCGCGACCAGGGCGATTTTTGCCGTAAATCTTGGCTGTCCTGCTGTCATTAGACGCTCCTTTGCCTGTGCGGTCGGGATCCGTCCGTGCGCGTGTAACGGATCCGGTGTTCGCGGTGTGCCCGCATGGATTGGTCGCAAGCCTGCCCGCAACCCGCCGTGCCGATCAAGGCCCGTCCGGCGGGATCAGGGTTGCGACCATCTGCTGGAAACACCGGTGGGGTCATCCTGTGGGGTCATCCAGTGCCCCCGCCATGCCACACGGCCAAAGGCCGGATGCTTCCACACGGCCAAAGGCCGGATGCTTCCACACGGCCAAAGGCCGATGCTTCCACACGGCCAAAGGCCGATGCGTCCACACGGCCAAAGGCCGATGCATCCGCCCATTAACCGGATCGTATACCCTGCTCACGCAAGAATCCGAAAATCCGTAGGATCGATGATCCTGAAATTATCGGTGACCTCATCGCAGTAGGTCTGCCATTTTTCGGGCACTTCATCGCGCAAGAAAGTCAGCATCGCGCGGCCGAAATCCGTGAAATTGGC